>PMMM01000007.1 GCA_003162245.1 Phycisphaerales bacterium
TTTATCATGCTTGTGGTCTTCAGGCAGCACTTCCACGCTTTTCCACGCCGACAACGCCTGGCAGGAAGCAGGCAGCGCCTTAAAAAAGGCCTCCTTCGCCGCCCACCGGCCCGAAAAGTGAAGTGCGGGAAAAGCCTTGCTTTTGCAATACGTTATCTCCGCGTCCGTGAAAACCTTCCGCAAGAAATGGTCACCATATTTCCGGACCATGGACGCTATTCTTTCTATCTCAACGATATCGATCCCTATTCCCTTCACCATCGCTATTGCTTCCTGTTGAGTCACGCCGACAACTTTTCTGTGAAAAAGCATAAAATCTGTGTATATTATAAAATAGGTTATAAAAAAGCGGCAACTTAATTTAATCCGGAAGAAAAAGATTTTGACGCATTTATTCGTCGATATTTCTCTGGCGCTTTCAGCGCTGTATGCCGTTTTTCTGGTTTACCTTACCATTAATACCACGTTAAAAAAGGGGACAAAAACAGTCGGGGAACAAAACGAAGCTCCTGGTATTTCTGTTGTGATACCTTTTAAAAACGAAGCCTCCCATTTCCCTGCGCTTCTGGACTCGCTCATGAACCAGGATTATCCGGGCGCCTTTGAAGTTCTTATGGTCAACGACGGATCAACCGACGATTACGAAAAAGTCCTTGCGCCGTATTGCGCGTCCACTGCGCGTCCGATAAAAATCATCCCTTCCCATTACGATAAGGCGGTCGGTCTGACCAGCAAGCAGCAGGCTATAGACACAGGCGCCGCTAAAGCGTCGTACGATTGGCTGCTGTTTACCGACGCGGACATGGAGTTTAGGAAAAACTGGATCGCTTCAATGGCCGGGATGGTTTCACATGGCCATGACTTGGTTTTCGGCCACACGGCCCTGCGGAAAAAGGCCCCGAACGGCCTTTTTAATGCCATGCAATCCTATCAGCTCGAATTCCTTTTCGCGGTGGCCCACGCATTTCAGGCCGCGCGTCTGACCGGTTCATGCATGGGAAACAATCTCCTTGTCAAAAAAGAATCCTACCGGGCAATCGGCGGCCAGAAAGGGGTGGGCCACAGCATTGTTGAAGATTGCGATTTATTGCGGGTTTTTAAACGAAAAGGTTTTTCGGTTGCCGCCGCTTTACCTTTTACCGCATATGCCTATACGTTTCCTTGCAAAAGCATCACCGGGTTTTTCAGCCAGGCGCTGAGATGGGGACGCGGCGGCCTGCGGATGAAATCCGGGCTTTTCCCGTTGTGGGTCCTATTTTGTTTTCAAAATGTCCTTTTCCTGCTGTCCCTCGCGCGACTTGTCCCGCAGCAGATCGAAATCGCCGCTTTAGCCAACGCGGCCCTGACCATTGTTTTTGTCTATAGTTCCTTTAAAAAAATCCATTCCACCGAAAACCTTTTTCTATTGCCTGTGTATTATATTTTTCTCATGGTCGAAACACTGGCGTTTCTGGCGACCTTTATCGTGGCCCCCGATATTTCCTGGAAGGGCCGCAAACTATGAAACCGCTCCTCCTCCATTATTATATTACCAACCGCTGCAACAGCCGCTGTTCGTTTTGCGAAATCTGGAAGCAGGAACCGAAGGTCGATGCCGATGTCGATGAGGTGCTCAACAATTTACGGACGGCGCGAAAAGCGGGGTGCCGGTTCGTTGACTTTACAGGAGGAGAGCCGCTCCTGCATCCGCACCTTGCCGTGTTCCTCCGCAAGGCAAAGGGCCATGGTTTTATCACGTCAATTACCACGAATTGCATCGCCTTCAAGGAACATGCCGAGGAACTGCGCGGGCTTGTCGATTTGCTCCATTTCAGCATCGACGCCGACTCCGAGGCGCTTCATAATGAGATCCGCGGTTGCAATTGCTACTCAAAGGTCCTGGAAAGCATACCTGCGGCCCTGTCGAATAACCTGGCGCCGGACCTTCTTTTTACCTACACCGACCGCAACATCGACGCATTTGACGGCGTCTATAATATTGCACGAAAAAACAGGCTTATGGTCATATTGGACCCGGTCTTCGCCGTGAGCGGTCCCGACATCGTTTCGCCGCCAACGCACCGGAAGGCCATGGCCTATGCGAAGCGCGCGGGAGTGTACTTGAACAAGGCCCATATTTCACTGCGTAAACAGGGGGGAAACCACCTGCAAAAGCCGCTGTGCAGGGCGGTCACCTCGACCATCGTGGTGCTTCCCGACAACCGTATCGCGCTCCCCTGCTTTCACCGGGCCGTGGCCGCCGTTCCCATACAAGGGCCGATTTCAGACGAACTGACACGGCCGCAGCGCGCCCAAGCCGAGGCCCTGCAGGGACGATATCCGTTTTGCGAGGGATGCCACATCAATTGCTATTTTGATCCCTCCTATCAGCATCTCCGAAGTATTTTGTTCTTTCGAAGCATGTTTGCAAAAGCGTCCTATGCTTTCATAAAATATATACTTTACAAAAGGCCATGGCCCCGTAAAGTATATTGACTTAACCCACAAGATGGATAAGGAGGAGGCCGCCGTGAAAACCTTTTTAACCCTGAAACCCTTCATGGTCATTTCGGTCGCCGCTCTTTGGCTGACGTCCGCTCATGCGGCGACCATCGAGGTGTCCGCGACAGGCTCCCAGGCCATTTCCCAGGCAATGCTTCTGGCAAAGGCGGGCGACACGATTGCGGCGGGGGACGGAATATACGCCGAAGAAGTCCAGATAAAAGCAAACGTGACGCTCAAGGCGCGTACGCAGTTTAAGGCAATAATTGACGGAAAAGGAAAGGGCTGCGCGGTGACCCTTGGCGGTAACGCGACCATTGACGGGTTTGAACTCCGCAACGCGACCATCGGCATAACGTCCCGGACATCGGAAAACGCCGTCATTCGCTGCCGCATAACGGGCATGAGGGAAAGCGGCGTCATCTGCGTGGGCCATGCGCCGAAAATTGAAGACAACGTCATCGTTTTCAACAAGGGATCGGGCATTCAGGGCTGGGATTTGCTGGCCATGGGTTCCTCGATCAATCACAATACCATAGCCTTCAATCGGAACAACGGGATCGCATTGGAAGGAAAATCGGCCGTTGCCGTCGAAAACAATATTATTGCGTTCAACGAGCGGTCGGGTTTGAAATTGTCCGATGCCTCCGGGGCCTCCGCGACCATGAACGTGACAAAAAACGTTTTCTTTGAAAATAGCGCCATGTCCTATATTAAATTAGAAGATAACTTTGCCTTCGATCCGGAATTTATCGGACCGAGGAAAATGGATTTTTCATTAAAGCCCGGTTCTTCGTGCAAAAACAAAGGTTCCGACGGAGAAGACTTGGGCGCACGGATTAAATAGTAAAAGGAGGTTTTTTATGAAGTTTTCTAAAAAATTACTCGTTGCCGGTTTGTTGGCCGTTGTCACATTGAGCGCGACTGCTTTGGGGGAAATTCTATCCGTGCCCTCGGTGGGAATACAAACCATTGGACAGGCAATGATGAGCGCAAAATTCGGTGATTCGATACTGGTATCCGATGGGGTCTATAGGGAACATGTATTCATTAAGGCGGGCGTCTCTCTTAAAGCCAAGAATACGTTTAAAGCGGTTATCGACGGTAAGGGGAAGGGGACGGTGGTCACGCTTAGCGTTAATTCTACTCTTTATGGGTTCGAAATCAGAAATGGTACAATAGGGGTCTTTTCAAAAGACATCAATAATGCTATAATTAAATGCAGGATAGTTAAAAACTGGATGACCGGCATTATCTGCGTACGGCATTTACCCAAAATCGAGGACAATATTATCGCCTTTAACAAAGGATCAGGAATTCAGGGATGGGATGTACGAGGCACAAACGGGTCCATAAACCATAATACCATAGCCTTTAATGCAAATAATGGGATTGCCATGGGCGGATCATCAGATATCATTATTGAAAACAACATGATCACTTTTAATGAACGCTTCTCCGTCAAGCTGTCGCGCAATTCGGAAAAAACACAACTTAACAAGAATAATTTATTCGGAAATCTTACCGTTTCAAACAAATTGACCTCCAATAATTATGCCTTTGATCCCAAATTTTCCTCTCCGCGGTTTAAAATGGATTTTACCGTAGAATCGAAATTGCCCTGTTGCGCCTATGGTTCGGACAATCAGATCCTCGGAATGCGAACGTTAGATTAAGGGCAATTCTGAATAACCACTCTATGAACCATCATAAGAAATCCAAAGCCGACCTTAAAAAAAGGGAAGCCGATCTGGTGTTCGAAGAGCAGCTGCTCAATACCCTCATGGAACATATTCCAGACTCCATATATTTCAAAAACACAAAATCCCATTTTATCCGGGTCAATAAGGCATGGGCAAACCGCCGCTGGCTTTCCGACCCCGAAGAAGTGGTAGGAAAAACGGACTTTGACTTTTTTCCCAAAGAACTTGCCAAATCGTTTTATGATGATGAACAGGACATCATTACTTCCGGGAAACCGCTTATTTCAAAAATTGAAAAGATCCAGCTGCCGGGTATGGAACCGCGATGGATTTCGATCACCAAAATACCGATCATCGACAAGAAAACCAGGACCATTATCGGGACCTGCGGCATCAGCCATGATATTTCGCATGCCACAAAAATGGAGGAAGAACTCGACAGGGAACGCGAAATGTTCCGTTTGCTCATGGATAATTCCCCGGACAATATATATTTCAAAGACCTCGACAGCCGGTTTTCCATTGTTAATAAATCCCAGGCCAAGCTCATGGGACTTATTAATCCGGCGGACGCCATAGGAAAAACGGATTTTGATTTTTTTAATAAAGCGCAGGATTTTTCACATGATGAACAGAACATCATAAAAACCGGAAAAGGGCTCATTGGGAAAATTGAAAAAGTTGAAAAACTGGATGGTACATTCCAATGGTACTCCTCAACAAAAATCCCGATTTTCGATAAATCGAAAAAGATAATTGGAATGTTTGGGATCTCCAGGGATATCACGAAAATAAAAGAATTTGAAGAAGAACTGCAAAAAGCAAAAGAAGAACTCACCAGCGAACGCGACATGCTCCATTTATTGCTCGATAATTCGCCGGACAGCATCTATTTCAAAGACAAGGAAAGCCGTTTCTTACGCATCAGTAAAGCACAAGCCGAAAAGTTCAGCATCAGCACCCCGGAAGAAGCCAGAGGAAAAACCGATTTCGACTATTTTCCCATCGAACACTCCCAGGAAGCATACGACGATGAACGGAACATCATCACGACGGGAAAACCCATCGTCGGGAAAATCGAACGCGAGACCGCGCCCGGTGAACCGGAACACTGGGTGTTCACCACAAAAATGCCGATATACGATAAAAACAATTCCATCATAGGGACGTTCGGGATTTCACGAGACATCACCGAAATAAAAATGTTTGAAAAGGCCTTGAGTAAAGCAAAAGAGGAACTGGAAGTCCGCGTGCAGGAGCGCACTGAAGATTTGCAAAAGGCAAATAAAAACCTGGAGGCCAGGATCGAGCAACTGGATTTCCTCACGTCCGTTTCCTACGACATGGCGCAATGCATCAATATCGACGAGCTCGTTCCTGTAATCCTGAGGTCGTTTGTCATCCGCTACCCGGAGGCCGTCGCCAGTTGCTGCCTGAGGATTAACAAGGGGTTTTCGTGTATCGCGGCGACCGGGCTTCTCAATTGCGATATCGGTAAAATGGCGTCGGAAAAGGCCCTTAATGTTTTTCACCATATGCCGCTCCAGCGCCCATTTATAGTGGAAAACTGGCCTTCCGACGATTATATCAACCAGTTTTCCTGGCCGCAGACCGAAGGCCTGCCGTTCTATTGCGCAATACCGCTTCTTGCCGACAACCAGTTGATCGCCATCATACAGATTTTTGCCTGCAGCAAGGGACAAGCGGTGTACAAAGAAGAAGAACAGGTCGTGGCGACCCTTGCGACCCAGGCCGCCGTAAGCCTGAGCAATGCGCTCCATTACCAGGAACTGGGGGAAAAAGCGCGGCTTCAGGGAGAACTCGACGCGGCACGGAGCATTCAGCAGCGGCTGACCCCCAGCCAGAAACCGTCGATCCCCTGTGTCAACCTCAAAGGCGTTTATTATCCCGCTTTTGAAGTGGGGGGCGACTACCTCGATTATTTCAAGACTGAGGCGGGCAACTGGGTGGTCGTCATCGCGGACGTTTGCGGAAAGGGCATTCCCGCCGCGCTTCTGATGACCATGTTGCGGAGCTCATTCCGCGTCGAAGCGCGGAATGAGACATCGGCAAAGCAGCTCCTGTGCGCGGTCAACGATTCCATGCGGGTCAACCTCGACGACCGCTCGTTTGTCACCGCTATATGCCTTATTATCAACGAATGCGGCTCCGGCATGTCATACGCACGGGCCGGCCACCCGAAACTGATCAGGATAAACGCCGGCAGCAACACGGTCGAAACCATCGAGTCAAACGGGATCGCCCTCGGCTTCATTTCGGACTTCGACGCTTTTTCGGGGTTTATCGACGAAGTGAGCATCCCGCTGAAGGAAGGCGACCGGTATCTTATTTACACCGACGGGCTTACCGAAGCGGTGGACAACGATAAAAACGCTTATACGACCAAACGGCTGCTTGACTTGCTTTCGACCAATATCGGCGCCACGCCCGAGGCCATGCTCGAAAGCATCATGAGCGACGTTAAAGTGTTTACAAACGGGGCCCCCTACCACGATGATCTTACCATTATCGCGCTGCAGGTGACTGGAGAAAGGCGCGAATGAAACGTACGATACTTGCTCGGTGCATGCCGGAGACGTATATTATATGACAAGAAGACCTTGCATGAGCACGCACGGAAATCCACTTTTAAAAAAAGTATCACACCATGTTTCAAGGGAGGAGGGTCGGAGAAGGCGTTGCTAACAGATTAACAAATAAGTATGAGTAGGCCATGAGCTTCAGTATCCGGAAAGAATCCGCCATTCTCATCGGTAAATGACTTTGATGTTCGAGTGATAGGATTAAGAGTTGATTGAAGTGTCTCGTGCGAAGTTGTCGTATTGAAACATGGCATTGTAGGAAAGAAGGACGAAAAACGCCCTTCTGGAATTGAATGGTAAACCTTAGAAAAGGTGAGCGAAATGAATATCTATGTTGGTAATTTATCTTTTGATGCCGGCGAAAGCGATGTCCGGCAGCTTTTCGAAGCGTGCGGACAGGTAACGTCGGTTTCAATCATTGAAGATAAATTCACGGGAAGACCCCGTGGTTTTGCATTTGTTGAAATGGCCCAGGACACTGAAGCCCAGGCAGCAATTGCCGCATTAAACGGGAAAGATTTAAAAGGCCGTCCTTTAACGGTCAATGAAGCCCGTCCCCGCACTGAACATCGCGGCGGTGGCGGAGGTGGTGGTGGCGGCGGCGGCGGTTATGGCCGCAGCCGCGGCGGCTACGGCCGACGCTAAACCCACGAGGCTCCGCTGGGGGGCACCTTCGCGGTGCCCCCCAGCGGCCAGCCGCGCACACAGCCCAATCGGCCTGGTCCCGGTTGCTGGCGAGCACGGATCAGGTGCGCGGCGCCGAGGTTCCCCGTAACACGGATGCGGTTGCTCCGTTCCTGCCCGTTGCACCATAAGTCAGCGCGAGGGATTATGGAGAAGCGAATGCCTGTGAAGCGGCCGGCGAAGTGGAATCAGCCAAAGCACTGGCGCGTGCGGGCGCGCGCCGCCGACGGCCTGATGGTTACCCTGGGGCGCTACGAAACCAAGGAAGAAGCCCACGCCGATTGCGGAAAGCTGGCCGAGCAAGGCATCTATCGCGACCTTACCGTGCAGGCGATCGAGCCGAAGCCCGAGCCGCCCCCGACGGACATGCATCCCAAATAGCCGCAAGCGGCCCTCACGCCGGCCTACAACCTCGCGACGGCTGCACGCCGATCACTTCCCATCGGAGCAGGAGAGGGACAACGCCCATGAGGTGGTCGGACGCCGCCTCCGGCTGCATACGGCGAAAATGCACCCACTGCTTGACCTGTTTGCGGAGAACTGTGCTCGCCACGCCGGCAAGCTCGCCGCGCGCGACGAGCACGTCGCCCTCTCGTACGAGGACTTCCGGACTCTCGCCGGCGCGCTGGCGGCCGCCATCGCCGTGCAAACCGACCGGCCGCGCGTCGGCGTCCTGGCGCCGACATCGAGCGTCTGTGCCGCGGCGATCTTCGCCTGCTGGTACGCCGGGCGCACGGCGGTGCCGCTGAACTTCATGCTCGCGCCGCGGGAGTTCGGCCAGATCGTCCGCGACGCCGACCTCGATCTCGTCGTCACGATCGACCGCTTCGCGCCGAGCGTCCACGCTGCCGGGCTGAAAACGCTGCTCCTCGACGCCCGCGGCTCGGTCGCGGCGGGGCCCGCAGAGGCTCCCGACGCCCGCCCGCAGGACGTCGCCGCCGTGATCTACACCTCCGGCACGACCGGCCAGCCGAAGGGCGCCTGCCTTACCTTCGACAACCTCGTGCAGAACGCCCGCGCCTGCATCGAGGCCGCCGACATGACGCCCGACCACGTCTTCCTCGGCGTGCTGCCGCTGTTTCACGCCTTCGGCTTCACGACCGCCGCCGTCGTTCCGCTACTGCTCGGCGCAACGGTGCATTACCTGCCGCGCTTCAGCCCGGTCGCCACGGTCAACATCATCGCGGAGCGGCGCGTCTCGGTCTTCATCACCATCGCCAGCATGTTCGGAGCCCTCACGACGATGAAGACCGTCGCCCCCCGCGCCTTCGCGTCCCTCACCTTGCCGGTCAGCGGCGGCGAGCCCCTGCCCGCGCGTGTCGCGCAGATATTCGAGGAGCACTGGGGCGTCCGCCTCTACGAAGGCTACGGCATGACCGAAGCCTCGCCCGTCGTCTCGCTCAACACGCCCCGCGCGCATCGCGCCGGCTCTGTTGGGCAACCACTGCCCGGCATCTCGGTCGTCGCCGTGGACGAGACCGGCCACGAGCTGCCGTCCGGCCACGACGGGCAACTCGTCATCCGCGGCCACTGCGTCATGCAGGGCTATCTCAACCAGCCCGCGCAGACCGCCGCCACCGTCCGCGACGGCGCCCTCTGGACCGGCGACATCGGCCGCATCGACTCCAACGGCTTCATCTACATCACCGGCCGCGCCAAGGAAATGATGATCGTCGGCGGCGAGAACGTCTTCCCCTTCGAGATCGAAAGCGTGCTCGTCGAGCACCCCGCCGTCGCCGAAGCCGCGGTGATCGGCGTCGTCGACGACCTGCGCGGCGAGGTCCCCGTCGCGTACCTCATCCCCCGGTCCGGCGTCGCCCCGCCCACTGAGGCCGACCTGCGCAGCTTCTGCCGCGACCGGCTCGCGGCCTACAAGATCCCGCGCCGGATGCACGTCACCGACAACCTGCCCCGCAGCCCAACCGGCAAAATCCTCAAACGCGCCTTGCACGCCGGTATCCGCCCCTGAAACGAGCGATCCGGCCGGCCGCGCGCCTCACCGCACCCGCGCGGGCAGCACCACCATCACGTGCCCGGCCCAGTGCAGCCGCTTCTGCAAAGCCAGCCCCGTCTCGTTGTGCAGCAGCGGCTGGTACCAGCTCTCACGCTGGAAGATGACCTTGCCGGCAAAGAACGTGACCCGCGGAAAATCGTGCGCGATCCCCAGGCAGAGCTTCTCCGCCTCCTCCACCACGTCCGTGCCGACGGCGTAGCGCCACGCGGCCGGCATCCCCAGCCCATTCGCCAGCGCGGCGTACTTCTGGAGCGTTTCCTCGGTTCGCGCTCGCAGCAGCTCGACCGACTGCTCCCCCTTGAACTCGCCGGAGTCCACCACGCCGACCGACAGAAAGATGACGTTCTTGAAGTGCCCCGGAAACGCCCGGAAGATGTTCATCAGCGTGTGGATGCCCAGCCCGCCGTACCCCCCGACCAGGATTGCCGCCGTCGCCTGCTTCGGATCCAGCGCGCCCGCGGTCCCTTTCGCATATTCGGGCAGCTTTTCGAGTTGGGCGTACAACTCCCGGAGCTTTGCGACGACCGTTTGGTAGTGACTTCGAATCCAGAAACAGAACATCACCAGCCCGCCGGTGATGACGAGCGTGAGCCACCCGCCTTCGTGGAATTTCTCCACCGTGGTGATCACGAGGATCGTCGCGCATAGCGCGAAGCCGACCGCGAAGAGCAGGAGGTGCCCGACGCGCCCCTTCGCCGCCCGCGGCAACTGCACGGCTCGCCGCAGCATCCCGAACATCGACAGCGAGAACGTCATGAACACGTTGATGCTGTAGAGCACGACGAGTTGGTGAACGTTGCCGTGGGCGTAGAGCAGGACCGCAAGCGAGGCCACGCCCATCATCAGGATGCCGTTCTGCGTCGTCAGCCGCTCGGAAAGCTGCGAAAAACGGTGCGGCATCCAGGAGTCGACCGCCATATTCGCCAGCACGCGCGGACCATCGACGAACCCGGCCTGTGCCCCGACGATCAGCAGGGCACCCGCGGCGAGCATCGTCAGCAGCGTGAACGCCTGTCCGCCCGGAATCCCCGCCGTCATCCGCTGAAGCAGGACGGCATTGGTGGTCTTGCCTTCGGTGTAGGGCGGGACGTGCCAGAGCAGGTACAGCACCAGCAGCCCGCCCGCCGTGAACGCCAGCGAAATCGCCATGTAGAGCATGGTGCGCTTGCCGGTTTGGACGCGCGGCTCGCGCAGGATGGGCATGCCGTTCGAAGTGGCTTCGATGCCGGTGTACGTCCCGCCGCCCATCGAGTACGCGTGCAGGAACAGCAGGATCATGCCGCCGAGCCCGAGCGTGGAGAGACCCCCGTGGAAGCCGCTGCTGACGTTCTGCACGGTCGTGCCGAGTTCCGGCAGCTTGGCCGCCACGCCGCCCACGATCGTGATGAAGTGCGTAACGGCAAACACGATGAAGATCGGGGCCAGCGCCAGCACCGATTCGCGCACGCCGCGGAGGTTCAAGACGACGAGCGTCACGATCATGGCCACGTCGACCGGCACCTTCATGCCATGCCACCCCGGATCGACGAAGCTGAAGAGCGCGGCCCCGGCCGAGGCGATCGAGACGGCAATGGTCAATACGTAGTCCACCAGCAGCGCACAGCCGGAGAGCACGCCGACGCGCGGCCCGAGCAGCGCCGTCGCAACCACATACCCGCCGCCACCCTGCGGAAAGTGCTCGATGATATGGCTGTAGGCCGCCGCAATAATGAAGACCGTCGTCGCCGTCATCACGGCCAGGCCGACGGCGAGATAGGCGTGGTGCTCGCCCACCATCCGGAACGCTTCTTCCGGACCGTACGCGGACGACGACAGCCCGTCGGCCCCTAGCCCGATCCACGCCAGCAGCGGCACCAGCGAGATGCGGTGGAAGAGCGAGCGGTCGCGCAGGTCGCGCGGCGGCCCGACGAGCACGCGCCGCAACCGCCCGAACAAACCCGTTTTCTCGTCGGCCTCACTCATGAACCACGCATTATAGCCGCGGTCTGCCGCCGACCACACGCCCGCGGCCCCGTCGCTGCCCGCGCGCAGCGCGGCGTGCGGCCGGCCGTTGTTTCCACCTGCCGCGCCGGCGCGTATCGTATCGCCGATGCACTCGCGCGAGCCAACAGACGTCTTCTGCCCCCGCTGCGGCTACAACCTCCGTGGCCTGCCGCTGCCCCGCTGCCCCGAGTGCGGGCTGACGTACCCCGAAGAAGCCTGGCAAGCCGGCGTCCTGCGCGAAAACGTCCCGACCACGCTCGACCGCTGCGACCCCTGGCAACCGCACCAAGTCCTGCTCCGCAGCTCGTGGGAACTCATGCGCGGCACGCTCGCACCGCGCCGCCTAGTCACCACGCTCGACCTCGACGGCCCGCTGACCCGCGCGGCCTTGGTGCTCGTCTTCGGCGGCCTTTGGCTCTACGCCCTAACGACGCTCGCGCTCGCGGCCGCGACGTACCTTCATGCCGGCACCAGCCCCGCCGCAGCGCTCCGGTCCGCGGCGTTGTATTGGACCCCCCGGGTCGCCATCGTCGCGCTGGCCGTCGCGCTGCTCACGCTCGGCATCGTGTCCCACCCATCCGTCACCCGTCTTGCGCGACCCAGCGCCCGCCGACTGCTGCGCTTGGCGGCCTACTGGCTGCCGGCCAGTGCGGCCCACGTCGCGATTCCGCTGACGCTACTGCTCCTCGTCTGTCCGAGCTTCATCGAGGGTCTGACGTACCTCCCGCCGCTCATCGGCGGCCTGCTCTCGCTCACCGCGCTGCGCCGCCGCGGCCCCCGACCCCCCGCGGGCTCCACGCGCACCGCCACCGCGCTCGCACTGCTGTGCCTTCTCGCTTGGTGCCTCGCAACGCCGGTGCTGGCGCACGCCCTCCTGCCAACCTCCCTCGATCCACCGCTGTGGATCTACTTCTGAACACCCAGACGCCTCGCGAGCATCAGCCTCCGGCCCGTGCGCGGCGCTTTACTACGGCGTCAGCGCCCCATCCGCCGCCGCATTCCGCTTCAGCAGCTCCTCGAACTTCGGCTTCAGGTCGCGGTCCAGCACGCGGATCTCCGCCTTGTGGAACAGCTCCGTCACCAGCCGGTTCATCTCCTGCGGAATCACCCGTTCCCGCAGCTTCCGCTCGACCTCCGCCTTCACGTCCTCGAACCGTGCATCCGCCGGCGGAATCCGCCGCTCCAGCCGCCAGATGAACCACCAGCGCCCCACTTTCACCGGCTTCGACACCTCCCCGGCCGCCAGCGCGAACGCCGCCTCACGCAGCACCGGTGCGATGTTGTCGTCGTTGAACGTGAACGGCTCCAGCAGCCCGCCGCGCTGGGCGGACGCCGTATCCTGGCTCAGCCGCCGGGCAACGTCGCCGAAGTCCGTGCCCTTCTCGAGCAGGTTCAGCGCTTCGTGCAGCGCGCTGACCTCGCCGATCTGGATGCTGCGAATCTCGACCTTCTCCCCGTACAGGCGCGCAAACTCCTCCCGCAGCGTCGGGTCGTCGACGCGCAGGTCCTGTTCGACGAGCTTCCGCAGGTGCGCGTTGCGCTCCATGCCGATCTTGAACTCCGCCAGCGAGATCCCCTTCTGTTGCAGCAAAAAATCCAGCGTCTGCTGCTTCGCCGCCTCGTCCAGCGGCTTACCGTCCCGCCCCGCCTCCGGCGCGATCGTATTCAACGCCCGCTGAAACTCACGCTCCACGTCCTCCGGCGTCACGCGAATCTTCCGCGCCGCCGTCTGTTCCTTCGCCAGCTCCAGCACGATGAGCTGCTGCAGGATTGGCAGCCCGTGCGCGTCCCACAGCACCTCGATCATGCGGCGTTTGCTGATCGGCCGGCCGTTGACCATCGCGACCGCATCGCCGTCCTGCGCACGGGCCGGCGCCAGCGGCAGCATCACGAGCACCGGCAGAAACACCGCGACCCGCACGAATAACGACGAAGTCCGTTTTGTGAGCCGCTCCATGGCGATCTCCGAGCACGATCACGCCCCCCGACCCCACTATCTCAACGTCGGAGCATCCGGCCGGCAAGCGCAAAGTCCTAACGCGCCCACGGCGACAGCGGCGCCCGGTCCGCCCGCGCGATTGCCACACGCACGCCGCGCACCCGCCGCGCTAGATGCGCCGCGACTACATCCAGAACCGGCCGCTCGCTCGCCCAATGCCCCAGGTGCACCGCCGTCACCCCCCGCCGCAGCAATTCGAGCGCGTCGTGGTGCTTGAACTCGCCCGTTAGCACCAGCGACTCCGGATCGCGCAGCGTCGCCACGCCGAACGACCCCGCCGCGGCCGTCACCGACCGAAACCGCCGGCGCACACCGCCCACCACCGCGGCCCCGGCCATGTCGACCCGTTTCGCCAGCGCCCGCAGCAGCACATCACCCCGCTGCGCCCGCTTCAGCACGCCGACGCGCCCCATCCCAACCATCCCGCGCCCGACGGCCTCGCACAGCGGATAAACGTCGAACGCCGGCTCTTCGTACGAGTGCGTCGCGTACAGCGCGCGGACCACCGGCCCCAGCCGCGCCCGCGGCACGACCATCTCCAACCGAATCTCGTCCGCATGTTCGAGTACGAGCTTCCGGCCGATCGTCGGATTCGTCGTCTCATCGCCGCGGAACGTGCCCCGCCCCGCCAACTCGAAGCTGCACTCCGTGTAATGCCCGATCGCCCCCGCGCCCGCCGCGCTCAACGCCCCGCGCAGCTTGTCCGCCTCCGCCGCCGGCACAAAGACCACCAGCTTGTAGTGCCGATCCTCCCGCACGAGCGGCTCGAGCGGATAACGCTCGACGACGTCGAACGCATCCAGCAGCACGTCGTTCGTCCCGCCCGCCGCCGCGTCCAGCGCCGTGTGCAGCGCGATGATCGCGACGCGGGCCGCCAGCAACTCCGCCAGCAGCGTCGTCGGCGCCGCCGCGCTCGCCGTCACCGTCCGAATCCCCTTGAAGATCGGCGGATGATAAACAACCAGCGTATTCACGTTCCGCCGCAGGACCTCCCGCGCCACCGCGTCCGTCAAGTCGATCGCCAGCAGCACCCGCCCTGCCGGCGCCTCCGGCGCACCCGCCAGCAGACCCACGTTGTCCCACTCGGCGGCGTATTCGAACGGCGCCAGTTCATCGAGCGCCGCAAACACGTCCTGCACGACCGGCCGTTGCGTTTTTCCCACCGGCGACCTCTACCCCCCGCACTCCTGGTCGATCAAATGCCCGTACGCAATCCCCAGCGCCCGCGTCAGGTCCCCGGGCTTCTCGTTGCCGATTCGCTCCCGCCCCAGCCGCACCACCGGCACGAGCTCCATCATGCTGTTCGTCACAAACGCCTCCTCCGCCCCGCGCAGATCGTCGAGCGTCAGCGCCGCCTCCTGCGCCGGCACTCCGATCGCCCCCGCCAACTCCAAAACCGTCGCCCGCGTGATCCCCGGCAACACCGGCGTCTCCAGCGGCGGCGTCAGAAGCTGGTCGTTCCGCACCACGAAGATGTTACTGATCGCGCCCTCCGCCAGATGATCGTCCGGCGTCAGCCACAGCACCTCGAATGCGCCGGTCGCGTGCGCCCGCCGCAGCGACGCCAGCCGCGGGAAGTAGCTCGTGGTCTTATGGCCGACTGTCGGGTCGCTCAAGCTCTGCCGGCATTCCGACGCCAGCACCGTCACGCCCTTCGTGTAGCACTCGTCCGGGTACTTCTCGCCCGCGCTGGCCGTCGCCACGATCGTCAGCCCCGGCGTGTCCGCGGCCGCCGGGTGCAGCGACCCGGTCGTCACGGTCAGTCGCACGCGCGCATCGGCTGCCCCCGTCGCCGTGAGCACCTGCTGCACGTTGTCGGCCGCCTCGTCCAGGTCCGGAACCGTCGTCCATCCCAGCTCCTGGGCCGAGTTGGCCAGCCGGTCCAGATGCCGCTGCAAGCGGAAAAGCCTGCCGTTGTACGCCCGCATCGTCTCGAACAGCCCGATGCCCTGCATGAACCCCGAGTCGAAGACGCTGACCTTGGCGTCCTCCGCCGGCACCAGCGTCCCGTTCAGGCACACCCAATAACGCACAACACGGCTCCTTCGTCAGCGCCCGCCCGCCGCCGCTTCAGCTCTCCGCCATCACCCGGCCGCAACGCGCCGCCTGCGTCTCGTCCGCGGCGATCCCCGCCAGAATCCCACGCGCCTTCGCCAGCGTCTCCTCATACTCCGCGGCCGACGTCGAGTCCGCCACGATGCCGCCGCCGACGTAAAGTGTCGCCGCTTCCCCGCGTATCTGCAAAGTCCGAATCGCCACGCTGAACGTCATCTGCCCGTCGAACCCCAGCACGCCGATCGCCCCCGTGTACACGCCACGGGCCACCGGCTCCAGTTCGTCGATGATCTCCAGCGCCCGAATCTTCGGCACGCCCGTCACCGAACCGGCCGGAAAGCACGCCCGCAGCAAGTCGAGCCCGTCGCACTCCGTCCGCAGCCGCCCCTCCACGTCCGCCACCGTATGGAACACCGTCGGATGTGCCTCCACCCGCCGCGGATGCACGACCCGCACGCTCCCGTACTCGCACACGCGCCCCAGATCGTTCCGATGCAAATCAATGATCATCGCCAGCTCGGCCGCCTCCTTCGCCGACCCCAGCAGCTCCCGCCGCCGCGCCTCATCCTCCACCGTACGCCCCGTTCGCGGTCGCGTCCCCTTGATCGGTCGCGTCAGCACCCGCCCGCCACGCACCTGCAGGAACATCTCCGGCGAAAACGACGCCACCGCACCACCATCCCAACTCAGCAGCGCCGCGTACGGCGCGGGGTTCGACCGTCGCACCGCAGCGTACAGTGCCCACGCATCGCCGACGCCGGCCAACCGCAGCCGCTGGGCGAGATTGACCTGGTAAATGTCGCCCGCCGCGATGTACTCCAGGGCGCGGCCGATCATGCGCTCGTAGGTGTCCCGCGACATCTCGTAATGGAGTTGACTGGCGGCCCACCGCTCCAACGGCACGTGATTCACCGCCGCTAGCGCCCACCGTTCCAGCCACTCCTCGTCCCGTTCGCTGCGGCCTAACACATTCGCCACCCCGCGGGCCAGGACGCCAAACGCCCGCCGCTTCCCGTGATCCAGCACGATCCCCCGGTCGTACAATGCCACCCGCGTCAGCGGCAGCCCAAGGTCCTCGTGCCGCCGCGCCGGCAGCCGCTCGAGCTGCCGCGCCATCTCGAACCCGACGTAGCCCACCCAACCCGGCCCGATGCCCCAACTCAGCGCCGGAAACGCCGGCATCCGCGCCAGTGCGGCCCGCCACAGCCTCCAGCCGTCGGCATCTTCTGCGACCACGCGCCCGCCGACCCTGAGCGTCGCGCGCCGCCCCTCGAATTGCTCGACGACCGCCAGTGGCCGGGCGCACACCAGGCTGTGGCGCGCCCCGTTCGAAGCGCCTGCGTCATCGACGGCGCTATCAAGCCACGCAACCTCTCCATCCCCCGCGTACGCGCGCGCCGCGCCGGCCGGACTCTCTGGCCACGGGACCTCGGTTACGTTCCACGAATTCGGCACGGACTCTCCCACCGGCGCGACCGGCCGTGTCGGGGCTTCACGACGGCGACATCGTACCTTACCCAGCACCCTCATCGCTAACTGCGGGTGGCGCGCCCACCTGCAAACCCGTCAACTTACGGTCGCAACTGACGACCTCGATTTCGCGCCGCCGGCGAGACTCGCCCGCGGTATCGCTGCGGGCGTAGAATGAGGAACTATGGTGCAAGAGCAATGGACCGCGGTCGACGCCTACCTCACCGGCCTGCTGGTGCCGTCCGACCCCGCGCTGGATGCGGCACTCCAGGCCAGCGCCGCGGCCGGCCTGCCGCCGATACACGTCGCGCCCAACCAGGGCAAGCTGCTGCATCTGCTGGCCCGCCTCCAGGGGGCGCGCGCGATCCTGGAACTCGGCACGCTGGGCGGCTACAGCACGATCTGGCTCGCACGGGCCCTGCCCCCGGGCGGCCGCCTGATCACGCTGGAGGCCGACCCGCGGCACGCCGAAGTCGCACGCGCGAACATCGCCCGCGCCGGTCTGGCCCAGGTCGTTGAGCTGCGCCTGGGGCCGGCGCTCGATACGCTGCCGCAGCTCGCCGCCGAGGGCCGCGGACCGTTCGACTTGATCTTCATCGACGCCGACAAGCCGGGCTATCCGGATTACCTCGCGTGGGCACTGCGGCTTTCCCGCCGCGGCAGCCTGATCATCGCCGACAACGTCGTGCGAAACGGCGCGGTGGTCGATGCCGCCAGCATCGATCCCGCCGTCCAGGCGACACGCCGCTTCAACGAGTTGCTGGCCGCCGAGCAGCGCGTGAGCGCCACAGTGCTCCAGACCGTGGGCAGCAAGGGCTACGATGGCCTCGCGTTCGCACTCGTCATCGCTGATCCGTAGTGCCGCATCCGGGCGCAATGCCCGTGCACCCGCGTATGGCAGCGGCCAGGCCCGGGTTGCTCCTCCGAACACCCCCCCACCCATTTGAAAACGGCGCTCAGTTTTCGGTGGAGCCGCCGGGCGCCGCAATCTAGCATAATGACATGTACAAGACGTCCAACACGATAGTCCGTTCGACTGAGCAACCGCGTACATCCCGGCTGTCGCGCCACGAACGCGAGCGGGCCTACCAGGGCCGCGACGCGTCGTACGACGGCGTGTTCGTGCTGGCGGTACGCACGACCGGCGTGTTCTGCCGGCCATCATGCCCCGCGCGCAAGCCGCGTCCGGAGCACGTCCGGTTCTTTGCGACCCCGACTGAGGCGCTCCAGGCGGGGTTCCGCCCCTGCCGGCGCTGCCAACCGTGCGTGACCGACGGCCGCATGCCCGAGTGGGTGAACCGGCTGCTGGAACCCGGCGCATCGACGGACGGACGCGTGCGGGACGTCGACCTGAAAGCGCGCGGGATCGACCCGGCCCGTGCCCGGCGCTTCTTCAAGCGGCGTTACGGCATGACGTTTCAGGCCTATCGTCGGGCCTGGCGCATGAGTGCGGCCTTACAGGCCCTGCGGGCGGGCGAGGATTTGACCATGGTGGGACTGGATCTCGGCTACGCATCGACCAGCGGATTCCGAGACGCGTTCGTGCAGACTTTCGGCGAGCCGCCGGGCCAAAGCCGTACCGCCGACTGCCTCGTCGTGCAGACGATGCCGAGTCCGATCGGGCCGCTGACACTTGGGGCCACGAGCCGCGCCGTCCGTGTGCTGGAGTTCGTGGACCGCGACGGCCCGCCATCGCTCGAGCGGCTGCGCCGCAGCCTCGGCAGCCCGGTCCTGCCGGGGACGAACGAGCTGTTGTCGCAACTGCGGACGGAGCTGGAGCAGTATTTCGCGGGCACGCGGCGGGAGTTCAACGTGCCGGTCGAATACCGCGGCACGGCGTTCCAATGTCGCACGTGGGACGCGCTGCGGACAATTCCGTACGGCGCGACGATCTCATATGAAGCGCTCGCGGGCCGCGTCGGGCGACCCAGTGGGCAGCGGGCCGTCGGCTCCGCCAACGGCCGCAACCCTGTCTCGATCGTGGTTCCTTGCCACCGCGTGGTCAACAAGAGCGGCCAGCTCGGCGGCTACGGCGGCGGGCTGTGGCGAAAGCAGTTTCTGCTGGACCACGAGCGCCGCGTGTGTGCCTTATTGCCCAACAGGGGCCTTGCGTGACCACTGGCCCGGTCGTCGTACCCGTACCGCGTCCGCCCACCTGGAAGGTCATCGCCGGCTTCGGCGTGGTCTACGTGGTGTGGGGCTCGACATACTTCGCAATCCGCATCGGCGTGGAGACGTTGCCGCCGTTCACCCTCGCTGGCGTGCGCTGGCTGGTGGCGGGGCTGATTCTGTTTGTCTTCGCCATCGTTCGCAGCCGCCCGCGCGTCACGGCGGCCCAATGGCGTGCCGCCGCGCTCGTGGGCGGCCTGATGCTGCTGGGCGGCAACGGCCTGGTGTGCTGGGCCGAGCAGTGGGTCGCATCCGGTTTGGCGGCGTTGCTCGTCGGTACCGTCCCGCTGTGGTTAGTCTTTCTGGATTGGATTTGCTTTCGCGGCGAACGTCCCGGCCGCGCTACGCTTGTTGGCCTGCTGCTCGGCAGTGCTGGCGTCCTGATTCTCGTCGGGCCGCACAGCCTCGGCGGCCAACCCATTCACATTCCCGGCGCGATCGCGCTGGTGATCGCGTGCGCATGTTGGGCCCTCGGCTCGCTGTACTCGCGGCGGGTGGACGTACCCAGCCCGATGTGGCTTGCGTCCGCGACCCAGATGATCGCCGGCGGCGTAATTCTGCTTGGGGTTGCGCTGGCCACCGGCGAGTTTCCGCGCGTGCACGTGCACGCGGTTTCCTGGCGGTCGCTGGCAGCGCTGATTTACCTCATCCTCGCGGGGTCGATCATCACGTTGACCACGTATCTCTGGCTGCTCAAGGTGAGCACGCCCGCCCGGCTCGCGACGTACGCGTACGTGAACCCCCTGATCGCCATCCTGCTCGGTTGCTGGCTGCTCGGCGAGCCGTTCACGCCGCGCGTCGCGCTGGCGGCAGCGGTCATCTTGACTGCCGTCGTGGTCATTACACAGTACCGGCGCCGCCCGCGCCAATCGGCACCGGCCGCAGCGTCAGTCCTTTCCCGCACTTGACCGCGCGGTGCCCGGCCGCCAGACCGGATCGTGCTTGTCCACCTTGGCCGGCTCGAACCAGCGCGTCAGCGTCATCCGCTGTTGCGTGTAGAACGCCACGCCCTCTTTGCCCTGAATGTGCAGGTCGCCGAAGAACGAGCGGTTCCACCCCGTGAACGGGAACCACGCCATCGGCGCCGGCACGCCGACGTTGATGCCGATCATGCCGGCGTTGAAGCGGTGCTTGAACTCGCGGGCCGCCCGACCGCTGCTGGTGAAAATCACCGCCCCGTTGCCGTACTCGCACTGCTGCCCCAGCTCGAACGCCTCGTCGAGCGTGTTCACGCGTGTCACCGACAACACCGGCCCGAAGATCTCCTCTTTCGCAACGCGCATCTGAGGCTGCACGTGGTCGATCACGGTCGGCCCGACGAAGAAGCCGTTGGGGCCGTCGGCGACCGAGATCTTCCGTCCGTCGAGCGCGAGCTTGGCTCCCTCCTTCTCGGCGATGTCCAGATAGCCGCGCACACGCTCCAGATGCGGCCGGCTGATGACGGGCCCCATGTCCATATCGTCGCCGCGGTCGGTCCGCCCGACCTTCATCTTCCGGCCGCGCTCGCACAGCCGCTCGACAACTTCGTCCGCCACGTTGCCCACGGGGATCGCCAGGCTGCCGGCCATGCAGCGCTCGCCCGCACAGCCGAACGCGGAGTTGATGAGTCCGCCGATCGTCGGCGCCATGTCCGCATCCGGCATGATGATGATGTGGTTCTTGGCGCCGCCGGCGGCCTGCACGCGCTTGCCGTGAGCCGTGCCGGTCTCGTAGATGTACTTGGCGACCTTCGTCGAGCCGACGAATGAGATCGCCCGGATGTCCGGATGCGTCAGCAACGCGTCGACGCATTCCTTGTCCCCGTGCACGATCGAGAACACGCCCTCCGGAATCCCCGCCTCCAGCAGCAACTCCCCGATGCGAACCGACGACAGCGGCACCCGCGGCGACGGCTTCAAAACAAAGCAGTTCCCGCACGTCAGCGCCACCGGGTACATCCACAGCGGCACCATCGCGGGAAAATTGAACGGCGTGATGCCGGCGACGACGCCCAGCGGGTGCCGCACGGTCTCGCTGTCCACGCTCGGCGCCAGGTTCTCGACAATGTCGCCCGCGTAGAGCGACGGAATCCCGCAGGCGAACTCGATCATCTCGATGCCGCGCTGCACGGATGCCCGCGACTCCGCTAGCGTCTTGCCATGCTCCAGGGAGCAGATGCGGGCGACCTCGTCGGCGTGCCGCGTGAGCACCTCCTGAAAGCGGAACATGATCCGGGCACGATCGGTGACGGGCGTCTCCCGCCACGCCGGAAACGCCTTCCTGGCCGCCTGCACGGCGCGGTCGACGTCCCCCGCGTTGCACAGCGGCGCCTTGCCGATCGCCTCGCCGGTCGAGGGATTCCAGATGTTGTCGAAACGCTCGGTCTGGGCTGCGACCCAGCGCCCGTTGATGAGGCACGGACAGGGCTTCTCGGTGGTCACAGGTTCATTCTCCGTTCGCTCGCCCAACTACCCGCGACCGGGGCCGTGGGATAACTTGGTAGCATACCACATCGGTCGCGTCCGCCGCGCGGCCAATCTGCGAAGTGCCCGGGTTCGCCCACCCCGTTGCGCCAACGGAAGCCAACCGGGCTCAAGGTTTGCCCTCAGGACTGGCGTGCTCCGCCACGCGAATCTCGACCCGGCGGTTCTTGGCTTTTCCTTCCTTGCTCGAGTTGTCGTCGACGGGCCGCTGGTCGCCCCAGCCGCACGCCACCAGGTGCTTGGCATCCACGCCCTGGCTTTCCAGGTAGCGGACTACCGCCAGCGCCCGTTCCGTGGACAGCTCCCGATTGTCCGCCCACCGGCTCCGCTTGACGACGTCCGCATCCGTGTGGCCGAACACGTAAACGTCACGGCCCGCGTACTTGGCCTTGATCTCCGCCGCCAGACGATCGAGCGCGGCCCGGCTTTCCGGCTTGAGTTCGACCCTCCCCGACGGAAATGGATCCGGCAGAATCCCTCCCTCCAGGGCCGCCAGCTTTGCGTCGAGGGTGCCCGGCTTGAGGGCACGAGCCCCTTCGCCGGACGCCGCGCCAGAATCCTGCACCAGCTTCCGCAGGTTCTCGTTGCTGCGCTGCGTCGCCGTCAGGTCGTTCTGGCACAAGTCCCGCTCGCGCAACAGGCCGACTTTTTCCGTCCGCAACCGCTCCGCCTCGGCCGTGAGGGTGCGGTTCTGGTCCTCCAACACGGTAATCCGCTTGGTGGGATCATCGGCGCAGCCGGTCCAAAGGAATGCTCCTCCGAACAGGCACGCGACCCACAACGTAGCGACGGCGTTTCGCATGTCGGATTCTCCGAATGTGCTGAATTGAGACGTAACGTGGACCCTTACGATTCTCAGCCGCTCAGCTTATCGGCCGTGCCGAGCCGGTCAATGCCCGTCGCAGCGCCGTGACGTCACGGCGCCGCTTTGCAATCCCGCCATCTGGCAGCTAGAGTTATCGTCCAGCGCGCCGTCCGGCGCCGGCGTCTTTCGCCCAAGGAGCTGACCATGCCCCGCATCGTTCGAGGTGGATTGATTCAGGCCACCCTTAACGCCCCCGCCAATGCCTCCGTCGCCAAGATCAAGAAGGCGATGGTCGACAAACACGTCGCGCTCATCGCCAAGGCGGCGCGCCGCGGCGTGCAGGTGCTCTGCCTCCAGGAGCTGTTCTACGGGCCGTACTTCGCCGCCGAGCAAAACCGCAAGTGGTACGACCTGACGGAGCCCGTGCCCGCAGGCCCCACGACGCAGCTCATGCGCAAGCTCGCCCGCAAGCACCGCATGGTCCTCGTCGTGCCGCTGTACGAGCAGGACCTGCCCGGAATCTACTACAACACCGCCGCCGTGATCGACGCCGACGGGACGTACCTCGGCAAGTACCGCAAGAGCCACATTCCGCACTGCGAGCCAGGGTTCTGGGAGAAGTTCTACTTCCGCCCCGGCAACCTCGGCTACCCGGTGTTCGACACGAAGGTCGGCAAGGTCGGCGTGTACATCTGCTACGACCGGCACTTCCCCGAGGGCGCCCGCTGCCTCGGGCTGAACGGGGCCGAGATCGTCTTCAATCCGTCGGCGACCGTCGCGGGGCTGTCCGAGTACCTGTGGAAGCTCGAGCAGCCCGCTCACGCCGTCGCCAACCAGTACTTCGTCGGCGCCATCAACCGCCCGGGGCGCGAGGCGCCGTGGAACATCGGCGAGTTCTACGGACAGTCGTACTTCTGCGACCCGCGCGGCAAGATCCTCGCGGAAGGCAAACGCAGCGGCGACGACATCGTCGTCGCGGACCTCGACCTGGATATGATCCGCGACGTACGGAATGTCTGGCAGTTCTTCCGCGACCGCCGGCCGGAGTCGTACGGCGCCGTCGTCGCACCGTAGGGGATTGAGCAAGGAGCCCGATATGCCATCGACCAGTCAACCGGCCCGCAGCCGCGCGCCGCTGCCCATCAGCAGTCATAAGCCGACCCCGTACGCCGGCCCGAGCCGTGAGGAGATCCTCGCCCTCCGCCGCGAGTACCTCAACCCCGGCATCGTCACGTACTACAAGCAGCCGATCTGCATCGTCGAGGGGCACATGCAGTACCTGTGGGACGAGACCGGCAAGCAGTACCTCGACGGCATCGCCGGCATCGTCACCGTCTCGGTCGGGCATTGCCACCCCAAGATCACCGCCCGCGTCCGCGAGCAGGTCGGCCGGCTCGTGCACACCACCACGATCTACCTGCACCCGACGATCGCGCTGTACGCCCGCGAAATGGCCAAGCGCATGCCGCCGGGGTCGAACCTCAAGGTCACGTACTTCACCAACGCCGGCAGCGAGTCCAACGACCTCGCGATCCTCATGGCCCGCCTGCACACCGGCCGCCACGACGTGCTCACGCTGCGCAACGCCTACCACGGCGGGTCGCAGTCCACGCTCGCGCTCACCGCCGTCGGCACGTGGAAATACCCCGTCGCTTCCCCGCCCGGCGTCAAGCACGTCGTCCCCGGCTACTGCTACCGCTGCCCGTTCGGGCTGACGTATCCGGCGTGCGACATGAAGTGCGCCCGCAGCGTCGAGGATGTGATCCGCTACGAGACCAGCGGCGAGATCGCGGGCTTCATCGCCGAGCCGATTCAGGGCGTCGGCGGGTCAGTCTGCCCGCCGCCGGAGTACTTCGGCATCGTGTACGACATTGTGCGGAAGTACGGCGGATTGTGCATTGCCGATGAAGTACAGACCGGCTTCGGCCGGACCGGCGCGCACTACTGGGGGTTCCAGAACTGGGGCGTGGTGCCGGACATGGTGACCATGGCCAAGGGCATCGGCAACGGGGCGCCGCTCGGCGCCGTCACCACCCGCACCGAGGTCGCCCAGCACCTGGGCCAACGCCTGCACTTCAACACCTTCGGCGGAAACCCGGTTTCGATGGCGCAGGGCCTGGCGGTGCTGGAGATCATCGACGAGGAGCACATTCAGCAGAACGCCAAAGAGGTCGGCGGGTATCTCAAGGCGAAGCTGCTCGAGCTACAGAAGAAGCACGCGCTCATCGGCGAGGTGCGCGGGATCGGGCTGATGCTCGGCGTCGAGCTGGTCAAGGACCGCAAGAGCAAGGAGCCGGCGACCGCCGAAACGGCCGATGTCGCCGAAAAGGCCAAGGACCGCGGCCTGCTGATCGGCAAGGGCGGCCTGTACGGCAACGTGATTCGCATCAAGCCGCCGATGTGCATCACGAAGGCCGATTGCGACTTCCTGGTGGATTGCCTGGACGAGTGCCTGACGGAAGCGGCAAAGTAGCGGCCGGCGCCTTCGGCCGGCCGAGGGAGGGCGAGGCTCCCGCCGAGCCGCGTGGGCGGCGTGCGCGGTTCGGAGGCTGGAAAGGGGAAGTGTGCCAACTGTGCCAAGTGTGCCAAGGTGTGNNCGGACGTACGGCAAGGCAACCGCTGAGACGCGGAGAGCGCCGAGGACGCAGAGAAGGGTTCAGGGTTCGGGGTTCAGGGTTCAGCACAAAACCACCAGCTATCAGTTGTCGGCTGTCAGTGCTGGGCCACGGGCGCGCACTGGGGACGGCCGCGCGCAGGGGCAGGTCAAGTATTCATCAGGAACGGGGCGGAGGCCAGGACGGGGCGGGCGGTTGGCGGCGGCTGTTGGAGATTGTTGCGGGGTGGCGGATTCTGGCGGAAAAAAGGGGAGAGGGATCGAGGGACCAAGGGGCCGAGGGGCGGCGGGCCGGATGGCGGGGGCTACGGACTCGTGTGAGGTTGCGGGACGGGATTCTCGCACGAGGATCAGCGCGGTCCGGCATCGAGTCCGGCGCAATGGCGGCGCAGCGACTCGGCGGTGTCGCGTGTATCGGGGTGGTCGGGGCCCAGGCGCTTAAGATCTATGGCGTGGGCACGGTGCCAGAGTGTGCAGGCTTGGTCGCGGTTGCCCCGCGCCAGCTCGATGTGCGCCAGGTTGCTGTAGCTCGCGGCCAGGTTGGGATGGTCGGGGTCGAAGTGCTTCTCCAGGATGGCGATTGCCCGCTGCATGGACTGGAAGGCCTCGTCATGGCGGGCGAGGTCCGCCAGGATCGCTGCCAGATTGTTGTAGCTCGTGGCCAGCGTAGGATGGTCGGGGTCGAAGTGCTTCTCTTGTATGGCGATTGCCCGCTGCATGGGCTGGAGGGCGTCGTCGGGGCTGCCGAGGTCTCGCAGGATCATTGCGAGATTCGAGTAGCTCGTGGCCAGGTCGGGATGGCCGGGGTCGAGGTTCTTCTTCAGGATAGCGATTGCCCGCTGCGTGGACTGGAAGGCCTCGTCGAGGCGGCCGAGGTCTTGCAGGATCATTGCGAGATTCGAGTAGCCCGTGGCCAGGGTGGGGTGGTTGGGGTCGAAATGCTTCTCCTCGATGCCGATTGCCCGCTGCATGGACTGGAGAGCGTCGTCGAGGCGGCCGAGGTGTCGCAGGATCATTGCGAGATTCGAGTAACTTGTGGCCAGGGTCGGGTGGTTGGGGTCGAAATGCTCTTGTTGGATGCCGATTGCCCGCTGTATTGCCTGGAGGGCGTCGTCGGGGCGGCCGAGGTTTCGCAGAGTGTTGGACAAGTTGCCCAAGAGCGCTGTGCTCTCAAGGGCGCCGAGAACCGACACCTGTTGGGGATCGTCGGCGAAGCCGCTCAGCGAGGCGGCATCGTCGGCGTAGCGGCCCAGGTGGCTCAGGGGCGTGTGAATCCAATTCGCGAGGCTCGCCGCCGACTTGGTGCGCCTCACCGTGCGCAAGGTCCCGCTCAAGGCGAGCAGCGGTGTCAGCTCAAGGCGCAGGCTGCGGTCCGTGAGGGCTGCGTGCGATGCTTCGCCGCGGGCTTCCGCGAGGCGAACGACGCCGTCCAGCAGCCGGCGGCGCGACTTGACGTCCGCGGAGAGCCGCTCTGCCAAGCGGCGGCGGAGCACGCGGTGGACAGCAAAAGTGTCGGGCTCGGCGCGGAGGGGATACAGGAGGCGGCGCTCGACCAGGGCATCAATGACAGGACACGCGGGCTGGGTCTCGTAGCCGGGCGACGGCACGAGCTTCAGTTTTCGGTCGTGCTCCAACAACCAAATCAGCCAGAAGCGGAGAACGTGGTCCTCGGGCAGCAGGGCGGCGTATTCGAGGGCGCGGCGTTGCTCGGCTGGCAGCACGTCGAGGGTTTCGTCAAAGACGGCGTCGATGCGGCGTGCGTAGCGGTCGGGGAGGCCGCCGGCGGCGCTGCGCACGTCGTCTTCCGTCGCGCGCACGGCGTCGAGGTCGCGGGCCTGCAAGCTCTGATAGTACGCGGCCCACCGCAGATCGGCGTGGAGGGACATATACACGCCGACGACGGTCAAGCCGACGGCCAAGCCATCGAACCAGTCCACCACATCGCCGACGATCGCGGCGCGGGCGGGGTCGGCGGCGTCGGGACGATACTGGGCCAGCAGGGCGATGCCCTGGTCGCGGGGCAGGCGCTCGACGGGCAGCATGTCCACGGCGGTGAGGTGGGGACTACGCGTCGTGATGAGGCGGCGGCAGTTGCCGCCCGGCAGGCCCGCGGACCACTGCGGGTCGGCCCACTGCTCGGGGCCGCGGATGTTATCGAGGATCAGAAGGGCCGGTGGGCCGGCTTCCAGGTGGGTCTTCACGCGGACCGCCGTGTCTTCCGGGCGCTCGCTGTCGGGTGATTCGAGGTTCAGCAGGAGGGCCAGCTCGGCGACGGCGGACCAGAGGGGACGGTCGGTGTCGCAGGGGATGGCGAGTACGCCGCCGGGGTAGTCAGACAGGTAGCGCCAGGCGTACTCGTAAGCGAGGGCGGTCTTGCCGACGCCGCCGAGGCCGTGGGCGGCGGTTTGTTGGGTGACGCCGAGGGTGGGTTGGCGGCTGAGGCGGCGATGGATGTCCTGGAGCTCGGACTCGCGGCCGACGAACATGGGGTTGCGGGCGGGGAGGTTGCGCGGGGGGACAAGGACGAGGCGGTCGGGGACGCGCAGGCGGTCGCGGAACTCCTGGCGAAACTCGCGCAGCTCCTCGAGCGTGAGCCAGGAGTAGAAGAGGGCGCGCTCCACGTCGGCGTGCAGTCCTTCGAGGCCCTCGGAAAGCAGCTTGTGCAGGGAGCCGACGAGCTGCGCCAGCGACTGGGTGGCGAGCTGCGCCTGGAGGGCTTTGTCTGCGGCCAGCTTCGATTGGCGGATCGCGGACTCGATGTCCTGCGGAGTGAGGCCTCGCGTGGCTGCGAGTTGGTCGGGCTTGGTCTTGTCGGCGAGCTTCAGGACGAAGCGGATCGGCAGGCGGAGCCAGTACGGCAGATCGTCCTTGTATGAGTCGTACAGGGAATCGAGGATCGAGACGAGAGTCGTCAGACGCGTGTCCGCGGCGGGCATCGAATTCCCCAATCGGGCGATGCGCATATCGTACCCTGACTTGGGCGGTGTGCGAATGGGTGGGGACAGTGTGCGCGGGGCGGCAGGTCGCGGACGGAGGCGGCGTGCGTTACGGGGCGGGGTCAGCGGGCGGGGGAGAAGCCCCTCGCTCCCGCCTTGTCATTACCCACATTTTCCG
>PMMM01000042.1 GCA_003162245.1 Phycisphaerales bacterium
ATAAACAGGATGCGTATTATACGTGTACATATAGATCGGGCAAGCGCGGCTCTGCACCTGCGAGGCGTTTGCGACGTCATCAGCGGTGCTGGCGTCGGCCGTTTCGGCTTGGGGCGGCGGGGCGTACCCGCAGCGCCCTGCGTGGGCGCCGTGCCGCGCGGGGCGCGGGTGTTTGGGGGCAGGTCTTTCGGCCTACACGCCGGCGCACCTGACGCTGCTGCGGGAGACGTCCGACCGGCGGACGGTGCGTGCGTTGCGTTCCGCGACGGGGCTGCGTGCGCCGCGTTTGGGGGGCAGGCTCGTGGGCTGTGGCGCACTGCCGGGCGGGGAGGCCCGCCGACGGTCAGGCGTGATGCGGGCCTGAGGCGTCTGTCGCGGCGTTGATGAGTGCGAGGTGGAAGTAGCCCCGGGAGTGGCTCCCGAGAGCGGTACCGGCGCGCAAAGCACGGGCGGGGCCGGTTACCCAAGTCCTGCCACGAGGTTACAATCGCCGCCGTGACCAAAACACGCCCTTGGGAGCACGTATGGAACGGACGCTGATTATCCTCAAGCCGGATACGCTGCATCGGAATCTGGTGGGACGGATTCTGACGCGGTTCGAGGACAAGGGGCTGCGGATTACCGCGCTCAGGATGCAATGGTCGTCGCGGGAGCAGGTGGAGCGGCACTACGAAGTGCACCGCGGCAAGCCGTTTTACGACGGTTTGGTCGAGTTCATGACCGCCGGCCCAGTGATCCTGGCGGTGCTCGAGGGGCCGCAGGCGATCACGGTCGTCCGCAACCTGCTGGGGGCGACGGATGGGCGCAAGGCGGCGCCCGGGACCATCCGCGGCGATTTCGGGCTGGATCAGCGAATGAATCTCGTGCACGCCAGCGACGGGCCGGAGACGGCGAAGACGGAAATCGAGCTGTTCTTCAGGCCGGACGAGATCGTCACGTACGAGCGTGCGACGGATCGCTGGGTGGCGCGTCCAGACGGCAAATAACGCGGCATGTGCCGCGCGGGCCATGTTCGAAGCTGGAGGAATGACCATGTCATGGGTGTCACGTCGAGAAGTGCTGGGTTCGGCCGCGGTTGTCGGCGGATGGATGTTGTTTGGCGAGCACGCCGCGCTCGGGCAGGAGACGAAGCCTGCGCCGGCGGCCGGGGGTGTCGAGGAAGGCCCCTATCACTTGCCGCCGCTGCCGTACGGATATGCGGACCTGGAGCCGTTCCTGAGCGTGCAGACGCTGAAGCTGCACCACGACATTCACCACGCCGGCTACGTGAAGGGCGCGAATGCGGCCGTCGCGGAACTGGCGGCGATTCGACAGGCCGGCGGGGCGGAGATCAAGCGGGTTCGCGCGGTCACGGACGACCTCGCGTTCAACCTGTCGGGCCACTTACTGCACGACCTGTACTGGAAGAGCATGAAGAAGGGCGGGGGCGGGGAGCCGCCGGCCGGCAGCGAGGCGGCCAAGCTGATCAAACGCGATTTCGGCGCGCTCGAGGCCTTCCACGCGCATTTGTCCGCCGCGGCCGCCCAGGTGCACGGGAGCGGCTGGGGAATTCTGGCGTACGAACCGGCGGCGCAGCGGCTGCTCGTGCTGGCGGCGGAGAAGCACGAGAACATGGGCGTGTGGGGCGTGGTGCCGCTCCTGGCGCTGGACGTCTGGGAGCACGCGTACTACCTCCAGTACCAGAACAAGCGGGCCGACTACATCAAGGCGTTCGCGGAGGTCATCAACTGGGCGACGGTCGAAGAGCGGCTGCAAATGGCGCTCAAGCTGGCGTGACGCGGCGGGCTGCGCACGCCCGCTACATCTGGCAATCGTAGATCAGGACTGTTGGGGTGCCGCTCGGGTCCCGCACGACGTGGGCGGGTGGCCCGCAGGGGGCCGGGTCCTGCGGCCGCAGGAAGAGGATGACGCGTTCGGTGCGGTCGTTGTCGCGCAGCTTCTCGAGCAGGTCGCCACGCGCCGCGTCTGCCAGAAAGTAGAACTTCCCGTAGCGTGTATAGCGGTCCCACGGCCCGCTCGTGTCGGCCTCCCGCGGCTCGGCGAACCACTGGCGCGGGTCGTGCTGCAGCGCGACGAGCGTGATGACCCAGGGCGTGTAGCCCGGATCCGGACCGGTGGGAAAGCAGATGACGTCGTCGACCTCGGCCAGCCGCGGACGAAGCCAGTCGCACGCGGCGAGCAGGTCCTGGTGCGTGTCGTAATAGACGGTCAATCGCTTGCTACGGTCACCGAAGTAGCACTTCAGGAAACGAGGTTCTTCGATCGCGATCAGGGCGAGGAAGGCGAGCGCGGCGGCGAGCGCCGAGACGCGGAGCCGTCTGCGCAGCAGCCATCCCAGCAGACGACTGATCCCGAGGCTGCCGAGCAGGATCAGCACGCATAGACCGGCGGCCGTGCGCTGCGAGTGCAGGCTGACGTGCCAGTTGAAGGCGTCGCCGATGGGAAACAGCAGCACGCCGACCAGGAGTACACGTGCCGCGCGCGAGGCGCGCAGCTTGGGTACGCTGAAGATCAGGCCCGTCAGCAGCGCCGGGGCGAGATAGCGCGGCAGGAAGCCGAAAGGCACGGCCCAGACCGCCTCGTCCGCGTCGCCCTTTTCGAACAGGTAGTCGGGATGAAAGTGCTGTGCCCAGCGCTCGAGCACTTTGGCCGCCCGCACCGCCAGCGGGTCGTCGCGGGACCAGATCCAGGTTGTCTCTGCACGTCGGCCGATGACGTGCGGCTCGGTGATGTGTTTGTACGCCAGCGGGCCGAACGTGGCGGCGAGCGCGAGCAACAAGCCCGTGACGGCACTGAGGCCGCGGCGCGTGCGTGTCAGCCGCAGCCACGCGGGGCACGTGACGAGCACACAGGCGGTCAGGTAGAGGGGCAGGAAGAGCCGCAGCGCGGCGTAGCCGTAGCAGCAGACGCCGGTTACGAGGCCGGCGAGGATGGCGCGCCCGGGGCCCGGCGGGTCGTTGCGGTCATCCAACGGCAGCCCGGCCCACAACCAGGCCGCCAGCGGGGCCAGCGCGAGCAGCGGTGTAAGGCAGCTTTCGTTGCCGTAACGGCTCAACTGGATGTGAACGGGGTTTAGCGCAAGCAGCGCGGCCGCGGCCAGGCCGGTGGGGCGGTCGAACAGCCGCGCGCCGACCCAGTAGATCAGGAGGATCGTCACCAGGCCGCCGAGCGCGGCCGGCAGCCGGTTCGTCCACAGGTTCATGCCGCCGAGGGCCTGGAACGGGAGCAGCACGTAGGCGAACATGGGTGTGCGGTAGCTGCCGAGCTCCCGCATGTAGAAGATCGGCCAGCGGGCGCCAACCTGATCGCAGCCGGTCTTGAGCAAGCACCAGGCATTCCAGGCGTTCGCCGCCTCGTCCTGGTGCAGCCCGGGCGGGAAGTGGTCGAGCCCCGGCAGACGGAGAATGCCCGCCAGGACGACGATTACGAACAGCCAGACGCGGGTTGCGCGGCGTCCGAACTCGGGTGGCCCGGCGCCGAGCGCTGGGCGGGTGCGGTCCATCGTGGGCGGCATACGCGGATGCTACCCACCGGCCCGCGCCGAGAGAACGGCCTGGGGCGGTGGATTCGCGGACTCGACCTGGCGCCGAGCTTGGTCTAGAATAGACATTTGCCGCGGGTGGTTGGCGCGGATTCAGCAAGTATGAGGTCGAGGCGGCCATGAGCGCGAGTGCACCTGTTGCCATACAGAAACAGCCGAGTGCTGGGCCGCGCGCGCCGCGCCCGCTGAAGCCGGTGATCGATCGGCTGCTGATCATCGGGCTGGACGGGGCCACGTTCTACGTGCTGGACCCGCTGATTCAGGCCGGACGGATGCCGAACTTGCAGCGGTTCATCGTGGGCGGGGTGTCGGGGGTGCTGCGCTCGACGCAGCCGCCCATCACGCCGGCGGCGTGGACGACGTTCATGACCGGCAAGGGGCCGGGGCGGCACGGCATCCTCGACTTCGAGACGTACGACGCGACGAAGCATGCGCTGACGTTCAACAGCACGTACGAGATCCGCGAGCAAACCCTGTGGCAACTGCTCAGCGAGAAGGGGCTGCGGGTCGGCAGCATCAACGTGCCGATGACCTATCCGCCCAAGCCGGTGAACGGGTTCATGATCAGCGGCTTTGAGACGCCGAGCATCGATGCCCAGTTCACGTGGCCGCGCGAGTTGAAGGAGGAGATCTTCCGGATCATCCCGAACTACAACTACCGGACGAACTGGCGGCGGACGGCGTTTGGCAAGCGGGCGCAGCTTGCGGAGAACCTGGAGTACATCGCCAACAGCTTCGATCAGGGGGCGCGGCTGACCACGTATTGCGGCGACAAGTTCGGGTGGGACGTGCAGATGGTGGTCTTCAAGCTGGTGGATAACCTCCAGCACAAGGCTTGGAAGTACCTCGACCCGCGCACGACCGCCCGCTATCCGTACGAGGCGGAGCTGGCCGCGCGCTGCTTCGAGCGGCTCGATCACGTGCTGGGCGAGCTGCTGGAGTACGCCAACCGGAACGGCGCGTCCGTGCTGGTGATGTCCGACCACGGGCACGGGAGCCTGGACGGCAAGGCCCAGCCCAACCTGCTGCTGAAGCGCTGGGGCCACCTGGTGCTGCGCAGCGGCTGGGAGCAGGCGTCGACGCGCGCCGAGTACTGGCTGCATCGGCTCACGAAGGGCCGCGCGACGCGGTTCGAACAGGGCAGCCGGGGGATCGAGCACGATCTCGCGGTCGACTGGACGCGCACGCGGGCCTGCGTGATGCACGCGGGCATCTACGGCTATCTGTATGTGAACCTCAAGGGGCGCGGGCCGTACGGCATCGTCGAGCCGCGCGACTATGCGAGTTTCCGGGACGACTTGGCCGCGCGGCTGCGCGCCGAAACGGTCGAGTCGCCCGACGGGCGGACGGTGCCGGTCTTCGAGCACGTCTGGAAGACCGAGGAGCTTTACAACTGCCGGCGCGAGGACAACCCCAACCTGCCGGATCTGCTCCTGGCGCCGCACCCCGGGTTCGCCGTGGTCCGCAAGATCCGCGGGCGTCACGCGGTGCGCTGGTGTTCGGTGCGCCGGCTGGAAGGCACGCACCGCGTGGAGGGGATTCTCGCGCTCGGCGGGCCGAACGTCCGCCGCGGCGAACGGATCGAGGCGAACATCGTCGACATCACGCCGACGGCGTTGGCCGCGCTGGGCTTGCGGGTGCCGGTGGACATGGAGGGGCGCGTGATCCGCGAGGCGTTCACCAAAGAGCTGGTCGTCGAGCCGGAACCGCCGGTCGAGAAGGTGCAGCGCGGCGCCGAAGAAGCGTACACGCAGGAGGATCGGCGGATTCTCGAGAAACGCCTGAGCGACCTGGGGTACCTCGAGTAGATGTGGCCAAAAGCACAGCGGCCGACGCCAAGCGCCGGCCGCTGCATTCCACGGGGAAGGAACTTACGATTTAATCCAGGAACTCCTTGACGCGGTCATAAAGCTCCGGTTCCTGGGTCTTGAAAGCTTCTCTGGTCTTGAACTGGTAGGCTTTCTCCTGGCCGTCCGCGGACGTCTTGACGTGGATGGTGCCGTCGTCGTCCACGTTGACGACCAAGGTCTCCGCGTGTCCGGGAGCGCCTCGGACCTGCATGTGCATTTGCGTGCGCGCCTTTTCCATCGCCTGGCGGGCCTCGTCCATTTGCTCGTTGTAGCGGCTCATCGCGCTGTTCTGCGCCTCATGCGCCCGCTGAAAGGCGTCCTCGATCTTGCTGCGCACGTCGATCTGGAACTGCTTCTGCAGTTTGCTCGCACGGTCGGGGGCGGGGTGCGCCATGTAGAAGACGTTGCCGCGCGCATCCGGCGCATGGCGGACGTAGATCTCGAACGCCTTCGGATCGCCTTCCTTCAAAGCAGCCGCATCGTCATACGTCGCGGAAGTCTCCTTGCCGTCGGCGTCGGTGTGGGTCACGTCGATCTTCCCGTCGGTCAAGCGATGGATCGCGGTTTTCTCTCCGTCCTCGTTTACCTGCAAGTTCAACTCGATCTGAACGTCCTGTTCCTCAGCGGTGCCCGCGGACGTGTCCGGGCAGTACTTGTTTAACAGATCCGGCGTGCACCACTTGAAATCGAGCGGCCCGAGCTTTTTGAGAACATCCGGCATGCCGTTGAGCGCCCCCAGGTCTTCGAGGTTCCACTGTCCGTTCGGGCCGAGCCGCAGCATCCGTCCGTGCATCTGCAGTGCGTCGCCGGCCAGGGCGTCCTCGGGTTCCGGGTATTTGAGCTCCGTGCCGTCTTCGGTCGGGCGCGACACGACCTTGACGTCCACCTGGCGCTCGGCGGCCTTGCGCAGCAGGGTCAGCGTGAGCGACTTGCCGGCCTCGGTCTTGCCGATGGCGCCAGTCAGGTCCTGCGGCTGGTTGACCGGTTGTCCGTCGCAAGCGATCACGACGTCATACTGCTCGAGCCCCGCCTGGTCCGCCGGGCTGCCCTTCACGATGTTTCCGATCATGACGCCGCGCTCGCCGAGGTGGGCCGCGAGCGGGGCGGGCACCGCGCTGATCCGCACGCCGATCCAGACTTTCGGCAGGTCGGCCCCGCCGCTTCTCTGGATGATGATCTGATGCTGCTTGTGGGACGACGCGCCGACGGGCTCATCGATCGACTCCGCATCCGCATCGCTGTCCGAGCCGGCCTGCGTGTGGATGACAATCACGTGCTTCTGCGGTCTGGGTTCGTCCGCCGCCAGTGCCTGCCCCGCGGCACACTGTCCTGGCATGAGTGCGATAAGACCAAACAACAGCGCGAACATAGCGCTCTCCTAATCAGAAGTCTCTGTGCACATCGATCACGTGCGTACGGACGCGATCGACCTCGATAACCATGAAAGTCCCGGGCCGATCGCCCGGGATGACGATCCAGTTGCGCTGCGTCCCGCGCACGCGCAATTGTGGGCGTTCGTAGGCCGACGGAATCGGCGTCACCTCATCGGCCGGCGGCGGCGACGGCGCGAACCAGGACGGCGTCAGGCTGGCTTGCGCCGGTATCGACCTGGTCGGACGGGCCGGCCCGGCCTTCGGCGGCGTCGGGTGCAGCCAGGCCATCGCGGCCAGACACGCGGCGGCGGTGACGATCAGGCCCTGACCCACCCGGCCCCACCGCGACCGAAACGAGATGATGTGCCAAGTGCGTCGGGTGGCGCGGCGCAGGGCGTCGCCGAGCGCCTCGTCCAGCGTGCGAAGCTCGTCGAACAGCGCCCGCGCCTGCGGGTCGTTGCGCAGCCGCGACTTCAGCAGCTTCCGCTCGTCCGACGTGCACTCTCCGTCCAGGGCACGCGAAATCAGGTGTTCCAGCTTTTCCAGTTCGGGGTTCACGGCTCCACCTTGCCTTGCAACATCTCACGCAGCAATCGCCGGGCGCGCACCAACCGCGTCTCGACCGACTCGACCGGCAAGCCCAGCGTTTCGCCGATCTCCGCGTAATTCCAACCTTCCAGGTGCCGCAGCACGAACGGCTCGCGGTAGATCGCCGGCAACGCCTGCACGGCACGCAGCAGCGTCTCGTGCAACTCGTCTCCGGCGGCCGCCCCAAACGGGCCGCGACCTCGCCGGTCACACACCGCTTGGCCGTCCAATGTCGCCGCCAGTTCCCGTTGCCGGCGCCGGGCGATGCTAGCGTCGATCGCCGTATTGCGGGCGATCGTGTACAGCCACGCGCGCAGCCGCCGCGGGTCCTCAAGCGTGCCGAGTTGCTCCCAGGCGCGGGTCCAGACCTGCTGGGCGACATCCTCGACGAGATCCGCGCGGCCGGTAACCGCATAGATGGCACTGCGCACCCACGACGCGTGCTCGCGCACGAGGCGGTCGGCCGCGGCCCGGTCGCCCTGCCGCGCCTCTGCGACGAGCTGCCGCAATGACTCGCCGTCGATCGACATGCTGGTCATTTCACTACTTATGGACGGCGCTGTCTGCCATCGCCTACCAAAAACCGCGGCAGAAAACCAGCGCTGTCCCGGCCGCCGGCCAGCGCCGGCGTCTTGGCCAACCGGTGCCCATAACTTACCATCTGCCGCACGGGGCGGGGGCCGCGCGGCACCGGCCGCGTTGACCGCGCGATGCGTCCGCTACGTGTGTATACGGAGTACGGTGCATGCCGTTGCCCAAACCCATGCAGGACCTTCTCTCGTTGCCGACGGCGAGTTACGTCGAGACCGCCGTGATGGACTATCTCGCGCGTGCGTGCCGCCGGTTGGCACACGTCAACATTAAGTACGACCGTTATCACAACCTGTTGGCTCATTACCGGTGGAAGCCGCGCGCCGTGACACCCCTGGCGTTTGTGGCCCATACGGATCACCCCGGGTTCGTCGCCCGCGAGATGCTCGACCGCCGGACCGTGCGTGCCGCGTTTCGGGGCGGCGTGAAGCCGGAGTATTTTCCGGGCGCGCGGGTGCGATTCTGGTCGGATGGGCGTTGGATCAAGGGTCGCGTCGTTAAGTTGACCCGGGTTGCTCCAGCGCACGTGCCCGGCTGGTCCGGGCGGCCGGAGGAGGCCATGCTCCGCGTCGCGGCGGACGTCCGGCCGAACGCTCCGGGCATGTGGGACCTGCCCGAGCCGGCCCTCAAAAGCAACATCGTCACGGCCCGCGGGTGCGACGACGTGGCCGGGACGGCGGCGATGCTGACGCTGTTGCAGCGCCTCAGCCGGAAGCGTGCTCGATGCGAGGTCTACTGCCTGTTCACCCGGGCAGAGGAACTGGGGTTCATCGGGGCGATCGCGGCGGCGCGGGTGCGGACGATCCCCAAGCGGCTGCCGGTGATCTCGATCGAGACCAGCAGCGAGCTGCCCAACGCGCGCGTCGGCGACGGCCCCATCATCCGCGTCGGCGACCGGGCGGCCGTGTTCACACCTCACCTGACCGCGTTCTGCCGGCGTGTGGCGGACGAGCTGGTCGAGCGCCGGAAGAGCTTCAAGTACCAACGCAAGCTGATGGACGGCGGGACGTGCGAGGCGTTTCCGTTCATTGCGTACGGCTACGCGGCGACCGGCGTCTGCGTCGCGCTCGGGAACTACCACAATATGGACACCGGCCGGCAGAAGATCGCCAGCGAGTACGTCAGTCTCGGCGACTGGCTGCGGATGGTCGATTTGTTCGAGGCGCTGGTGCGGGACGAGCGCGGGCCGGCGCCCGCTACCCCCGCGATGCGAGCCAGGGTGGATGCCCTCTTCGCCGAGGCGGACGCCGAGACCATGCTGCGCGCGTGAAGTACAATCGGGTTCATCGTCAGGCCGCATCGCGAAATTGAAACCGGGTCGCAAGGAGAGCGCTATGCAATACGTGAATCTCGGTCGCACGGGGTTGAAGGTGAGTCGGCTGTGCCTCGGCACGATGAACTTCGGCCCGGAGACGACGGAGGCCGACAGCTTCAAGGTCATGGACCACGCCCACGAGCTGGGTCTCAACTTTTTTGACACCGCCGACGTCTACGGGTGGAAGACCGGCGAGGGCGTCACCGAGCAGATCATCGGCCGCTGGTTCGCCCAGGGCGGCGGCCGGCGCGAGCGGACGGTCCTCGCGACCAAGCTCTACGGCGACATGGGCGACTGGCCGAACACCGGCCGGCTGTCCGCGCTGCACATCAAGCGGGCGTGCGAGGGCAGCCTGCGCCGGTTGCAAACCGACTACATCGATCTGTACCAGATGCACCACGTCTGGCGCGAGTCGCCGTGGGACGAAATCTGGCAGGCGCTGGAGCAGCTTGTCCGCGAGGGCAAGATCCTCTACGTCGGATCGTCGAACTTCGCGGCCTGGCACATCGTGCAGGCCATCGAGAGCGCGCGCCAGCGCCACTTCCTCGGCCTCGTCTCCGAGCAGAGCAAATACAACCTGCTCTACCGGCAGATCGAGCTCGAAGTGCTGCCGGCGTGCCAGGCGTACGGCGTGGGCGTGATTCCGTGGAGCCCGCTGGCCGGCGGAGTGCTCGCGGGGGCCGCGGCGAAGGCCAAGAGCGGCCGCCGCGCCGGCGAGTGGGCCTGCAAGGAGTTGGCCAAGAGTCGCGCGCGGGTCGAAGTGTTTGAGAAGTTCTGCGACGAGTTGGGGCAGAAACCGGCCGAGGTCGGGCTGGCCTGGGTGCTCTGCCATCCAGGGGTCACGGCGCCGATCGTCGGCCCGCGGACGATGGCACAGCTCGACAGTGTCGTCCGTGTCCTCGACGTGAAGCTGGCGGAGGATACGCTGAAGAAGCTCGACGAGATCTTCCCCGGCCCGGGCGGTCCGGCGCCCGAGGCGTACGCATGGTAGCCCCGCGCCGCGTGCACGCAGAGTGAGAATCGGGAGCGTGCCCATGAGTTGTGCTGCAGCGCTGCGCCGTGTCGCTCGGAGTGCAGCTTTGCTGTCCGCGAGCCTGGCGCTGGCGGTCGGCGGCGACGACGTACCGCGCAGCGACCTTCCGCGGCCGCCGAGCAGGGATTTTCTCGGTGCGCCGGCCTGCCCCGTGCTCGAAGTGCGCAGCGGAGACGGTTTTGTCGCGCGCGTCGCGGGCGAGTCGCACGCGTTTCGTCTGATCGGCATCGACGTGCCAGACGACGAGCCGACGGCCGACGAGGCCCGCCTGTTCCTCGGCCGCCTGCTGGACGGCGAGTCCGTCTACGTCGAGCGCGACCCGAACGGCCCGCCGCGCGACGGAGACCAGCGCGAATGGGCGTATGTCTACCGCGCCCCGGACGGGTTGTTCGTCAATCTCGAGTTGCTGCGGCAAGGCTACGCCCGGCTAGCGGTGGACGAGCCGTTTGAGCATGAGAAGCTGTTTCGGGCGCACGAGGCGTTCGCGCGGAAGCTGGGCAAAGGGGTCTGGGCGCCGCGCCACGATGGGCGAACAGAGCCACGCTCGACATCACGCCCCACGACCGCGGCCGCGCCTCGCCGTCCGGAGACGGCGCCGGCCGATTCCGAGCTCGTCTACGTGACGGAGCACGGGAAGAAGTACCATCGGCGCAAGTGCCAGTTCGTGCAGGGCGGGGCGACTTCGCTGTCGGTCAAGGAAGCCAAGGCGAAGGGTTACACGGCCTGCTCGCGCTGCAAGCCGCCGGAATAGGCGGCCGGTCGCGCGTGGGCCAGGCAGCGGATCGCGGCACCCCTCGGTTGCTGCGCTCGGCCCAACGACTATACTTGGGTGACTCTCGTCCTGCCGCCCGACGCGGCGGCGGACGCTAGAAAGCAGATTCATGCGGCTGCTCATCATCGGGGACATCGTGGGGCGACCCGGCAAGCATGTCTGCTCGCAGGTCATTCCCGCGCTCGTGCGCGAGCGCAGCATCGACCTCGTGATCGCCAACGCGGAGAACGCCGCCGCCGGCAGCGGCCTGACCATGCCTATGTTCGCCAAGCTGCGGCACTATGGCGTGGACGTGTGCACGATGGGCGACCACGTGTACAAGCGGCACGAGACGCTCGCCTTGCTCGAGTCGTCCGACCGCGTGGTGCGGCCGGCGAACCTGCCGCGCGAGGCGACCGGACGGGAGCTGGCGGTCGTCACGGCCCGCAACGGGGCACGCGTCGCAGTGTTCACGGTGCTGGGACGTACGTTTATGAACGTGCGGGCGGACTGCCCGTTTCACGCCGCCGACCGGCTGCTGGGCTCGCTGCCGGCCGACGTGAAGACGGCCGTGTGCGACATGCACGCGGAGACGACCAGCGAGAAAGTCGCTCTGGGCTGGTATTTGGACGGGCGGATCACCGCCGTCGTCGGCACGCACACGCACATTCAGACGGCCGACGAACGCGTGCTGCCGCGCGGGACGGCGTACATCACGGACCTCGGCATGACCGGGCCGTACGATTCGGTGCTCGGGCGCGATCGCTACGCGGTGGTTCAATCGCTGGTCACCGGCGTGCCGCACCCGTACAACGTGGCGACGGACGACGTGCGGCTGTGCGGCGTGATCGTCGAGACGGACGACGCGAGCGGGCGGGCGCGGTCGATCGAGCGGGTGAACATTCGGGACCCGCAGCCGCTGCCGCCGGGGCCGGAGGATTGACAAGGTCGTCAAGCGGCAAGGTGATTGCGGGTGCCCGTTTGCGGCGAGAGCCCTCGTTGTTACGTTGTTGCCTTCTCTGGGTGTGAGCGATGAAGAAGCGGGCGACGAAGCCAAAGATCGACCTGCCGCGGATTGAGCGGGCGGTGCGGGAGATTCTGCTCGCGATCGGCGAAGACCCGGAGCGCGAGGGGTTGCATAAGACGCCGGCGCGCGTGGCCCGCATGTACGCGGAGCTGTTCGCCGGGCTGCACGAAGACCCCGACGTGCACCTGCACGCGATGTTCGACGAGGGGCACCACGAGATGGTCGTGCTGCGCGACATCCCGTTCAACAGCACGTGCGAGCACCACCTGATGCCGTTCGAGGGCAAGGCGCACGTCGCCTACATCCCAGGCGGAAAGGTGCTCGGACTCTCCAAGATCGCCCGGCTCGTGGACGTTTTCGCCCACCGGCCGCAGGTACAGGAGCGGCTGACCTCGCAGATCGCGGACGTGCTGGCCCAGCGGCTGAAGGTCAAGGGCTGTGCCGTGGTCATGGAGGCCGTGCACACGTGCATGACCTGCCGCGGCGTCAAGAAGCCCGGCAGCGTGATGGTCACGTCCGCCCTCCGCGGGACGCTGCACACAAACCAGGCCACGCGGTCCGAAGTGCTGGCGCTGCTGCATAACAAGCACTGAGCGGCAACTGTGCCGGGGGAGATTCTCCGTAAAGACGGCACGCCGACATCGGGCGAGACGGGCGACTACGTCTTCTGGCCGCGACCGCAGTAGCCTCAGGCCATTCGCGGCTGTCCGCGGCGTTACCGGTCACGAAAAACCACGTTAATCGAGCATTGACAGGGGTTTCAAATCGCTTACACTCTAAGCGGAGTGTTGCTGGCGCCCTTTGAGAGCCTTCATAGGAGGCGTGCGCGATGGAGCAGCCGACCGAACGGCGGCGCATGGTCACGCTGAAAATCCCGGGGGAGCTATATGACACGCTGTCGGAACTCATCCACGGCACGGGCTTCCGCAGCGTGACCGAGTTCGCGACGTACGTTCTCCGCGACGTGGCGGCGGGCGGGAAACTCGACCGAAAGCCGCCGGGGCTGACCGAGCGTGAAGTCGAGGCGATCCGGCAGCGGCTCAAAGCCCTGGGCTACATCGAGTAGGCGCGTTTTCTCAGATCGGAGCGATCCTGCGGGGAACGTCATGGGCGCGGTCTGCGTTTAACCTGCTTTAGAAAATGGAGTTAGGGATGCTCTCGCGTGTTCTTCCAGCCGTGTCCGCCCTGTGGATCGCATCCGGGTTGTTTTGCCCGCCGACATGGGCGCAGCAGAAGGAAGTGACGCTCCTCAACGTCTCCTACGATCCCACCCGCGAGCTGTACCAGGACTTTGACGCCGCCTTCGCGAAGCACTGGAAAGAGAAGACCGGCGTCACGGTCAAGGTCAATCAGTCACATGGCGGGTCGGGCAAGCAGGCCCGGGCAGTCATTGATGGGCTGGAGGCCGACGTTGTCACGCTGGCGCTGGCGTACGACATTGACGCGATCCACGAGCACGGCGAACTGCTGCCGAAGGACTGGCAGAAGCGACTACCGGACAACAGCACGCCGTACACCTCGACGATCGTGTTCCTCGTCCGCAAGGGCAACCCGAAGGCGATCAAGGACTGGGACGACCTCGTCAGGCCGGGCATTTCCGTGATTACGCCGAACCCGAAGACCTCGGGCGGTGCGCGGTGGAACTACCTGGCGGCGTGGGGGTACGCGCGGCACAAGTACCACGACGAGGAGAAGGCGCGCGACTTCGTGACGCGGCTGATCAAGAACGTGCCCGTGCTCGACTCGGGTGCGCGCGGTTCGACGACGACCTTCGTGCAGCGCGAGATCGGCGACGTGCTGCTGGCGTGGGAAAACGAGGCGCTGCTTGCGATGCACGAGCTGGGCAAGGACAAGGTCCAGGTCGTCTTCCCGTCCGAGAGCATCCTGGCCGAGCCGCCGGTCGCGGTGGTCGACAAGTTCGCGGACAAGCACGGGACGCGTGAGGTCGCGACGGCGTACCTGGAGTACCTGTACTCGCCGGAGGGGCAGGAGATTGCGGCGAAGCACTACTATCGGCCGCGGCTGAAGGAAGTCGCCGCGAAGCACGCCGACGAATTCCCGCAGGTCAAGCTGTTCACGATTCAGGAGGAGTTCGGAGGGTGGGAGAAGGCGCAGAAGGAGCATTTCGCAGACGGCGGCGTGTTCGACAAGATCTATCAGCCGGGGTCGTAAGAGAGCCCCACAGAGGCGCGGCGAACGCAGAGAAGGGCAATGGGATTGGAGCGCCAGGTTGTGGCTGCGCGAGGGGGGCGGATGGGGGCGCGGCGACGGCGTATCCTGCCCGGGTTCGGGCTGGCGCTGGGGTTCACGCTGCTGTACTTCGGCCTAGTCGTGTTGATTCCGCTGGGGGGGCTGGTGCTCAAGTCGAGCACGATGAGCTGGGGGCAGTTCTGGGGCGCGGTAACGGCGCCGCGGGCGCTCGCCTCGTATCGGCTCACGTTCGGTGCAGCTCTCGCCGGGGCCGGTATTAACGTGCTCTTTGGCGCGATCGTCGCCTGGGTGCTGGTGCGCTACGATTTCCCGCTGAAGAAGCTGGTCGATGCGCTCGTGGACCTGCCGTTTGCGCTCCCCACCGCCGTCGCGGGCATCGCGCTGACGAGCCTGTACGCCGGCAACGGCTGGATCGGCCGCTGGCTGGAGCCGCTGGGGATCAAGGTCGCGTTCGCGCCGCTGGGTGTCGTCGTCGCGCTGACATTCATCGGTCTGCCGTTCGTGGTGCGCACGGTGCAGCCGGTCCTGGAGGACCTGGACGCGGAAATCGAGGAGGCTGCGGCCAGTCTCGGTGCCCGCCGGTGGCAGACCATTCGCCGGGTGATCTTCCCGGAGCTCTGGCCGGCGTTGGCGACCGGTTTTGCGCTGGCGCTGGCCCGCGCGCTCGGCGAATACGGCTCGGTCGTGTTCATCGCTGGGAATATCCAGATGAAAACTGAGATCACGGCGTTACTCATTGTCGGCAAGCTGGAGCAGTACGACTACGCGGGCGCGACGGCCGTCGCGGTCGTGATGCTGTTCGCATCGTTCGTGTTGCTGCTGACCATCAACGGGCTGCAACGCTGGGCCACCTGGCGCCGGCCCGCATTTGGTGATTGAGGAATATGGCAAGCGCCCCTGCCGAGATCGCAATTCCGCCCGCTGCGGCCCGTGCGACCGCGGAGCCGGCCCTGGTACGCCGCGTTCTGATCGGCGTCGCGCTCGTGTTCCTGGGCCTGTTTCTGCTGCTGCCGCTGGCCACGGTCTTCGCCCAGGCGCTGGAGCGCGGCGTGGCGACGTACTTCGCGGCGCTCACCGAGCCGGTGGCCTGGGCCGCGATCAAGCTGACGCTGCTCACGGCGGCGATCGTCGTGCCGCTGAACACGGTGTTTGGCGTGGCGGCAGCGTGGGCGATCGCCAAGTTCGAGTTTCGCGGCAAGAGTCTGCTGATCACGCTGATCGACCTGCCCTTCGCGGTGTCGCCAGTGATTGCCGGCCTGATCTACGTGCTGCTCTTCGGCATGCGCGGCTGGTTCGGGCCATGGCTTGGGGCGCACGACATCCAGATCATCTTCGCGGTGCCGGGGATTGTGCTGGCGACGCTGTTCGTGACGTGTCCGCTGGTGGCGCGCGAGCTGATCCCGCTCATGCAGGCACAGGGGCGCGAGGACGAGGAGGCGGCGGTTGTGCTCGGGGCGCGCGGCTGGCAGACGTTCTGGCGCGTGACGCTGCCGAACATCAAGTGGGGGCTGCTGTACGGCGTGATCCTGTGCAACGCGCGGGCGATGGGCGAGTTCGGCGCGGTCTCGGTCGTGTCGGGGCACATCCGCGGGCTGACGAACACGCTGACGCTGCACGTGGAGGTGCTGTACAACGAGTACAACTTCGCGGGTGCGTTTGCGGTCGCGTCGCTGCTGGCGCTGCTGTCGCTGGTCACGCTGGCGGCCAGGAGCCTCGTGGAATGGAAGACGCAGCGCGTTTCTGCGGTGGAACGAGTGACCGATGAGCATTGAGGTTCGCAACGTCACGAAGACCTTCGGCCCATTCGCCGCTCTGCGCGACGTGAGTCTGGAGGTACAGACCGGCGAGCTGGTCGCGCTGCTGGGGCCGTCGGGTTCGGGCAAGACCACGCTGCTGCGGATCATCGCCGGCCTGGAAGTCCCCAACCGCGGGTCGGTTTTCTTCCACGGCGAGGACGCGACTGACCGCCGCGTGCAGGAGCGGCGCGTCGGCTTCGTCTTCCAGCACTACGCCTTGTTCCGGCACATGACGGTGTTCGAGAACGTCGCGTTCGGGCTGCGCGTGATGCGGCGCAGCGTGCGGCCGGCGGGTGCCGAAATCCGCCAGCGCGTGCACCGCCTGCTCGAACTGGTCCAGCTCGAATGGCTCGCCGAGCGCTATCCGACCCAGCTCTCCGGCGGGCAGCGGCAGCGCGTTGCGCTGGCCCGGGCGCTGGCGGTCGAGCCGAAAGTACTGCTGCTCGATGAGCCGTTCGGAGCACTCGACGCGCAAGTGCGCCAGGAGCTGCGGCGCTGGCTGCGCCGCCTGCACAACGAAATCCACGTGACCGGTGTGCTCGTGACGCATGACCAGGAAGAGGCGTTGGAAGTTGCCGATCGCGTGGTCGTGATGAACGCGGGGCGGATCGAGCAAATGGGCACGCCCGAGGACGTGTTCCATCATCCCGCCAACGAATTCGTGCTGAATTTCCTGGGTCACGTGAACGTCTTTCACGGCCGGGCGGAGGGGAGCAAGGCGATCTTCGGAACGCTGGCGGTTGATTTTCCGGATGCGCCGCCGACCGGGTCGCTGGAGCTGCGGGGCTTCGTGCGGCCGCACGACCTGGAGCTCGACCGCACGCCGAGCGCGGACGCGCTGCTCGAGGGCACGATCGTTCGCATTCACGCGGCGGCCCCGCAGGTGAAGATCGAGGTGCTATCGACGGCGGGCGAGTCGATCCACGTCGAGTCGTCGCAGGAACGCTACCGCGCGCAGGGCTGGTCCGTCGGACAGCGCGTGTACGTCCGTCCGCGCGAAATCAGGGTTTTCGGCAATGGGCAGCCCGCGCGGCCGGCGACGCCGCGGAGGACGGACGTCGTGGGGATGTCATCTGAGACGTAGCGATCGGGACTGCTTGGGGGGCGCGGCCGGACCAGGCGTCCTCTACGCTGCATGTGTCACGTGCGGCGGAACCTCGGTATAATCCGCGTAGGAGTGCGCGATGCAGATCACGGTGAACGGCGACGCGAGGACCGTCGACGACAACGTTACCGTGGCTGATCTGGTGCAGCAGTTCAAGTTGACGCCGGAACGTGTGGCGGTCGAGGTGAACGAGCGGCTGGTGCGTCGCGTGCAGTTTGGCGACACGCGTCTGAACGCGGACGACCGCGTCGAGATCGTGACGCTCGTCGGCGGCGGCTGAGCCGGGCGGGGCGTCCCCGGCGAGGTCGGCCGACAATCGAGGTGGTACATGGAGATCCCTCCGCTCAACATCGCCGGCTTCAGCATCCGCTCGCGGCTGTTCGTGGGGACTGGGAAATACGTCCGCGGCGGCGAGCCGGATTACGAGCTGATGCGCGACGCGCTGGCCGCGGCGGACTGCCAGGTCGTGACCGTGGCGGTGCGGCGCGAGCGGCTGTATGACAAGCAGGGCCGCAGCCTGCTCGATTTCCTCGACCTCAAGCGGTACACGATTCTGCCGAATACGGCCGGGTGCTTTACGGCCGACGACGCGGTGCGCGCCGCTCGCCTGGGGCGCGAGCTGCTGGAGGGGCTCGACAATCCCGGGGCAAAGTGGGTGAAGCTCGAAGTCCTCGGCGACAAGAAGACGTTGCTGCCGGACCCGATCGAGACTGTGCGGGCCGCGGAGGCGCTGCTCAAGGAGGGCTTCATCGTCCTGGCGTACGCGAACGATGACCCGATCCTCTGTCAGCGGCTAAAGACGCTGGGCTGCGCGAGCGTCATGCCGCTCGGGTCGCCGATCGGCAGCGGGCAGGGCGTGCTCAATCCGAACAACATCCGCATCATCCTCGAACAGCTTAAGGCGGACGATCCGGAGTATCCCGTGATCGTCGATGCCGGCGTCGGCACGGCTTCGGACGTGGCCATTGCGATGGAGCTGGGCGCGGACGGTGTGCTGCTCAACACCGGCATCGCGGGCGCCCGCGACCCGGTCGCGATGGCCCGCGCGATGAGGAACGCGCTCGAAGCGGGCTACTTCGCGTTCCGGGCGGGACGCATCCCGCGCAAGCTCTACGCCACCGCGTCTTCACCCCTGGAGGGCCGCATTGCCCCCGTTGCTCCCCGGTAATCCTGACGCCGAACCGACGGCCAACGACGCCTGGCTGCGATCGTGGGAAGACCGCACGCCCGACGGAATCGCGCCGGCCGGCGGCGCGGTCGCAGACCAGGCGGCGCCAGCGGCGCGACCCGGCGAGGCGGGCGCGCTGTGCCCC
>PMMM01000038.1 GCA_003162245.1 Phycisphaerales bacterium
CGGCGCGGCGAGCGCGCGGCCGGTTGGATCTTCATGGGCCTGGCTGCGGGCGCGCTCGCACTCGCGCGGCTCATCGGCTGGCCGTCGGCGCCGGGCGCGTTCTTTTTCGCCGGCGCAAGCCTGCTTGTCGCGTGCGGCGCTGCGCTCGCGCACTGGCTCAAGTCCGGGCCGCGGACTGCGTTGCCCCGCGCCGGCCGCCAGGCGCTGGTGCGCCTCGGCATCCGCAACGCCCGCCGACACGCGGGCCGCAGCCTGTTGACCGCCGGGCTGATTGCGACGGCAACCTTTGTGCTCGCGGCCCTCCAGGCGCTGCGTCTGAACGTGTCCGGCGACGCGTACGCCCGCCACTCCGGCACCGGCGGCTTCACGCTGCTGGCCGAGATGGACGTGCCGCTGCTGCACGACCTCAACACGCCGGCCGGCCGCGCCGCGCTGAACTTGTCCCAGACGGCGCAAGAGGCGCTGCGCGACGCGGTCTTCTTCCCGTGCCGCCTGCGACCTGGCGACGAGGCAAGCTGCCGCAACCTCTACATTCCGACGCAGCCGCGCGTGCTCGGCGTCGCGGACGCACTGCTCGATCGCGGCGGCTTCTCGTTTACCGCCATGCTCGCCGCCGACGACCCGGCGCGGCGGAACCCGTGGCGGCTGCTGCGCGAGACGCTGGCCGACGGCGCGATCCCGACGATCGCGGACGAAACCACGGCGCTGTGGCAACTGCACGTTCAACTCGGCGACACGCTGCACCTCACCGACGAGCGCGGCCGGGACGTGCGCCTGCGGCTGGTCGCGCTGCTCGACAACAGCGTCCTGCAGGGCGCGCTGCTGATTGCGGAACCGCAGTTCACACGCTTATTCCCGTCGATCGCCGGCAGTGCGTTCCTCCTGGTGGAAACGCCGCCGGCGCGGGCCGCCGAAGTGCGGCGCGTGCTCGAACGCGAGCTGGCCGACTTCGGCCTGGCCGCAACCTCCACGCGCGCGCGGCTCGGCGACCTCCTGGCCGTACAGAACGTGTACCTGACGACCTTTCAGATTCTCGGCGGGCTGGGGCTCGTACTCGGCACGGTCGGTCTGGCGGCGGTGCTGCTGCGGAACATCGCCGAGCGGCGAAGCGAGTTGGCACTGCTACGCACGCTGGGCTTCTCGCGGGCGGCGGTGGGCACGCTGGTGCTGGCGGAAAACACATTCCTCGTCGTCGTCGGCCTGGTCGCGGGACTCGGCTGCGCCGCGGTCGTCGTGACGCCGCAGGTCATGAGTCGGGCCATGACCATTCCATGGGCGTCGCTGGCCTTGATGGTCGCGACGGTGCTGGTCACGGGACTCGTCGCGGGTGTCGGGACCGTCGTGCCGGCCCTGCGAGCGCCGCTATTACCGGCCCTCCGCTCCGAATAGAAGCGAAAGTAGGCGCGCTGGGGGCAATCGCGCTTCCGGCCCGGCGGGGCGGATGGTATGCTCCCGTGCCTTTTGCGTAACAGGAGTGCAACCGTGCAGATGCACCGACGTCACATGCTGGCTGCGGGGATTGCCGTGATTGGACTGTCGGGGTTTGCCGGAGGGCAGGATTGGCCCCACTGGCGCGGTCCGAACTACGACGGGATCAGTGCCGAGAAGGGTTTCAAAACGGAATGGCCGAAGCCGCCACCGAAGGTCTGGGAGGTCGAGCTCGGCTCCGCCTTCAGCGGGTTGTCGTGCGTGGACGGCAAGGTGTACACGTGCGGCACGGCCGACAAGCAGCAGGTGGTGTTCTGCCTGGACGCCGGCACGGGCAAGGTGATCTGGCAAACGCCGCTCGAGAAGGAGTATCGCGAGAAGCAAGGTGGAGACGGGACGCGCGCGACTCCGACGGTCGAAGCCGGCCACGTGTACATCCTCGGAGCGCAAGGCAAGCTGGTCTGCCTGGATGCGGCGGACGGCAAGGAGGTCTGGAGCCGGCAGTTCGACGCGATGCCGCAGTGGGGCTACGCGGGCTCGGTGCTGATCGAGGGCGACGTCGCGTACGTGACTGCCGGCGGAGCCAGCGGCACACTGCTGGCGCTCGACAAGAAGACTGGGAAGGACATCTGGAAATGCGGGACGGGCAAGGTGGGGTATTCGACGCCCTATCCGTTCACGCTGGACGGCACGCGGTATATCGTCGGGTTTATGGGTACGGACATGCTCATCGCCGAGGCCAAGACCGGCCGGCTCGGCTGCTCAATTCCGTGGAAGACGGACTGGGACATCAACGCCGCGTCGCCAATCTTCCACGACGGACTGCTGTTCCTCAGCTCGGGCTACAAGACCGGGTCGGCGGTGTTCAAGCTGGCGCGGGCCGGCGACGAGTTGAAGACGGAGAAGGTCTGGCCGGCGGGCGAGGCGGCGACGGACAAGGTCATTCTCGGCAAGTTCCAGTCGGCCGTGCTCGACAACGGCGACCTGTACGTGAGCGACGAGAAGGCCCTGAAGTGCGTCGAGTTCGCGACCGGCAAGGAAAAGTGGGCCGAGCGCGGCATCTCCAACGGGACGGTCATCCTCGCGGACGGACACCTGGTCGTGCTGAGCGAGGAGGGCGAGTTGCTCATCGGGCCGGTGTCGCCGAAGGGCTTTACGGCGACGACGAAGGTGCCGGTGCTCTCCGGCCGGTGCTGGACCATCCCGACGCTCTACGGCGGCAAGCTGTACGTCCGCAACTTCAAGGTCGCCGCGTGCTATGACCTGTCGGGCAAGTAGGACGTTCGCACGGCATCAACTTGCCGCGGTCTCGCGGATCAAACCCTTGCGCACGTAAATGGGGCGGATGTACGGGCGCAGCCTGTGCATTTGCAGCGCGAATACCACCGACCCCAGCAGACAGCATGAACCGCCGACGATCAGCGCCCCCGGCGCGCCGAACGCCTCCGCCAGGCTGCCGGCGATCATGCTCCCGAACGGCGTCATGCCGAGAAACGCCATGGTGTAGATGCTCATCACCCGGCCGCGCTTGTCGTCGTCCACGATCGTCTGCAAGACGGTGTTGCCGGACGCGATCAGCAGCATCATGCCCAGACCGGCCAGCATCATGCACACCAGTGCGACCGGCACCGAATGCGAGAACGAGACCGCCGCCAGGCACACGCCAAAGAGGCCGCCGCCGAAACTGAGCAGCTTGCCAAGCCCGACCACGCTCCGGCGCGAGGCCAGGTAGAGGGCGCCCAGCATCGCCCCGAGGCCAGTGGCCCCCATCAGAAAGCCGAACGTGTCGGCTCCGCCGCCCAAGACGTCATGGGCGAAAACCGGCATCACGGTGCCGTATGACATACCCATCAGGCTGGTGAGGGCGAGCAGGAGCAGGATCGCACGGATCGGGGGGAAGCCGAACGCGTAGACGAACCCTTCGCGCATTCCGTGGGCCAGCGAGGGGTGACGACTCGGACCCGCCGACGGCGGCAGCCGCATAGCCAACAGCGCGCCGATCACCGGCACGTAACTCACGGCGTTCAGCAGGAAGCACGGGCCTTCGCCGATCGTCTTGATCAGCAGGCCCGCGAGCGCCGGGCCGACCAGGCGGCTCGCGTTGACCAGCGTCGAATTGAGGGCGATGGCGTTTCCCAGGTCCTCCGGCCGCTCGATCATCCGGGGCACGAAGGCCTGCCGCGTCGGCATGTCAAAGGCGTTGATCACGCCCATGCAGATGCTCAGCGCGAACAAGTGCCAGATCGTGACGACGCCCGTCAGCGTCACGACCGCCAGGACCAGCGCCTGCACCGCGGCCAGCGCTTGGGTCAGCACCAGCGTCCGGCGGAGGTTCCAGCGGTCCGCCATCACCCCGGCCACCGGCGCGAACAGGAGCGTCGGGAGCTGGCTGACTAGGCCGAGCGTGCCGAGAATCAGGGCCGAGCCGGTCAGGCGGTAGGCCAGCCAGCTTACTGCCACTTGCTGCATCCAGGTGCCGGTCAGCGAGATCCCCTGCCCGCCGAAGAAGAGCCGGTAGTTGCGCGACCGCAGCGACCGGAGCAGCAAGGCCAGTCCGCCCGGGGGTGGCGCGGGCGGCGGCTCGTCTGCCGTCTCGGTTGGACGCACTCCGGCTTCCTCGCTCATCATCCTGGCGGGGCATTTGCAATACGGTCGCACGGTACGCAATACTCGTGATCTTAGCGGCGGTTCCAGCGCCACGTATGATGCGGAACGCGGGCGGCTGGCGCGGCGACGGTTGGCGCGTAGAATACACTGCGGGGCGAGTTGAGCGTACCGACAACAGAAAGGTCTTGGTCGCGATGCGCAGCGTAACCCTGGGGCTACTCGTACTTTGCAGCGCGGTCACGCTGGGCGCCCGGGCGCGGGCGGACGACTGGCCGCAGTTCCGCGGCCCCAATCGCGACGGCATCTCGCGCGAAACCGGCTTGTTGCACAAGTGGCCCGCGGGCGGCCCCAAGGTCCTCTGGACGACCGACGCGTGCCAGGGCTACGCGGCCGCGGCGATTCACTCCGGGCGGGTCTACTTCGAGGATTACGACCGCGAGGCGAAGGAGTACCTCGTCCGGTGTCTGACGCTGGCGGACGGCAAGGAGCTGTGGCGCTTCAAGGAGAGCAAGACGCTGCGGCCGAACCACGGCATCACGCGGGCCGTGCCGGCGGTCGATGGCGAGCACGTCTTCACGCTCGATCCGAAGTGCATCTTCCACTGCCTCGACGCCAAAACCGGGCGCGAAGTATGGCGCAAAGACCTCGTTGAGACCTACAAGACCGAGATTCCGCCGTGGTACAACGGGCAGTGCCCGCTCATCGAGCCCGACCGGGTGGTCATCGGCGTCGGCGGTGACGCCGTCCTCGTCGCTCTCGACAAAGCCACCGGCAACGAAATCTGGCGCACGCCGAACTCCGAAAAATGGCCGCTTTCGCACTCGTCGGTCATGCCGGCGACGCTGGGCGGCGTGAAGCAGTACGTGTGGTGCACGCTCTTTGGGCCGCTGGGCGTGCGGGCGGAAGACGGCAAGCTGCTGTGGCACCACGAGCGCAAGTTCAACGTCGCCGTCGCCACCTCGCCGCTGCCGATCGGCGACGACCGCGTATTCATGACCGCGGGCTACGACGCCGGCAGCGTCATGGTACGCGTCGCCAAGGACGCCGGCGGCGAGTTCAAGTCCCAGACGGTGTTCGAGCTGACGACCGAGCAATGGAACTCGGAAGTGCACACGCCGATCCTGTTCGACCAGCACATGTTTGCGGTCGGCAAGAAGCAGCGCGGGCTGTTCACGTGTCTGGACCTCGACGGAAAGGCGGTGTGGACCAGCGCGGATCAGGCCTTCTTCGGCCTCGGCAGCTACCTCCTCGCTGATGGGATGTTCTTCGTGCTGGAAGGGGACACCGGTATGTTGCGGCTGCTCGACGCCAACACGACCGCGTACCGCGAGCTGGACCACGCCCAGCTTCTCTCCGGCGATAACGTCTGGGGGCCGATGACCCTCTCGAACGGCAAGCTGGTTCTCCGCGATATGACCAAGATGATCTGCATTGACGTGGCCGGCCAGACGACATCCTCGTCCAGTTCCGCCCGGGGAGAAGCGATGGGGATCACGGCCCTGCGAGCTGCAACTACGCCGGGACCCACGCCCAGGATCGTGCTTTGCTCCGCGGCGGAAGATCGCGTCCCGTCCGCCACTACTGCCGACGCCTTGCGCATGGGGTACCGAAAGGTGCGATCCATCGACGCGAAAGGGGAGGGCCCCGGCCAGTTTGCCGACGAGCTACGCGGCCTGGCCATTCGCGGCGACGAGCTTTACGCCGTCGGCGACAGCCAAGTCGTCGTCTTTTCGCTCGAAGGAAAGGTGCAGCGGACCTGGAAGACTGGGCGCCCCGGCACCGCGGTCGCCGTCGCGCCCGACGGCGCCGTCTACGTCGGCGAGGAAAGCCAGATCGAGATCTTTGAGCGCGACGGAAAGCTCCGCGACACTTGGCGTGACGCCGACCGCTTCGGACTGGTGACGGCCATCGGTTTCGCCGGCGACGCCGTGCTGATCGGGGACGTCGGCGACCGCTGCATCCGCCGCTACGACAAGTCCGGTAAATTCCAGGCGAACATCGGCCGCGACAGCCATAAGCGGGGGTTCATGCTCCCGAACCGGCACTTGGACTTCGTCGTTGACCCCAACGGCGTCATCCTGGTGGCCAACCCCGGCCAGCACCGGATCGAACGCTATTCATCAAGCGGTGACTTGCTGGGCCAGTTCGGCCAATTCAGCGAAACCGACCCGGCGGGGTTCCCAGGGTGCTGTAATCCGACCAACATCGCGCTCGGCCCGCGCGGCGAGATCGTCGTAACGGAGAAGGCCGCCCCGCGGGTGAAAGTCTATAATTCCGGTGGTGAGTTGCGCGCTGTGATGGGCGAAGCCGGTTTCGATCCCAACTGCAAGAACATGGACGTGGCGGTCGATGCACGCGGCCGCGTGTATGTGGCCGACACGGAGCGGCTCCAGATCGTCGTCTTTGAGGCGACGACTGCGACCAGTCATTCTGCGTCCGCGCCGGCGAGCCGGGAGAGTCAGCCATGAGTGAACAGCCGACGCGGCGCGACGTGCTGGGGCACGCGGCGCGCGGCGCCGCCTTGCTCGGCCTCGGCGGGCTGGGGGCGTACGTCGCCCGCAAAGGCGGCCTCGCGGGCCCCTGGCAGATCGACGCCGGGCTCTGCATCAACACCCGGCTCGGCCTGGTCGGGCTCGACGCCTGCCAATTGTGCGCGACGAGCTGCGTCCTGCCGCTGTCCGCGGTCCGGGCGGTGAACGACCATGCCAAGTGCGGACGGTGCTACATCTGCCCGGCGTATTTCGACGTGAAGAGCGCGCTCGACGAGCACGGCCTGCCGAGCGGCAAGCTCTGCCCGCGCGACGCGATCATCCGCAAGCCCATCGGCGACATCGACCCGCGCGACCCGGCCAACAACTACTACGAATACGTCATCGACGAGACGCGCTGCAACGGCTGCGGCCTGTGCGTGCTGGCCTGCAAGGAACCCGCGGGCCTCACCTCGCTGCGGCTCGAGGTGCGCTACAACCTCTGCACGAACTGCAACCGCTGCTCGATCGCCCAAGCCTGCCCGAAGAACGCGTACGAGCGCCGCCCTGCGAGGACGACGTGACAAAGAACGGGACCGGTTCGTTTTCTCTGCCCTTCCTCGTGGTCGTGCTCGCCGTAGCCGCGTCGCCCGCCCGCGCCCAGCAGCAACTCCACTACGAACGGCCGGTCGAAGCCGCGCCGCAGGCCGAGGACATCGGCGCCGGCTACGTTGTGCCCGTCGTGCAGCACTACCCGGCCCGTACCCAGTGGCGTGAGGTCACGGACGTGGCCGTTCTTGCGGCGGCACTCGCCGTCGGAACGTGGCTCGCGCTGCGCCGCCGCAGCCGCACGGGGCTCGTCTTGCTCGCGATCGGCTGCCTCGCCTATTTCGGCTTCTACCGCCAGGGCTGCGTCTGCCCGATCGGTGCGATCCAGAACGTCACGGCGGCACTGGTCTACCCCCAGTACGCCATCCCGTACGTCGTCGTGGCGATCTTCCTCCTGCCGCTCGTCTGCGCGGTGCTGTTCGGCCGCATCTTCTGCGGCGGCGTGTGTCCGTTGGGGGCGATCCAGGAACTGGTGCTGCTGAAGCCGCTGCGCGTGCCAGTCCGCCTGGACAAAACGCTCGGCTGGCTCAAGTGGGTGTACCTGGGGCTGGCGGTGTGGTTCGTCGTGCGGCCAGCGGCCAAACCGGATTTCATCATCTGCCGCTATGACCCGTTCGTCGGCTTCTTCCGCTTCACCGGGCCGCTGAACATTCTCCTGCTCGGGGCGGGGCTGCTCGTGTTGGCCGTCTTCATCGGCCGGCCGTATTGCCGCTTTCTTTGCCCCTACGGCGGCCTGCTGTCGTTGCTGTCCCGGATTTCGTGGCGCGGCGTGACCGTCACGCCGGACAAGGAGCTGGATTGCGGCCTCTGTGCGGAGGCGTGTCCGTACGGGGCGATCGAGAATCTGCGGGCCACGCGGCCGGCGTGCCTGGCGTGCGCCCGTTGCTTTCGGCACTGTCCAAGACACCGCGTCCAGACCACCGGCGGGCAGGCCCCGCCCGCAACACCATGAGCCGCACCCTACAGAGACTTGTCGCGGCCGGCGTCGCCGTCACCGGCGGGCTGGTGCTCGTGGTGGCCGCCGGCTGGCTGACCGTCGATGCCTTCGCGGTGCTGCACCAGGCCCCGCGCACCAACGCGCTGGTCAAGAACCTAGTCGAGAAAACTCACGCGGATGCCACGTATGCGCCGCTAGCCGGCGCCGAGCACGAGCGGCAAACGGTTGCCTCGCTCGCACGCGATCGGCGCAATGTGCTGCTTAGCCGGACATTGCTGGCCGCGGCGGCCCTCTTCCTGATCGGCAGCAAGTCGTTCCTCGCGCTTCGCCGCGCCGGTCCCGCACCGCCGCGAGAAGTGATCTTCCTTTACCAGCGTTCGATTTCGGGCTCGGCGCCCGGCGGTTCAGCCGTGGCAGCCGCCAGCGGCGCCGCGCGGGGCCATCAGCCCCTGCCGATCGTGGAGGCCATCGACCTTGCCGCAGTGGACGAAATCGTCGCCCGCACGGGCCGCGAGCCCGCGGCGGCGATCCCGATCTTGCAGGCCATTCAAGCACACTATCGCTACCTGCCCGACGCGGCGTTGCGGCGGGTGTGCGCGCTGACCGAGATCACGCCGGCTCAATTGGCCGGGGTCGCGTCGTTCTACACGCAGTTCCGGCGCACGCCCGTCGGCGAGCACGAGGTCACCGTCTGCCACGGGACCGCCTGTCACGTCGCGGGCGCGGCGCGGATCAGCGACCAGCTGCGACGGCGGCTGGACATTCCGCCCGATGGCGACACCGACGCCGGCCGGCGGTTCACGATCCACGAAGCCCCGTGCCTCGGCTGCTGCACGCTGGCGCCGGTCGTGCGGGTCGACGGCGTCACGCGCGGGCATACCGACCCGGAAAGCGTCGCGGCGGTTGTGGAAGCGGTGGTCGCGGCGGGCATCCGCCGCGGCAGTCCGGGGACAGACCGGTTGGAAACCAGTTCCACAACCGAACGGACTGCGGCCGGCGGCGCGGCGGCCGAAATCCGCATCGGTCTCGGCTCGTGCTGCGTCGCCGGCGGCAGCGGAGCCGTCTACGACGCGCTGCGGTCGGCGCTGGCCGTCGCCGGCGTCGACGCGGTCGTTAAACCGGTCGGCTGCGTCGGCATGTGCCACCAGACGCCGTTCATCGAGATTACGCGGCACAACGGCAGCCTGGGCGATGGTGGCGGGCGTGCGGCGCCCATCCTTTATAGCCGCGTGATGCCGGAGCAGGCCGACGGGATCATCCGTCGGCATTTCCGGCCGCGTGGTTTCGGACGCCGGTTGCGCTACGCATTGGCGCGGCCGCTGACCCGCCTGCGAATATCCCCGGCAAGAACAGCTCCGCCGCAGATCATCGAGCTGCGCGATCCGCCGGTCGCCGCGTTTCTCGGCCGGCAGGTGCACATCGCGACGGAGCATTGCGGCGAGCTGGACCCGCTCGATTTTGATGAGTACGTCGCGCACGACGGGTTCATAGCCCTGCGGAGCTGCCGCGACCTAAGCCTCTCGGCAGAGCAGATCATCGAGCAACTGCGGCACAGTGGCCTGCGCGGCCGCGGCGGGGCGGGGTATCCGACGTGGCAGAAATGGTCCCGGGTTCGGGCGGCGCCCGGCGAGACGAAATACGTCATCTGCAACGGCGACGAGGGTGACCCCGGCGCGTTCATGGACCGCATGTTGATGGAGTCGTACCCGTACCGCGTCATCGAGGGTCTGGCCATCGCCGCGCTGGCCGTCGGCGCGACCGAGGGCATCTTCTACATCCGCGCCGAGTATCCGCTCGCCGTCGAACGCATCACGGAGGCCCTGCGCCGCTGTGCGGAACGCGGCATCCTGGGCCGACCCGGCACCGACCTCCACGTGCGCGTTTTCCACGGGGCCGGGGCGTTCGTCTGCGGCGAAGAGACGGCGCTGATCGCCTCGCTTCAAGGCCAGCGCGGCACGCCGCGGCTGCGTCCGCCGTACCCGGCCGAGGAGGGCCTGTGGGGTCAGCCGACGCTCGTGAACAATGTCGAGACGCTCGCGATCGTCCCGTGGATTCTCCGCCACGGCCCCGCGGCGTATGCCGCGCTCGGCACGCCCACCAGCAAAGGCACAAAGGTCTTCGCGCTGGCCGGCAAGATCCGCCGCGGCGGGCTGATCGAGGTGCCGATGGGCATTACGATCCGCCAGATCGTCGAGGAGATCGGCGGCGGCATCCGGGACGAGCAAACCGCTGCCGGCGTCCGCCACCACACGTTCAAGGCCGTCCAGATCGGCGGCCCTTCCGGCGGGTGCATCCCGGCGGGCCTCGCCGACACGCCGGTGGATTACGAAGCCCTCACCGCGGTCGGCGCGCTCATGGGTTCCGGCGGGCTGGTGGTGCTGGACGAGACCGACTGCATGGTCGACATCGCGCGCTACTTCCTGAGCTTCACGCAGAGCCAGTCCTGCGGCCAATGCGCCCCCTGCCGCGTCGGCACCCGCCGAATGCTGGAAATCCTCGACCGGCTGTGCAACGGCGATGGACGGCCCGACGATCTGGCGACACTCGAACAGCTTGCGCGGACGGTCAACCAGGGCAGCCTGTGCGGGCTCGGCAAGACCGCCCCGCACCCGGTCCTGACCACGCTGCGCTACTTCCGCGACGAGTACGAGGCGCACATCAACGAGAAGCGCTGTCCCGCCGGCCGGTGTAAGGCTCTGATCACCTACTACATCGACCCCGAGACCTGCACCGGCTGCACGCTGTGCGCCAAGAAGTGCCCCACCGGCGTCATCAGCGGTGAGAAGAAGCAGCCGCACGTGAT
>PMMM01000241.1 GCA_003162245.1 Phycisphaerales bacterium
AACTAAGCGGAATGCGTATAATAAGATGTTTAATTAGCCTATGTGACGGATTCGAGCAGCTCCTGGAGAGCGGAGCAGGCTACGCCGGCTTCGGCGAACTGCGAATCCCCATCACGTCGGGCTTGTAGATGCGCGTTTCGAGGGCCCGGACGTAGTCCGTCCACTCGCTGGCGGCGTCCGTGTCGGTCTCGATTGCCGTCAAGGTCATCGCCAGCTTGGCGTCCAGGTTGTCCAGGTAGTGGATCACGAACGCCTCGGGGGTCGCGGGCAGACGCGGGCTGCCGAACTCGTATTTGCCGTGGTGGGCGAGGACCAAGTGCTTCAGCGACATCTCGATGGCCGCCGGAAACGGCTGCCCCGTGTCGCGTTCCAGCTCGCGGCACCGGTCGTGCATCCACAGCACGCACTGCACGATGTGGCCGAGGAGTTGCCCCTCGCTCGTGTATTCGAAGTTCGTCTCGTAGGCCAACTCGCGCACCTTGCCGGCGTCGTGCAGCAGAATTCCGGCCAGCACCAGATCGCGGCTGACCTTCGGGTACAGCGGGCAGACGACGTTGGCCAGCTTCAGGAGGTTGCGCGTGTGCTCGACCAGCCCGCCCACGTAGGCGTGGTGCATCTGCGTGGCGGCAGGCGCTCGCTTGAAGTCCGCGACGAACGCCGGATCGTTGACGAACTTGCCCAGCAGCGCGAGAACGCTGCGGTTCTCGACGGTGCGCAGAATCTCCTTGGCCTCATCCCAGAGGACGTCGACGTCGTAGGGCGTGGCCGGGAGGAAGTCCGCGGGGTTGGCGGTGCCCGGCTCGACCGCGCGCAGGCCGTCGAGGATGAACTGGCGTGCGCCCTTGTAGCTCTCGACGCGGCCCCGGACGCGGAGCAGTCCGCCTTCCGGGATGGAATCGTAGATGGCCTGGGTGGCGTTCCACATGCGCGCGAGGATTTGGCCGGTCGCGTCGGCCAGGACGGCGTGAATGTACAGACTGCCGTTGCTGGTCGTGCGCAGGTCCTTCTGCGCGATGCGGTAGACCTCGTCCTCGATGCGTTGTCCGGCCTGCAACCCGGCGACGTGGCAGCGCGCTGGCGGCTTCGTTTGGCTCATGGTTTCGCGGGCTGGCCCGCCTCCTCCTGGCCCTTGATCTGGTCGGTCCACTCGTATGCGTCGGGCGTGAAGAACACGACCCCGTCGCCGAAGAGATCCTGCCGGATCACGATCCCCAGCGGCGTCGTGTAGTACGAATGAATCTGGGCCGCCAGCTCGCGGAGCGCGGCCTCCCAGGGTTGCCCGGCCTGCTCCATGCGGCGGAGAGCATGGTGGATGTTGCCGTACTGCCCGCCGTGCCGGCTGACGATCTCCGCAATCAGGATTTGTTCGGCCGAGCCGTGAACCAGACCCCAGTCGGCCCGCGCATTGGCATAGAAGACCACGCGGTGAAGGTGTTCGATCTCATCCACGATGCGGGCCAGGTAGTCGTTGTGCCGGATCGCGGCCGTCAGAAGCTCGAGCTGCTGTCGCGCGATTCGTGGCACATCTCACCTTTGGGTTGAAGGTCGCCGCACGGAGCCCCCAGCCCTCCGCCCTCGGCCCGGCCGGCGGGGTTCGCGGCTACGGCTTTTCGCCGGGTTCACCGGGTTGCTCCCCGCCCTCGGCCGGCTTCTCAGGGTTCTTCTCCGGCTCGGTGGTCGGACCGGGCGCCTTCTCCTCAGGTTCCGCCGAGGGTGGCGCCTCCAGCGTGATCGGCTCGCCCTGCAACGCCTGCGCGACGGCTGTCTTGAGTTGCGCCTCGTCGACTTTCTTCGCGGCATCGAGCCAGTCGATGATCTGGTTCAGCCCGGCCTGCAGCTTCTTGTGAAACGCGGCCAGTGCCTCCACATCGGCATCGGTCAACGGTCCGTCAAGCTGGAATTTCCACCCCTCGGGCCCGCGGGCCGCCGACATCGCCCGCGCCTGCTTGACGGAGCCGAACAGAACCGTGGCGAGGTTGGGCGTCACGCTGGCGTGGTCGGCATCGAGCGCGTCGACTTTGGGCTGCGTGTCGCCCGCGCCTCGTAACACGCCCAGCAGCCGATCGGCTTTCCCGGGGCCCAGCCGCCGCGCGATCTGATCCACGAGATCCAGCGTCGTGTACAGCGGCTCCCAGCGGTCCTCCGTGAGGGCCTTGATCTGCTCGGCATTGAAGCACTTCAGCGCCAGCTCGACCTCTTTATCCTTGAGCGCGCTGACCAGATCGTTCACCAGCGTCCTGACCTGAGCGCCGGCATCGCCACCGGTCGCGCCGGGCTTGCCCGTCCCGGGGGCTGCCCCCGAGCTACGCGCGCCGGGCGCCTTCGCCGGCTGGTAGGCGACGGCATCCTGCAGGATCCCTGGATCGCTCACGTCGCGTACGAGCGGGGCGCCGTCCTTGCTGCCGCCGAGCGTCTGGTTCCAGCGTGCGGATTCCTCCTGAGAGTTGCCGCACGACCACAACGCCCACCCGATGCAGAGAACGGAGCCGAGCAGCAGAGATACTCTGGCCGTCATCGTCGTCACTTCCGGCGGTGGCCTGGCAGACTGTTTGGTAGGCCGGGCACGACCCAGCCCAACTCCGGTCGGGCCGGACAAAGCCGAGCCCGCGGGCTGGCCGCGTGCGGGACCACGCGCTCCCGCTCGCCCCGTGCAACCTAGCCCGCCCGGTGGCCGGCGTCAATAAGCCGGGGCGACGAGGCGCGACGGAAAGCCGAGCGGACCGCGCGTGCGACGCGTTTCGCGGCGCCGACAGGTCAGGCGCAGTGACCCCCGCGGGGCTACGAAGCGGCGGGTTCCTCGGTCTCGGCGGTTTCGTAGTGGGCGGTGCGGTCACCGTTGCCGCGGTGCTTGCCGCTGATGGCGTACTCCGTGGCGCGGACCTCGCGGAGAACGGTGACCTTGATCTCGCCCGGGAACGCGCCCACGTCCTGTTCGATCTTGCGGGCGATATCGCGGGCGAGCTTCAGGGCCGAGCGGTCCTCGATCCGGACCGCGTCGACGATCACACGCACCTCCCGGCCCGCCTCGATCGCGTATGCCTGCTGCACGCCGTCGAACGATGTCGCGATCGCCTCCAGCTCTTGGAGACGCTTGATATAGCGCTCGATCGACTCGCGCCGGCCGCCGGGCCGCGACGCACTCATCGCGTCGGCCGCGGCCACGAGCGGGGTGTAGGGATGCGTGGCGGCGACGTCGCCGTGGTGCCCGCAGATCGCGTTCAGCACGGCCGGCGGCTCGTTGAAACGTCGCGCGAATTCGTAGCCGACCTTGGTGTGGCTGCCCTCGGCTTCGTGGTCGAGGGCCTTGCCAATGTCGTGGAGCAGACCGCAGCGGCGGGCCAGAACACCGTCCAGACCGAGCTCGTCGGCCATCAGCCCGCACAGGTGGGCAACTTCGATGCTGTGCTTAAGCACGTTCTGCCCGTAGCTCGTGCGGAACTGGAGGCGGCCCAGCACGTCGAGGATCTTCTTGTTCACGCCGTTGACCTTGGCGGTGGCGGCGGCTTCGCGGCCGGCCTCAACGACGCGCTGCTCGACTTCCTTGGTTACGCCGGCGACGAGTTCCTCGATGCGGGTGGGGTGGATGCGGCCGTCGCGGATGAGCTGATCGAGCGCGGCGCGGGCGATTTCCTTGCGGACGGGGTCGAAGCACGAGATCTGGATGATGCCGGGGGTGTCGTCAACGATCACGGTTACGCCCGTGGCCTTCTCGAAGGCCCGGATGTTGCGCCCCTCGCGGCCGATAACGCGGCCCTTCATCTCGTCCGAGGGGACGTCAACGGTGGCGACGACGGACTCGCACGTGTGTTCGGCGGCGTACCGCTGAATGGCCGAGATCGTGATGTAGCGGGCCTTCTCGCGGGCGTTATCCTCGGCGTTGGTGATGATGCGTTCGACCATCTCGCCGGCCTCGCGCTCCACCTCCAACTCGATCTGACGCAAGCACACGGCCTTGGCTTGCTCGGGCGTGAGGCGGGCGATGCGCAGGAGTTCGGACCGCTGCTTGCTCAGCAACTCGTCCGCCTCGGCCGCCTTCTGGATCAGCGCCTTGTCGCGTTCGGCGAGCTGGCCCTCGACCGCCTCGATCTTCCGCTCCTTGGTGGCCAGGACGTCCATCTTCTTTTCGAGGGTGTCCTCGCGCTTGTCGAGGCGGCGCTCGACCGCCTTCAGTTCATTGCGGGTCTCCGCGGTCTCCTGCTCGAAATGCGCCAGCGACTCGAGTACCTTCTGCTTGGCCTCGACCTCGGCCGCTTTCAGACGCTCAGCGGCCCGCTCGTGAGCGTCCGCGACCAGCCGTTCGGCTTCGGCCTGCCGCGCGGCGTTCTCCTTCCGTCCTACGACGCGTTGGAAAACCCAGACTGCGAAGCCGCCGAGAGCAGCGAAGAAGAGATTAAGGGCCAACTGCCCCGCCGAATCGAGCGCGGCGAGCACGTGATGTAGCAAGAACATTGGTCATCCGCCTTCTGTAACACTTCATAGGCGGGGCGGTTAACAACGCACCCCACAGAGGCGGGCACGATGGCAGGCTTGCTTTAACCGGGCGCCCAACCGGGGCACCCAGGTCCACACTCTCTCGATTCGCGACCCATCAGCCATGCGGGTCGCGACGGCGACCAATCAGATTCGGCAGGACCGTATGAAACACAGACTATGAAACATAATATGATCGCTTGGTCCTGGATATCCTTCGCCGGCGGGAACCGGCCACGATCAGTCTTCAGGTCGGTCCCGCTCGCAATAGCGCTCCACGGTTCACGTGCGGTCGCCTTTCAGCTCAGCCGCAGGTGACAAGCCTCAGCAAGGCGAGCAGCCATCGCCGCCCCAAATACCTAAACCATTTCTATCAAGTATTATAAGCGAGTTCCAGTCGGAACGCCAGAGGCGCTCCGCACGTATTTTGCCCGGCGGTGAGGAGTTAGCGGCGGCGGACATCCGGCCACGGCCGACCGTCCCGGGAGGGCGCACGACCCCCCAGGCGGCACAGCGACCAGCAGCAGCGCGATCCCCGTACGACACGGCCCTCATCGCCCCGCGGCGCCGCCCTTGCCTCAACCGCCGCCAACGCATAGCATCCTATCGGTGGGGAAAGCGCGGGTCCGAGCCTGGAGGTCGCGGGTTCGCATGGACGACGCCGATAACCGCCGGCAGCGCGAACGGTCGCCCAGCCAGACCGTTTACTGGGTGATTGCCGTCGCACTCACGGGAATCGCGCTCGCCCTGTGGCTGCGGCCCGGCGACACCCTGCTCCCGACCGCCCTCGCTCAAAATCAGCCGTTGGCCGGTGCCCGCGGCGTGTTCGCATTCACGGGGCCGTTGGACCGGGATCAGTACGGTCTGTTCATGCTGGACGTGGACCAGGGGACAATCTGGTGCTACGCGTTCGATATGGTCGGGGGAACCCGAAAACTGCGCTTGATCGCAGCCCGAACGTGGGTTTACGATCGCTACCTGCAGGACTTCAACTGTGCCAAACCCGATTTTCGCGAGATTCAGGCGCTGGTGACACAGCAGCGCGAGCGTTCCACCGGGGCTGCGCCGAAGACGCCCGGCGACCCGCCGGCGCCGCCGCCACCGGAGACCAGGCCGCCCGGAAATTAGCCGCCCACAAGGTGTTGGGAGTGTCGTATGGCTAAGAAGCCGTTCTATTCGATGGACGAGGTTTGTGCGAAGCTCGGCAAGAGCCAGGACCAAATAAAGGGCTTGGTGCGGGACGGCGCGCTGCGCGAGTTCCGCGACGCCGGCAAGGTTTTCTTCAAGGCCGAGGACATCGACAAGCTGGCCGGGTCGGCGGAGCCCGCGTCGAAGGAGGACACCGGGGAAATCCTGCTCGAGCCCGCCGGCGACATGGAAACCTTGCCCAGCGGTGATGACATGCCGGCACTGACCGAGGCGTCGTCCGGCGGCACGAGCATCATCGGCCTCGAGCCGCTCGCCGGGGAGGGAGAGGAAAAGGAGAAAACGCGGGGCCCGGGCAAGAAGAAGGACGACACCGTCGTAACCACGAAGGGCATCGGCGTCTTCGATGACGACGAGCTTCAGATCGACGCCGACCCGATGGCCAAGACCCAGATCACCACCGGGGCGGTCGACCAAATCTCGCTCGAAGGGGCCGGCAGCGGCTCGGGCCTGCTGGACCTCGCGCGCGAGGCGGACGATACCGCCCTGGGGGCCGACTTGCTCGACGAGATCTACCCCGGCGAAGAGGAAACCGTGCAGGCTCCGGAGGAGCCCGCCAAGGAAACCACCGAGGAGGCGCCCGCCGAGGAGCCGCAAGCCGAAGCCGCGCTCGAAGCCGTCGAGGGCGGCGAGGTGGTTCTCCCGGCGCTTGTGCAGACCGGCGATCCATTCGAAGGCCTGTTCTCCGGGCTACTGGTCGGCGGCCTCCTCGTGATGGCGGTCGCCGGCAGCGTCGTCGGCGGATTGCTGCAGGGCTATCTCCCGGACTACGGACGGTTCCTCGGCGACGGCAAGATCTTCTACTTCTTCCTCGGCGGTGCGGTACTTCTGGCGGCGATCGCGCTGGTCGCCGGCTGGTTCATCGGCAAGGCGTTCGCGCCGCGCCGGCGCTAGCACGGGCGACAACGCCAGCGCGGGCTCCGGCGCGCTTCGCGTTTGACGCGGTCGCACGCGTATTGGCACAGCGAGTGAGCGAGGTCACCATGTCCTGGAGCAGATGCTTGGGTGGGATCATCGTGGGCTTGGCATTGGTCGGCGGCTGCACTGCTCCGGGTCAGGCGTCGGATCCGCAGTTTCGGCTGCGCAAGGCGGAGGGCGAGCGCGACGGACTGGCGCGGCAACTGAAAGACGAGCAGGCCAAAGGCGCAGCGCTCCAAACGCAGATCGAAGCCGAACGGAACGAGTGGAACAGCAACCGCGCCAAAGTCGCCGCACTCATTGAGCAGGTCGCCACGCTGCGCCAAAGCAACGAGAAGCTCCAGGCGCTGATCACGGAGCGGGCGAATCGGCCGGTCGAGCGCCCGGCGGTGGCGGTCTCGCCGCTGCCCGCGGAGGTGGACCAGGCGCTGCAAACGCTGGCGGAGAAATACCCGGACCGCGTGTGGTACGAGCGCGGCCGCGGGGGGATCAGCTTCGCGAACGACAAGTTGTTCGACGCGGGCAGCGACGTGGTGCGGCCGGAGGCGTTGCCCGGCTTGCAGGCGCTGGCCGGCACCCTGGCGACGACCGCCGCGACGGATTTCGAGGTCGTCGTCGTTGGGCACACCGATGACAGCCCGATCACAAAGCCCGAAACGCTCGCCAAACACCCTTCGAACCGGCACCTGTCGGTCCATCGCGCGATCGCGGTCGAGGAAGTGCTGGTCAAGGCTGGCGTGCCCGCGAGCCGCGTGGGCGTCATGGGCTACGGCGAGTACCGCCCGGTGAGCGACGACAAAACCCGCAACCGGCGGGTCGAGGTCTTCCTGGTCCGCAAGGGGGCGGTGCAGGCGCTGGAGCCGGTGCGGCCCACCCCGCCGGCCCGCGGCAAGCCGTAGTCTCCACCCGTGGCGCGGGGCTCAATCCCCCATCTGCAACCCCGCCAGGCCGCTGGGGACGTCGTCCACAAACTCGAAAATGCGGTCGAGGCCGGTGACCAGGAAGACGCCCCAGACACGCGTGTTGACGGCGGCCAGCTTGAGGCGGCGCTGGTTGGTGATCGTGACGAGCTTGCGCAGCTTCAGCAGCTTGGCGATGTTCGATGAGTTCAGGTAGTTCACGCCGGAGAGGTTCAGCAGCACGTCCTGGCGCGGCTCGCGCGTGCACTGCTCGATGATGGCGGCGATGTCGTCGGTGAGTTGGGGATCGTCGCCCAACTCGGCGAGGATTACCGCTTCAGACCACTGCTCGATCGACATACCGAAAATCCTGCTTGGCCGTCATGCTTGGGAGTCACGTCGCGATCCGGGCCCGGACGATACGGCCGCGCGGGTGGAGTTGTCAACCAGCGATCCGCACGCGCACGGGCACAGCCCGCGCCGGGTCTCTGTGGCGATGAGTGGTTAGCGCCGGCGCGGCCTACTCGTCGTAGCGCGTGTTGAAGTACGAGACCTGCCGCTCGCTGATGATCTCCGGCGAGCCGGTGTCCTGGGAAGTCGTGTAGGGCTCGCCGGCATCCGGGATGCCGTTGCTGTTCGCGTCCTGCCACGTGAGGTGGGGCAGGAGCTTCGAGCGGTCGATGGTGGTCTGCGCGTGGACGCTGCGCTGCGGGTCCTGGCGATCGGTCAGCGTCGTGTAAATCGTGTACGTGTTGCTGCGCGTCGTCAAAAAGTGCGTGTCGAGCAGGGCCAGGAAGCTGGCCGCCTTCACGAAGTCACCGGTCTGGACCAAAACGTTCTGATACCTCAGCTCCGTTGAAGCTGGGTTCGATGCATCGAACGCCATCACATTTGCGAGCTCGCCGAGCGTCACGAAGCCGCTCTTTTGCGGGTTGTTGGGGTCGGTCGGCGCCCCACTTCGGATCGGGCCATACAGCGTCGCCAGCCGGTAGAAGCTGGCCGGGTAGTTCGGATCGCTCCGCCTCCACGCATCCGGCCACGGCGCGGGCACGCTGGTCGCGACATACGGCACGCGGTCGCGATACGCCGCCACCGCCTGCCCGAGCTTGGCCCCGAGGCGATACCACCCTCCCGTACTGACCTCATTGGGGTCAATCACGTCGATTGGCCGGCGGGTCGTCCCATCGTAGCCCGTTCCGATCAGAACGCCGTAGTTCGCGTTCGTGAACGATGGCGTCGCGGTGCTCGCCAGCGGCAGATTGCCGCTTGTTCCGATCACTGGCAGCCCGGCCAGCACGTACCACGGCGCCTCGTTGATGTTGATGCGCCCGGGCACGCGGTACGGGTCGATGTCATCCACCGTCCCCTGGATTCCGTCCTCCCCGTTCGGGCTCAAGGTGGTGAAGTAGTCATAGACCAGCAGCCCCCACGGCAGCCGGCCGAGCCCCTGCGTGCTGAAGTCGCTGGCGTTGGCGCCCGTTTCGTACACCTGCTGCTTGTTGTCGAAGATGGGCATGTGGCCGAAATCCGCTGGCGGAGGCAGCCCGCTACTGCTGTAGCTATAGTTGCGCCGCTGCCACTGCTTGTAGAGCACGTCGCCCATCGCCTTGTATTCGTTGGTGTTCTGGTTCCAGGAATGGGCGAAGCGGGGGATGAACGCCATGAACCCCACCGTCGGGAACGATGCCGGGCGGTAGGCCCCGTCGATCGACCAGCGCCCCGTCCCCGCGTTCATCGTGTAGAGGGGCACGCTCGGGCCGTTGCGCGGCGAACCCGGCGTGGGTTGCAGCGCATCTGGCCCTCCGAGCTGCGTGACCACCCTTGTCGGCAAGGGCACACCCAGGTTTTCAAGCCGGGCCTCCGGCGCATCAGACGGGAACGCAACCACCATCCGCCAACGGGCAAGAGAATGACTGGGGTCGGCGGTCTGGACACCCAGGTAGGGCTCGTAACTGGTGTCGCGCTTCATGTTCGCATACCAGGGCCCGTTTGGGTCGCTGTTCTTCAACTCGTCGTGCCGAATGACCATCTCGTCGACGACGTACCGCAAGGCCGAGCTATTGGGATCGTCGGACCGCCACAGCTTCACCACGATGTCGTCGTTGGCGGCGTACTGCAATTGCCGGGGCAAAGCCCCGTTGACGTGGGACGTGAACGGGTTGTTCGAGTTCACCCCGTTCGGGTCGGTGTACGGGAAGGCGACGGTGACAAAGCTCCGTCCCCGCAGGCGCAGCGCCGTCAACGGGTTGTCGACGCCGGACGGAGGAGGCTGCCACGCGACGGTGAACGGCACCACGCTGCATGGATCGTCTGCCGCGCTGGTCGTGTCCCGCCGGATGCTGAGCGCGTAACGCGAAAGGTCCAACGCGTAGAGATCGTTGCCCTGCCACATCGAGTCATTGGGGTTGTACAGCTCTATCGCCACCGCCAGGTTCGGCCCGAGCAGCACCGTCGAGTCGTTCGGATCGGGTTGCGGGTTATTGCAGGCGATGACCTGGGTGATGAACGGCTGCGGCGTGTAGCCGAAGTAGCGCGTCTTCATTCCGGTGTTCGGGTCGAGGTCGTCGTAGTAGACCGTGGGGTAATAACCGGTGGTCGGGTCGTGCAGGGCGGCAAACGCCACGGTATTGACCGCCAACTCGACGGCTTGCTGGCGCAGCGGCAGCGCCTCCGTCGGCTTGTTTGGGTCATTGGGGTCGACGACGATGTCGTACCCCCACCCTGTGTACCCGTGCAGCATCTCGGCGTAGTAGTCCGCCAGTTCGCGGATGAGTGGGATGCCCGTGGTGGCGCTGTACGTGCCGGCCGGGAACGCCTTCTGGATGTCGCCCAGGTAGAACTTGAGCTGACCGGTGCGAATCCCCAGCGTCGCCGCGCCATTTGGGTCGGCCTGCTGTTTGCGGGCCAGTTCGTCGCTGTTGCTGACCGTCGTCAGCAGGCGCCGCCGGACGTACTTCGGCCGCGGGTCGTCGGTGGTCCCCAGAAACGCTGGGTTGTTGTAGCTATCAGCATCCATGCTGACCGCCTGCCGCCACGCGTCCCACTCACCGCCGAGACGTGGCACCGTGCCCGCCAGGTTGAAGCGCTCCAAGTGGTTGAGCTTGTCGCTCGTCATCAAGAACGGCAGCATCGTCTTTTCGAAACGGTCTGGCGGCTGGGCCAGGGCGCGCACCGCCGGCGGCACCGCCGGACTGTCCCAGTACTGCCCGTTCAGGCTCGTCAGCAACCCGCCGCGCGCTCGCAGGAACGGCTCGACCGACGCGCTGGCGGCCCCCAGGGCGGCCAACTGGGCCCGATCCGTCGGATTCGTAAGACTCAGGACGTTGGTGTCGTTCGGGTGCTTGAGCCAATTGAACATCTGCACCGCGAACTGCGCGTTCCAGGCGTTCGGGTCGCCGAGGCCGATCTGCACCATCCCGCCGTGCGGGACGATCTTCGCCGCCACTTCGTACTGCGCCTGGCTATCGTAGTACTGCCAACGCGGATCGTTGGGATCGGCCGGCATGTTCGGGTCGATGCTCAGTGCCTTCCCGACCATCGCGTTGGCCAGCTCGGTTAGCAGCGCTACGCCGTGGAAGCCGGTATCGCTGACCCCGTCGCCGTCCGCATCCATGAACGGCTGGCGGGCGTTGAGCTTGGTGTAGCCCGTGATGTCGGCGCTGGGGTTGTACGGGTTGATCACGCCCGTGTTGTTCGGATCGCCCAGCATCAGTGCCCCAACCGCCCGGCCGACCGACGGGTTGCCCGTCAGGCTCGTCACGGCGGCGTACACGTAGTCTTTAGGCTCGATGTGCGTCCCGCTCCAGCTTGGGTTGAGCACCGGCTCCATCGACACCAGCCACGGCGTGCCCTTGCCGCCGGGCATCGCGGCGTAGTTGGCCCCCTTTAGCGTCGCAGTCAGGTCGCCGGTGCTGAGCTGGGCGATCTGGCCCGCCAGCACGTCGGTCACGGAGTTAAGGATTTGCTGCGTCTGCTGTCCGCGGCCCGCCAGACGCGTCGTCAGGCGGTCAAAACGCGCCAGCGAGATGTACGCGGTCACGACCATGAACAGCATGGCCAGCAGTCCGACGATCAGCACCAGGACTGTCGCCCGGCGGGCCTTGTTTTTCACCAAACGCCTCATATCGCACCCGAGGCCGGACCGGCTCTGATCCGGGCCGCCTCCATGTTCATTGTGGCCCGGCGGTCAACCTTCCCAGGTCTCCAGCGCGCCGGGTCGCATAACGTCCTGTAAGGAAACGACCTGCGCGACTGGCCACCACGCCTGCAGCGCGGTCGTTTCGGTTCTCCACCCGGAAGGGGTGGAACACTCTAACCACTCATGACCGGGTCAAAACCGGTCCCACGGACCACGGCCGCGCGGGGCGCGGACCGCTACGCAATCAATCGAAGCGGTGCACGATGCTGCGTACGATCGGCTGATCCAGCCGCCCCCGCGGATCGTAGACGCGCACGGTAATCCGAATCGCATACGGCCACATGCGGATGACGCGGTTGGTCAGTGCCGTTCCCGGCTTGTTTGTGTCGCCGGCCGAATCTTGGTCCAGACGCGCGAACGTCGCCAGGCGCCCAAACGGCATGCCGGCAACCGTCGTGTCTATCTGCTTAGCCACGAGGTCCCGGTTCTGTTCCGTGTCCGGCACAAAGACGTAAGTCGAGCCCGGGTCGATCGCGGTCCAGCGCGGCATGTCCGTGCGTTTGCTCAGAGCGAGCGCGTCGTTCGGGTCCGTGTACTCCAGGCTGTTCCGCGGGTCCTCCGGCATCAGGAACTCGACCTGGAACCACGCGCACGCCGGCAGCAGGTGCAGGCCGAGGTTGCTCCGCAGCCCGACCGGCACTTGCTCGAGGATCGTCGCGACGTGGTGGGTCGGTTGGCCGTTGAGCCCGCCGTTGTAAAGCAAGTCGAGAATACACACACCCGTGCTCAGACCGTTCCACAGCGGGAACGACGCGCTGGGCGGCGAAGATCCGCCCCAATTCGCTCCCGTGTCGAATTGGTAGGGCAAAAACGTCGCCGGCCCGGGAGTCGCTCCCCATGAACCGAAGCCTCGCAGCATCTCCGGCAGGTTTAGCGCGGCAACGTCGCCGGCGAGACCGCTGTTGGCCTGGTAGTGGGTGATTCGATACCACTCATCGCCGCAGTTGTAGCCGAACCAGCGATTCGAGAATGTGACCTTCCCCGGCGGCGAGTTCTGGTCCAGAATCACCGCCCGGCGGGCCAGTTGCCAGCGCAGCAGCGGAATTGAGCTCAGGCCGGCCGCGTTGTCGATGTGGTGCAATGTCGTCAGGTACGCGGTCCCATTGGGGTCCCCTTCGCCCAACGCCGCATGACCGTAGACCACCTGGATCGGCGCGAGCTTCACCCCGGCCGCAGCAGCCCCGCTCACCGCATTCGGGTCGGCGTTCGGGTCGGGGGCTTGCGACACCGACGGCCGGTTCGAGAAGAACATCATGATGTCGGCGCGCGGGTCGCTGTACTGCGTGACCTGCGGGTCGGCGAGATTCGAATCGAGTTCCGGGTCGTAGTTGACAGGGACCTTGCTCGGGTTGCCCACCAGCACGCGGTAGTACTTGCCCGCCACGCGGTCGTCTTCCGTCCGCGCCGCCCGCTGGGTGCGGCCGACGAGCACGAGGATGCTCTTGGACGGATCGCAGGAGCGCAAGTCTTCCTGCACCTGGTTCGTGAACTGGCGGACCCAGTTGAGCGTCTCGGAATACGCCGCGGCCTGGCTGGCCGTCTGCGTCGTGATCCGGAAAACGACGCCGACGACGCTGATCGCCATCGCCAGCACGGCCAGTGACACGAGCATCTCGATGAGGGTGAAGGCAAAGGGACGGAGGGACCGAGGGACCGAGGGACCAAGCGGCGCACGGCCACCGTTCCCTCCGGCTGAGAGCTGATAGCTGATAGCTGACAGCTTCATGGCACCTCACGCAATTTCACGTACCGCCGGGTGACCGCCAGGATCGGCGAGCGGTCGTTGAAGATCGGCTTGGCCGGACTAGTCGTAGCGTCGACGCTCTCGATGACCGGCGGGATGACCCACACGGGCCAGTCCGCTGCGGCGGGCGTGGTGGGGTTGATCGCGCCGCCGACGGCCCATTGCTGCGGGTAGTACCCGTTGTACTTCACGACCACGGTGGTCAAGTCGGGACGTTGGGAAACCTCGTAGATCGGCAGCGCCGTCGGGGCCGGCCCCCCGAAGTGCACGTTCGCCCGGGCGCCGAATAGCTTCGGGAGCGACGGGTGGTCGTCATTACGCGCGGGGATAAAGATAGACCCGACCGGAAAGAGCGGGTCGAGGTCGGCCGTGCAGCGGAACGTCAGCGTCGCCGGGGGTGAGCCAGTGCCGAAGTTCGGGTCCCCCGCGCCGTCCCACTGGTAAGGCCGTGGCAACGCGTTCGGATCGTTGTTGTCAAACGTGACCAGCCACGGAACCGGCGCGAGGCTGTCGATTCCGTAATAAGGGTTGATGCTCCAGTCCGGCTTCCCTCCGGTGGCAGGATCTTGCACCGGGAAACGGTGTCCGACGGTGGGCCGCGACGACACCACGACGATAATCTCGTACAACGTCGGATCGCTGCCGGCCGCGTAGGACACACGCCGGTAGAGCGCAGTCCACACGATCCGGCGGTCCAGCGCCTTTGCGGTTTCCGCTCCAGGCCCGTACACGCCGACTGCGACCGTCTGGAGCACCGGCCGAGCGTTGTACAGCATGGTAGAGCCGTTCGAACCTGTGCTGTACCAGAAGCCGGGATCAAACGCGGTGTCTGCGCTGATCGGCGGGTACACCAGGGAGACCGAAGGCAGGCTCGGGCGCAGCCAGGGACCCGGTGACTGTGTGGGGTCATGTTCCTTTGTGTCGGTTCCGGTGATCCCAAACGTAGTCAGCCACTGCCAGATGGCTGCCTCCACGAGCACCTCTTTCTGGAGCGGGGTGCCCTGCGGGTCGAAGAGCTCCATCCCACGCGTCAGGCCCGACACCGTACTCGCCGCGATGATGTTCTGCGCGAACAGCGGCCGCACCTTCATCAACGGCTCATACAGCCTGTTGGGATCGGCGGGGTCGGCGGCTGGCCGCCCGCTTAGCGGATCGCGCGGCTGGAAAAGAGCCGGGCAATGCCAGGGAGTCGCGCTGGCGAAGATCGGCTTGTTTGGGTCTGCGGGCGGATAATAGACCCGGTCGCGCAGAGACACGTTCTGCTCGATCAAATCCAGCGCGTAGTCCGCCGCCGCCGCCCCGTTCACCTGGTCGATCGAGTCCTTGGTGTACTTCGCACCCGCCGGCAGCGCCGCGGCGATCACCAGCAGCCCCATCCCGAGGATCGCCAGCGCCACCATCAGCTCGGCGAGACTGAAAGCCCGAAGCGATTTTGGATCTTGGATTTTGGATTTTGGATTGCCGCCCGTCCGAGCCGCGACCGGTAGGGAGCGAGCCGCGCGGCAAACCGCCGGGCGCGCTTGCTGCCGCGCGCGGCTCGGAAGGCCGCATTGCGGGTGACGCTCGCTGCTCTCAGCCGTCCGCGATCTCACAGGTACCTCATCACTGTCCCGGTGCACCGCTCAGCAGCCCGCCGCCGAAACGCTGCACCATGTACGGCCGCCCCGCCGTCTTCAGAAAAGCCTGTCGGTCCTGGCCCGTGGCGGACGCGCCCAGCGTGACAAACACCTCCCGCGGATACACGATCAGGCCGGAGAACCCGTAGCGCTGATAGTAGCGCTTGTTTGGCTCGCTCGTTTTTGGATCGCCGTCCGTTTCGTATTTGTCCGCCGGCGAGTACGCCCGCAGGCGGCAGGTCTGCGGCGTGCCGCTGCGCAACCCGGCCCGCGGATCGAAGACGAGCATGAAGTCGTCGGCATTGAGAAACGACAGGCCGTCCGGGTTTCGATTGCGCCGATTCACGTCGTACGCGAACGCGTTCGGGTCGCCGTTGACGGCGATGCGGCCATCCAGGACGAAGTTCGGGCCGAAGAGGCTGTACGCGGGGGGCGTGCCAAAGCCGCCGCTGCCGGGGTCGGGCATCAGCGTCACCGATTCGTTCGACAGCGCCTCCAGCGGCGCGACCCAGGCGCCGTCCGGGAGGTCCACCGGCGGCAGCTCCGTCGCCCGCGCGAAGTACTCGTTGAACGCGACGTTGCCGGGGGTGTTCGGATCGAAGCTCGTGCCGGTGTAGCGGTAGATCACCGCCCGCTGCCGGCCGGCGACGCCCGGACCCGTCTTGTCGCTCACGTCCCACGGCGCGGGCAGGAAGCGCACCGCGGTCAGCGCGGTCTCCGACAGCGACAAATAGTAGGCCCGCGTCAGCGTTCCTTGGATCATCTGCGAGGTGGACGTCAGCCGCGCCTCGGCGTTCATCGCCGTCAGCGCGGGCATCGCGAAGGCGAGGATCAGGCCGATGACCGCCAGGACGACCAGCATTTCGACCAGGGTGAAGGCGCGCCGCACCTCCGCCCCCCACACGCCTGTCACTACCCTGTTTACTGCCACGCGCAACCGGCTACTCCGAGCATCTTTCCGCCGACCGAATTGTAGAGACAGCCACCTGTCTCACGGTCCGGCAATGGCCATTTATCAGAACCCCGCCCACGAGGGCGGGGCTCGCGAAACCCGGCTCGGGCGGGCGCGCCGGGTGCTATCAGACGCGCTACGGCACGTATCCGAACGAATTCGGGTCCAGGTCGCCGACGCCCGGAGCCCGCGCCCAGCCGTTGGCCTGCGAGTTCGTTTTCGTCATCACGCCGTCTTTGCGAAACGTCACGCGGGTGGTGTCGGTCGGGCCGGTATATGGGCCATTGGCTTCCGGAAGCGGGAAATCCTCACTGAAGATGAACTTGTCGGGATCGACCACGGCGACCTTGTACTCGTCCAGCGTGACGCCGCGGGAGCGCAGCACGGGCTTGCGATCCACCACCTGCCACGCCCCGGCCAATGCCGACCCCGCCGGTGGCGGCCCCCACTCCAGCTTTACATACAGGAAGTAATCGAACGGCACGCCCCAGGCGTCGTAGATGCCGAACACATCGACCGCGCTGTTCGGGTCGGCGCCGCCCTTCGGATAGACCATGTCCACTTTCCCGGCCGCCGGGATCGGCTTGATCGCCGTCTGTGGAACCTGCGAGAGCCCGGCCGGGCTGTAGAGCTTCAGATAGATGTACAGCGCCCGGATGTCGTCGTTGCTTTCGTTCGGGTCGCCCGGAGGATTGTTCACGCGCGCCCAGTCGTTCACGCTGCCCTGGCGGCTGTTCAGGTCGCGGTGCAGGCGGTCCTGCAAGACGTACGAAGTCCCGCTCTGCGAATACTGCGCGTAGGGCTCCACGATGGCCGGCACGCCGTTCGACTGCATTGTCTTCCCGCCGCCGGCCAGCATATACGGCGGATACGCCCCGAACGTCGCGGCGTTGCGCTTGTCGTAGACGCCGCGCAGCGGGTCCTCGGCGGCAAACTGGTCGAGCGCCATCGCGATGTTCTTCATGATCGTCTTGGTCAGGTTCACCTTCTGTGCGTACAGCACGTGCGACGCGACCATCGCGATCACCGCGATCAGCAGCCCGATGATCGTGATGACGACGAGCAGCTCGACCAGGGTGAAGGCGATTTTGGATTTTGGATTCTGGATTTTGGATTGCGGGTCCGGAGCGGCCGAACGCTGCGTCGGCCGTAGGACGCCAGCGGCCAGCGGACACTGCTCAAGAGCAGTGGCACGCACTGGCGCGCCGCCGTGAATCCGTCGCTCGTCCGCGCGTCCGCCCATCCCTGCTCGCTTACTTGAAGTTCGAGATGTCGTCGCTGGTGCCATACACGCCGTCCGCGCCGGGGCTGACTAGCAGATAGGAGTCCGGCCGAACCGGCGCAATCCGCGCCTGCACCTGCCGGTCGATGATCCAGGCCGGGAAGCTGCCGTCGCTCGGGACATTGGCCGGCGGCGTCCAACTCCAGTCGCCGGTAGCGCCGTTAGGCCAGCCCAGCCGGTGCCTTGCACCGCCGCTGCCGTCCGTGCGCAGGGGGTTTCCGCTCCCGCTCGGGACGGTGCTGCTCAGAAGGCTGGCGTTGTCAGTCCAGTGGTAGATGCCACGGTCGGCGCCCGTCGTGGCTATGCTCCCATCCGGCGTCTTGTCCACCCAGCGCCGGCCGGCGGGGTCGGCGCGCCAGTACAGAACGGGGAAGCCGAACGCGTCGAGGAACATCGGGTAATCACGCGCCAGCTTGCCCTCCTCCATGTCGAAGACGAACTGGGCCGGGGCCGAGGCCTCCGTGCGCTTGCTGATCCGCGCGTTGTCGGCCTCGATGAAACGCGTCGCGCGGGGCTGCACGGGCTGGCCGTCGGTGGTCCGCATTGCGTAGGCGCCGCTCTGGCTGGGGTCCGGGCTGCCGGTGGGCACCGCGCCCGCGTCCGTGTCCTGGCTCCAGAGCGTGCTCGGCGAAGTGCCGCCCGTGCGAAAGACGTTGAACCCGGGCGTGCCGAGGTAGTCGGCCCCGGCCAGTGCCCAGACCAGCAAGCCGGCACCGGAGATCTCAAATTTGCGCCCCGTATCATACGGGCTCTGCACGTTGAGCAGACCGAGAGTGCTCGTCGTCGTTTGATCCGAGCGCGAATACGGGTAGCCGCCGCCCACGCGCCCGTCGGCCTTGTAGTTGTCGAGCGCGGTTTGCAGGCTCGACAGCACGGAGCGCGAAACGGTGTTCTTGGCCGCCTTCCGCACCGCGCCGACGGCCGGCAGCAGGATGCTGATGAGCAGCCCGATGATCGCGATGACCGCCAGGAGCTCGACGAGCGTGAATGCGCCCGCCCGCCGCCGTCGTTTGCCCGATTGCATGCGTCACCTCTCTTGTACGGCCTGCTACTGCTGCATGACCGACTGAATCAGCGTCACCAGCGGGAGGAACAACGCGACCACGATGAACCCGACGATCCCGCCCAGGGCCACGACCATGATCGGCTCGAGCAGGCTCACCAGCGAGGCCACCAGCGTGTCGACCTCCTCGTCGTAGTTGTCCGCGACCTTCATGAGCATCTTGTCCAGCTCGCCGGTCTCCTCGCCCACGTCGACCATGTTTACGACGATCGGATCGACCGAGCGCGAGGCCCGCAGCGGGTTCGCGAAGGTGTCGCCCTCGCGGATCGCGTCGTGCACCTTCTGCAACATGCTGGCGTAGATTTCGTTCCCCGTCGTCTCACGCGTGATGTTGACCGCCTCCAGGATCGGCACGCCCGCCGCCACCAGCGTCCCCAGTGTCCGCGTGAAGCGGGCCACCGACGACTTGCCGGCGATCTGCCCGACGACCGGGATCTTCAGCGTGACGGAGTCCAGAATCTGCCGCCCCATCTTCGACTTCCGAATCACCTTGTACATCGCGACCAACAGGATGGGCGACAGCAAGATGTACACCCATCCAGGCGGCGTGCCGTTGGCGAACCAACTGGAGATGTTGATCAGCGCCACGGTCAGTCCCGGGAGCTGCGCCTCGAAGTCCTTGAAGATCGTCTGGAACTTCGGTACCACCTTCACCATGATGAAGGTCACGATGCCCCCGGCTATCGAGATGACCACCGCCGGGTAGATCATGGCGCCGATGACCTTCCGCCGTAACCGCTGCGCCTTTTCGAGGAAGTCCGCCAGCCGCTGGAGGATGACGTCGAGCACGCCGCCCGCCTCGCCCGCCGCCACCATGTTGCTGTACAGCCGGTTGAACGCCTTGGGGTGGCGGGCCATGGCCTCGGACAGCGTCGCCCCGCCTTCGATGTCCTCGGTGACCTGCTTGAGACACGCCCGCAACATGCCCGGCTTCTGCTGTTGCTCCAGGATGCGAATGCTCCGCAAAATCGGCAGACCCGCGTCTTGCAGCGTCGACAACTGCCGCGTGAACGTGGTCAGTTGCTTTGTGGCTACCCATCCCAGCCCGGTGCCCGCCGCCTTGCGCTGCTTGGCACTCGCCCCCGCCTTCGTGGCCGCCATCTGCTTGCGGTCCGCCTTTTCGACCACCTTCGTGGGGAAGTAGCCGAGCGCCCGGACCTTCGAGACGGCATCTTCCTTGGACGGGGCCTCGACCTCGTCCTTCACTTCCTGGCCCGCCGCATTAAGCGCTTCGTATTTGAAAATGGCCATACCAACCGCTCCCAGCAAGCTGCACTGCCGACCGCCGCACACCTCCAAGACTCGTCACGGGCAAGCTGCGGCGTCGCGACGTGCTGTTCGTCATCCCATTATGGATACCACCAAGTGACCACGGCTACACACATCTTCCGGAATATCGGACCGTAGGGCCGTGCTCGGCGCACCGCGGGCGCGTTCGGGAGCGGTGCCGGTCCTGTCCGCGGAGCGGTTATTCAAAGTCGTCCAGCGAGAGCGTCTCTTTCACGATCTCCTCGATCGTCGTGACCCCGTCGAACAGGGTTAGCAGACCGGCCTCTCGGAGCGTCCGCATACCCCGTTTGCGTGCTTCCTTCCGGAGAACCGCGGTGGACGTGTGCTTCATGATCAACTCGCGCAGGTCATCGTCGAGGATCATGGTCTCGAAGATGCCGCGCCGGCCCCTGTACCCCGTATGATTGCAGTATTCGCAGCCCTTGCCGTAGAAGAACGTGCGTCCGGAGACGTCCTCGGGTCGTAGGTTGAGCCTGATGAGCTGCGCTTCGGCGGGCTCGTACTCCTCCTTGCAGTTGTCGCAGATTTTTCGCACAAGTCGTTGTGCTACAACTGCTTCCAGCGTTGCCGTCACCAGGAACGGCTCCATCCCAAGATCAAGGAGGCGCGCGATCGAGCTGGGGGCGTCGTTGGTGTGCAGCGTGGAAAACACGAGGTGGCCGGTCAGCGATGCCTGGACGGCGATCTGCGCGGTTTCCAGGTCACGAATCTCGCCGACCAGGATGATGTCCGGATCCTGCCGCAAGAAGCTGCGCAGGCAGCGCGCGAATGTAAGCCCAATGTCCGGCTTGACTTGGCACTGGACCATCCCGTCGATGTCGTACTCGACCGGGTCCTCGCTCGTGAGGATTTTCACTTCTACGGTGTTCAGCTCCCGGAGGGCGGAGTACAGCGTCGTGGTCTTCCCCGAGCCCGTGGGACCGGTCACGATGATAATCCCGTGCGGCTTCGTTAGAAGCTGGCGGAGAATGTTCAGGTCGTCCTCACGCATCCCGATCTGCGCGATGTCCAGATTCACCTGCGCCCGGTCCAGCACGCGCAAGACGACGCTTTCGCCGAAGATGGTCGGCAGCACGCTCACCCGCAAGTCCACCGGCCGCCGCTCGACGAGCAGCTCGATGCGCCCGTCCTGCGGAACGCGCCGCTCCGCGATATCCAAGCTCGCCATAACTTTGATGCGCGAGGAGATCGCCATCGCGACGTGCTTCGGCGGCGGGACCATCTCAAACAGCACGCCGTCGATGCGGTAGCGCATCTTGAACTCGTCCTCGAACGGCTCGAAGTGAATGTCGGAGGCCTTGTCGCGAATGGCCTGCAGCAGGACCAGGTTGACGAGCTTCTTGACCGGGCTGCTTTCGGCCGCCGCCTTAAGCTGGTCCAGGTCGATGCTCTCGCCGCGTCCTGCAAGCTGGGACACGTCGTCGTCGCTGGATAGCTCGCCGATGATGTCGCTGATGCTCTGCGCGGCCTCTTCGGGATAGTAGCGGTTGAGGGCCTCGGTCATGTCCTCTTCGGTGGTGATACGCGCGAGGACGTTGAAGCCCATGAGGGTTTTTAGGTCGTCGGTGGCGTGAAAATTGTCCGGGTGCGCCAGGGCGACGCCCAGCGTGTTCGACTCGCGGTCGTATTCCGTCGGGATGACGCGGTACGCGTGCGCCATCTGGGCCGGGATCATGTCGATCACGTTCTGGGCGATGTCGATGTCGCCGAGCTTGATGGATTCCATGCCGACTTGCGCCGCCAGGGCGCGGTTGACGTCGGCTTTCTCGACGTAGCCCATCTCGATCAGGAGCTGGCCGAGCGGCCCGCGTTTCTTCTTTTGCAGCTCCAGGGCCTCGGACACCTGGGCGCGCGTCAGCTTGCCCATCTTGATCAGGATGCGCCCGAGGGGGCGACCCCTGAGCTGGGCGATCGGCGGCATTCCGTCCGCTGCCATTCGACAAACTCCTTCGCGGCACCGCATTATAGAGAGGCCGCGGGCACGCGTCGAACGCGCCGCGCCGGGCCGGTGCATGGGACCACACGGGCGTATCCGGCCGGGCACGTTCCGCCTATCATCGAGCCCGGACACGCACGCGGCACCCGAAGAAAGCGAGGCCACCATGTTGCGCGAGCTGATCGAGCGGAATCGAAGCTACCGGCGGTTCCATCAGAACGTGGCGGTCGACCGCGGCACGCTCGAGGAACTCGTCGACCTCGCGCGCTTATCGCCGTCCGCCGCAAATCGGCAGCCGTTGAAGTTCGTCTTGTCCGCGGAACCGGTGAAAAACGCGGCGATATTCCCGCATCTCGCTTGGGCGGGCTATCTCGCCGACTGGCCCGGGCCCGTCGAGGGCGAGCGGCCGTCCGCGTACATCGTCATCCTCGGCGACAAGGAGATCAGCCCGTCCTTCGGCTGCGACCACGGGATCGTCGCCCAGAGCATGTTGCTCGGCGCCGTCGAGCGCGGGCTGGGCGGGTGCATGATCGGGTCTATTCAGCGGGACAAACTGGGCCGGGTCCTGGCGATCCCCGCCCCCTACGAGATCCTGCTCGTGCTGGCCCTGGGGCGGCCGAAAGAGACTGTGGTGCTCGAGACGGTCGGCGCCAGTGGGGACATAAAATACTGGCGTGACAGCGCCGGCGTGCACCACGTGCCCAAGCGGCGTCTGGCGGACCTCATCGTGGGCTAGCGTAGTGCCTCCGAGAAACCCCGTCGTATAGCGAGCCGAGCCGCGCTGTAGCCCCCGCGGCCGCCTACGTACGCCCCGCAATCTCGCCCAGCCGCTTTCCGATCAGCTCGCCCACGATCTTCGGGTCTGCTTGCCCGCCCGACAGCTTCATCACCTGCCCGACCAGGAACCCGCGCGACGCCTGCAGCTTCTTCGGGTTCGAAATGGCGTCTTGTACCGCCTTCTCGTTCTTCGCCAGCGCCTCGTTCACCCACGCCGCGATCTCGTCCTCGTCCCGGCTTTGCAGCAACCCCAGCTCCTCGGCCAGCTTCGCCGGCGACGGCGTCGTCGCGCCCGCTGCGTCGCGCCGACCGAGCAGCGCGTCCGCGACCTGTGCCGCCGCCGTCGCGTTGATCTTCCGGCTCGCCTGCAATGTGGCCAACTCCGCCAAATGCCCCGCCGGCACGCCCAGCCCCGCGACGGTCTGGCCGCGCTCGTTCACCCGCCGCGACCAGAAGCTGAGAAAGTGCTTCGCCAGCGTCGCCTTGTCGCCGCCCGCCTCCGCCGCATGATCGAGCAGGTCCGCTGTCGCCCGATCGTCCACCAGCGCCGGTGCGTCCTTCGGCGGCACCTTGTACTCGCTGATAAACCGCTCCGTCCGGCAGATCGGCAGCTCCGGCGTGTGCTCCTTCAACTCGGCGACCCACGCCGCGTCGATCGTCAGCGGCACCAGGTCCGGGTCGGGGAAATACCGGTAGTCGTGCGCCTCCTCCTTCTCCCGTTGCGGCACCGTGACCTCACGCTCGTCGTCCCACCCGCGGTTCGACTTGTTGCCGGTCGCCGCCTCGACCCCGTCCGCCTGCCACGCCTCGACCTGCCGGTTGATCTCGTACGCGACCGCCCCGTGCAGCGACCGGAACGAGTTGAGGTTCTTCACCTCGACGATCGGCGTGCGGTGCTCGGCGCCGTCCGCGTGAATGATCACGTTGATGTTCGGCTCGAACCGCATGTGCCCCATCTGCATGTTCGCCTCGCTCACGCCCAGGTAGTGCACGAGCCGCTGCAACTGCACGGCGAACTCGCGGCACTCCTCGGCCGAGTGCAGATCGGGCTCGGTCACGATTTCCAGCAGCGGCGTGCCGGTCCGATTGAGATCGACGCCGGTGAACCCCGGAAAATCGTGCACGTTCTTGCCGGCGTCCTCCTCCAGGTGCGCACGAATGAGCCGCACGCGGGCGAAGCGGTGGTCGATCGGGAACTCGAACACGCCGCCGCTGGCCAGCGGCAGGTCGTACTGCGAAATCTGGTAGTTCTTCGGCAGATCGGGGTAGAAGTAGCTCTTGCGGTCCCACTTCGTGAACCCGGCCACCTGGCAATTCAGCGCGACCGCGGTCCGCACCGCGTGCTCGACCGCCTGCCGGTTCAGCACCGGCAGCGCCCCCGGCAGCCCGAGGCAAACGGGGCACACGCGCGAATTCGGCTCCGCCCCGAACTCCAGCGGGCAGCGGCACCACAGCTTAGTGCGCGTCGCGAGCTGGACGTGCACTTCCAGCCCGATGACCGGCTCCACGTCCAGCCCGTTCACCCGCATCACGCCGCCACCTCACCCGCGCGGGCCGCATCCATCAGCCCGCTACGATCGGCCCGTTCCTATCCGAACCCCGCCCGCGAGGGCGGGGCTATTTCGCCCGCACGTGCGCTCTGGTCCTGCCGTGCCCGCAAGGGCGGGGTCGTTCGGCCCACGCACGCGATGTTATCCTACCCCGGCGGCGGTGCCCTGGGAAATGTAGCGGCCGGCGCCCCTGCCGACCGTGGCGGACCACGTGCTTCCCACTCGCGCCCCGCTTCAGGTGATCTTGATCTCGCGCAGGATCTCACGGGCGCGGTCCAGGTCGGCGCGCTGCACGAAAACGTCGACACCGCCGGGAATTTCAACGCGGAACCCGGCGGTCAGGCCGCCCTGCGCCTTTGCACTGATCCCGGCGTCCGCCAGGGCCGCGACGATCAGCGCCGCCTGCTCCTCGGTCCTGACCTCGATCAGCTTCGTGGAATCATCGCCTTGTTGTCCCATCGGCGTCTCCTGTGCGTTCACCCTATCATATCGCCGCCGCCCGCCCAGGCGGTAGGGCAGGTCGCGTCTGTTCGCGATTTGCCAAGACATCTGAACGCGACACCGACCCCCTTGTGTCCGTGCTAGCGCCGGAGTAACATACAACCGTAGCTCGTGTCGCCATCTCGGGGTGACAGGCGTATGCCAGGGATGCGGTTTCCTACCGTCAGTTGCCAGCGCTGTTGCCGGCCCGTTGGACCGGATACGGCGGTACGCCGTCGCTCCGCTTCCGCGTCGAGTTTCCTCCGCGTGCGCTTCACGCACCCCGGTGGCTGCCCGACGCAGCGTCGCGCGAGCGCGGCACGGCATGAGCAAGCCACCAGGCCGAAGATGCCCGACCCGTGCATGCTGCAGATCCGCGGCAACCGCATCCCGCATCGCGGATGCGTTCAACCCGCCACTCCGCACCGGCGTACGCGCAGTAAATCTCGCCCCCACGCATGTCAACGCGTTCCTGAACTCGAGCACAAGGAGAAAACGACGTGAATCAGACCGGCAAAATCGCGATCCTCGTGGTTGCGGCTCTTGGTACTGCCTATGTTCCCGTCAGGTACCTTCAGCATGGCACAGCCACGAAAGCGGAGCTCGACAGTGCCGTCAAAGAACTGGGCGCCGTCAGACAGGCGCTGGATGCCGCTAACCGCACGATCGAAAGTGCCAACGCCCAGTTCAACGACCGCCAGAAGGCCCTCGACGACCGCCAGAAGGCCCTCGACGAGCGCACGACCGACCTGCAGAAGGCCAAACAAGAGCTGACGGCCCAAGTTCAGCAGCTAACGGCCAAGGTCCGACAGCTCGAATCCGAAAGAAACCGGCCCGCCCCGCCGGCTGCTCAGGAAGAACGTAAGCCAGAGAGTGCGCTGGTCACTTGTCCATGGTGTGGCGGCGACTTCAAGAACAAGTACGTGATCTGCAAGCGCGAGCACGCCTTTGGATGTGACGGCAAAGGGTATTGCATATGTCCGGACTGCCAAGGCAAGAGAAACATAGACTGCTCCAATTGCGCCGGAACTGGAAAAGTGACCATCCTGACGCAGCGCGGTGCGGGCCTGCGCCAGGCACAAGGCAGTCACCTGGAACCCTGTAACATTTGCCAGGCCCGTGGGCGTATAGACTGCGCCAAGTGCGGTACCCTGTGCATCCGTGTACCGAATGGCGATGAGCTGTTTCTTAATCCTATTATCAGTCAGGAGGACCGCGGAAGTCTGAGGCAGGACGACCGCCCAAGCGAATGTCCAAAAGGACAGTCAACCACTGTCTTTTATGGCCGTACGCTGGTCATACAAGAACACTATCGCGACTGGATTCGTGCCACAGGGTCGATTGTCTGTCCAAAGTGCACGGGCTACGGAAAAGTGCGCGTGAAGGGGCTGTGCGAGCACTGTAAAGAGGGCCAGATCGAGCGAAGTAAGCTGCCGCCTGCGCTCGCTGGGCCTCCGGGGTGATGTGCTGCCGGCGGCGATGTGTGGCGCAAACCGACAATGACTGTAAAGTCATAGAGCGTCACGGAAGCGGGCGAGCGTGGCTTTTTGGAGGCGGCTCGTGTAATACGCATTCCGCTTAG
>PMMM01000130.1 GCA_003162245.1 Phycisphaerales bacterium
CGGACCCGAACCGCGCTTGTCGCCGAAATACCCGGTTCTGGCCGCCTCTCGCGCCCCCGTTGCGCGCTAGCCGCATTCCCGAGGGTCTCGGGACCACTACCGCTCGGCCTCTTCGTGTGCGGGGGAGATTTTGGCCGCCTTTCGTCCCGGTCCAATCCAAAATCCAAGATGGGCTGCGAGCGAAGCCCGCGCCGAGCGTCTGTGGTTCAAACCTTCTCCACCGTCGCCCGGCCGAGAATCCCCGCCGGCCGGAAGAGCAGCACCAGGATTAGTACCGCGAACACGTACACGTCGCGGAGGTTCGGCGACAGGTACGCCGCCCCGAAGAACTCGATCAGCCCGATCAGCAGCCCGCCGAGCATCGCGCCGCGGATGTTCCCGATGCCGCCGACGACCGCCGCCACGAACGCCTTCAGCCCCAGCCGGATCCACGTCTCGTGCGCCGGCTGCTGGAGCGTGATGTACTTGGTCGCGTACAAGAACCCCGCCGCCGCCGCCGCGCAGGAGCCGATGACGAACGTGAACGAGATGATCCGGCTGACCGGCACGCCCATCAGGGCCGCCGTCGGCGGGCTGTACGACACGGCCCGCATCCCGCGGCCCAGCTTCGTCCCGAACACGATCCAGTTGAGCAGGAGCATGAGCACCGCGGCGGTGCCGACGACAATCACGTCCAGCAGATTCACATTCACGCCCGCCAGCGCGAACAGCGGCCGGTCGGGCAGGAGCCGCGGCATCGGCTGCGGCATCGCGCCGAAGAGCCATTTGAGCTGGCCGAGGTTCTCGATAAACAGCGACACGCCGATCGCGGTGATCAGGACATTCAGCCGCGGGGCCTGGCGGAGCGGGCGGTACGCGAGGCGCTCGATCGTGAAGCCCAGCGCGCCGCAGCAGACCATCGCGGTCAGCAGCACGAGCAGGGCCTTCGCGACGGAGGGCTCGACGGCCGCCGTCTGCCCGCCGATGCGCACCGCCACCAGAAATGAGAGCCACGCCCCGACCATGAACACGTCGCTGTGGGCGAAGTTGATGAACTGGAGGATGCCGTAGACCATCGTGTAGCCCAGCGCGATCAAGCCATACAGGCTGCCGACCGCGATGCTGTCCACGAGCGTCTGCAGCAACTTGGTCATGACACTCCGGTTCCGCGCTCGCGGCGGTCCGAGCAAGACCGGCTCGTCCCGGAGGCCGGAGCGCGCCGCATAGCATGGCCTAGCATCGTTGGCCCATCGGCTACGTCGCCGGTCCCAGCCCGACGCACCGCCGCCAGGCGCTGAGCTGCCCGAGGTGGTTCAGCACGTGCCCGCTGAGGTAGAAGCCCACGACGGCCCCGATGGTCGGAAACATCTCGCGCGACCGGCCCTCCGCCGTGTTCGGCGCCAGCAGCGCCGCGTCGTCCGCCGTCGCCACGGCTTTCGTCGCCGCCTCGTAGCCCGCGAAGAAGCGGGCGGTCAGCTCGTCCAGCGGCGGATAGAGCTGGCCGTCGGCGTCGTCGCGACACTCCGCGCCCGCCTCGAACAGCGCGGCCCACGTCTCGGGGCACGCGGTCGCGCCCGCCGGCCGCCCGAGCCGTGCCAACACCTTCGGCGGATACAGCGCGAGGTGCCCGAGCACGAACGCCGCGTGGTTCGATTGCACGACCTGTCCGCCCGGTCGCGCCAGGCGGGCGTAGTTCTGCTGCGTGACGCCGTTGAGCAGCCGCCGCGCCGACAGCACGCCCGGGGTCGCGTCGGCCGCCAGGATCTCACCGATACGGGCCATCGTTAATCTCCCTGCAAGGTTCGCCGACAGCAATCATAGCCGGCTGCGGTGCGCGAGCACATTGTGCCGAGCCGCCGCGGATACGCTGGAGCGGAGCGGTCACCTCTCGTCGCCCAACTCGTACATCCCGTAGCCGGCGGGCCGCAGCCGACCCTGCCGCACAAGCTCGTCCCACACAGCCTGTGGAAACTGCGCCGGCGGCGTGATCGCGACGATGCCGGAGTTGCCGCCCTTGCTCATCGGGCCGCGCTCCAGCCGCGATTCGTCGTCCAGCCGCGACAGCTTCATCCGCTTCTTGAAGGCCTTGAGTGCTTTGCTGAGCTGGGCGGCGTCCAACCCCCCGCCCGGCGCGGCGCCCGGCCCACCCGGCGACGGCGGCGTGTCACTCGTCATGTCCTGCTCCTGTCAGCGCTGACGCAATCGGCGTCACGCGGAGGATACCGCCGCGCCGCGCGCCCAGTCCAGCACGGCGCGTTCGTGCGCGCTGCCCCCTTGAACGTACGGGTTCCGAGCGGCTTAATGCGTGTATGCGTATTGCCGTGGCACAAACGCCGGGCACCCGTCTGGATGCGTGGCGCCAGACGCTCGCGCAGATCGACGACGCGCTCGCGCAGGCACACCAGCACCGCGCCGAGCTGGTCGTCCTGCCCGAATGCGTCTGGCCGGCCTACTGTCTGGGCAGCAAGGCGGCGTATCGCGCGGCACGGCACGGCGGCCTCCCGGCACCCGAGTTCTTTCTGGAGCACATGGCAGAGGCGGCCCGCGCGCACCACATGGCCGTGTGTGCCGGCTATGTCGAGGAGCGCGGCGAGCGACTCTTCAACGCCGCGGTTTTCGTGGATGTGAGCGGGGAAGTGCGCGGCGTGCACCGCAAGTGCTTCCTGTGGGATTTCGACCACGACTACTTCGAGCCCGGTGAGGCGATTGAGCCGATGGACACGAGCTTCGGCCGCGTCGGCTTGCTGATCTGTGCTGATGCCCGCCTGCCCGAGATTCCCGCCACCCTGGCGGCGCGCGGCGCACACGTCCTGCTGCAACCCACCGGGTGGGTGAACGCGGGAACGCCGGAACGGCTGTGGAATCCCCAACCGGACTTCCTGATCGCCGCGCGGGCGGCGGAGTTCGGCGTTCCGATCGCGTCGGCCAGCAAGTGGGGCCTCGAAGGGCAAACGGTCTTCGTGGGCTCGAGCCTGATCTGCGACGCTATGGGCGAGGTCTTGGTCCAGTGCAAACAGCGGGAAACGACGGTCGCGGTCGGCGAGATCGTGCTCCATCCGCCGCGCCGGGCCGAGATGACCGCCACCGAGCGCGGGTTGCTGCTGGCGCCAGGTCCGGCCCGGCCGGCAGAAGGCGGCCCGGTGCCCGGTTTGTGGGTGCGCGTCGTGCCGGACGTGTCATACGCATCCTGTTTATT
>PMMM01000069.1 GCA_003162245.1 Phycisphaerales bacterium
ACTAAGCGGAATGCGTATGACTCGTCTGCTCGCTCATCCGTGGACTCCTCTTTGTGGTTGCACCTGGAAACTGGTCGCATTGTCGAGGACAAGAACCCGCCGCCGTCCGCCGACCCGTCGCGGACGGCAACCCACCGGTAAACCGCCGACCGGATGCCGGTAAACGATTGTATGCGCGTTCGGCACTTTGCCCACGCCGTTGAAGACCGCCGTGCCGCGGGGGGCGCAACAAGGGATGAGTCCCTTCCGGGCAAGTCCCCCGGGGCCCAAACGGCGACGAGTGTACTTATCCCCTTTTTCCCTCGGGGGCGTGCCGTAGAATACGCGAGGATCGTTCGACGGCGGAGTCGGACAAGGTCAAATTCGGACTGTCGGCTCGAGCGCGTCACCGGGAGGCGTCGGCTTTGCCGGAGACAAAACGGCCTTCGCCCGCGAGTATCTCTGCCGAGCGGGCCGGCCCCGGGATCCACATGGAATCCACGCTGCTGTACATCTCGGCGAATCCCTTCGGGATGCTGCGGGTGGTCTTCGATCCCGCGTGGAACGCCCACGTCCTGCTCAGCGGCGCAACACGACAAGGCATGCAGAGTGTCGATCCCGCGCGCAGCGCCGAACCGTTGTCCTACTATCACCGCACCGGTCCGCTCGGCGACATCTTCTCCGCCTGGAAACCGCCCGCCGGCGGAGGCCGTGTCGGCATCCTCGGTTTGGGCGTCGGCTGCCTCGCCGCGTACGCCACGCCCGGTCAGCGTTTCACGTTCTATGAGATCAATCCGGATGTCGTGAAGGTTGCGGCCGATTCGCGGTACTTCACGTACCTGAGCCAGTGCCGCGGCACCTCTGAGATCGTGCTGGGCGACGGGCGCGAATCGCTGGAGCGCACCCCGGATCAGACCTTCGACCTGCTCATCCTCGACGCCTTTCAAGATGACGCCCCACCGCCGCACTTGGTATCGCCCGACGCCGTCCGGATGTATCTGCGGAAGCTGACCGCCGCGGGCCTGCTGGTCATCCACATCGATCCGCGCGGCGCGGTGCCGCCCGACTTGAAGCGCCTGGCCGCTCAGGAGAATCTCGTGTGCCTCCTCCGTGCCGACGTCCAGATGAGTGCCGCGGAGCGGGCGGCGGGCAAGCTCCAATCCTGCTATCTGGTCCTGAGCCGCGACCCGGTCTCCGTCCGCGCGTTGTCCCAGAATCCGACCTGGACAGCGCCGTAAAGCGCGTACGTCCAGTTAGCGAGACGGAACGCCGTTCCCGGTCGAGCGCCTGCCCCCCGCGGGCTCACCCCGTTTTCCCCGGTCGCGATCCGCCGCCCGGCCGATAGAATGCCTATTGTGGATGTGTTTGAGACCATCCGCACCGACCCGAAACTCGAGGAGCTGACTCGGCTGCTGGCCCGCGGTAAGGGGGCCGTCGCAGCCGAGGGCTTGTGGGGAAGCTCTGCGCCCATCCTGGCCGCCCTGGCCGCCGAGCGGCTCGGCCGGCCCCTGCTGCTCGTCACCGCCCACGCCGACGAGGCCGACGACATCCGCGACGACGTCGAAACGGCCGTCGGCGCGGCCCCGGAACTCCTCCCACAGCTCGACACTCTGCCGCAGGACGCCGTCGGCCCCGATGAACTGGCCGACGAGCGACTACGGCTGTGCCTGGGGCTCATGCAGCGCGCGACCGCCTCCCCCCCACTCCTCGTCGCCCCCATCATGGCCCTCATGCAGCCCGTGCCCACGGCCGAGGCCATCCGGGCGCGGTCCTACGCCGTCGCCACCGGCCAGACCCTCGACCCCGACGCCCTGACCCGCTGGCTCACCGACCACGGCTTCCAGCGCTGCGACGCCGTCGACGTCTCCGGCGACTTTGCCCGCCGCGGCGGAATCGTCGACGTGTTCTCCAGCGCCCACGTCGAACCGGTGCGCATCGAGTTCTTCGGCGACGAGGTCGCCTCCATCCGCCTGATCGACACGGGCACGCAGCGTTCGTCGCACGCGCTCGACGGCGTGCAGATTCCGGCCCTCAGTTGGAGCCCCCAAGGTCCAGGCGGCGAGCAGGCGGCCGATCCGGTTGGGGGCAGCGCGATCGCGGACGCCACCACCAGCTTCCTCCGCCTCCTGCCGCCCGACACCCTCATCGCCTTCCACGAGCCCGGCGAAATCCAGGAGCTCGGCCGCACGTACCTCCAGCGTCTCGGCGAACGCCGCGGCATCATTCACGTGGACGCCGTCTTCCGCCAAGCCAACGAATTCGCGCAGTTGCACCTGCACCGCTTTACCGGCACGGCCGCCGACGCCGTCCGCTTCGACGTCACGAGCCTCCCGCCCTTCGAAGCGAAGGCCGCCGAAGCGTTGCAGATGCTCGACGATCTCGCGCAAAAAACCAAAGTGCTCGTCCTCTGCGACAACCCGCCGGAAGAGCAGCGCCTCCGCGAGCTGCTCGATCAACAACCGGCCGCCGACGTCGCCCCCGCCGCGCCGGCGCCACAAGCGGACGCCGCGCCCGCCGCGCCGTCGCTCCACGACCGCGTCCGCACCGCCATCGGCGTCATCCACCGCGGCTTCCAGTGGCAACAGACCGCCTACGTCCCTCACCACGAGCTCTTCCACCGCTACCGCCAGCGCCGCACCCTCCGCCGCGTCCAGCCCGCCCGCCCCCTCGACAGCTTCTTCGACCTCGAGGCCGGCGACTACGTCGTCCACACGATCCACGGCATCGGCCGGTTCCGCGGCCTCAAGACGCTCGACCGCGAGGGCCGCGTGGACGAGTACCTCGCGATCGAGTTCGCCGACCAGGCCATCGTCCACGTCCCGATCAGCCAGATCCACGTCGTCCAGAAGTACATCGGCACCGTCCGCGGCAAGCCCAAGCTCAGCAAGGTCGGCGGCAACGCCTGGAAGAACGCCAAGCAGCGCGTCGCGGAGGCCGTCACCGACCTCGCCGCCGACCTCCTCGCCGTCCAGGCTCAGCGGGCGATGGAGGCCGGCTTCGCCTACCCGCGCGACACCGACTGGCAGCGCGAGTTCGAAGGCTCCTTCCTCTACAAGGAAACCGAGGACCAGCTCCGCGCCCTCGACGAGATCAAGGCCGACATGACCCGCCCGCGCCCGATGGACCGCCTGCTCTGCGGCGACGTGGGCTACGGCAAGACCGAGCTCGCCATGCGGGCCGCCTTCAAAACCGTCGAGTTCGGCAAGCAGGTCGCCGTCCTCGTCCCCACCACCGTCCTCGCCGAGCAGCACTTCGAGACCTTCCGCGAGCGCATGGCCGATTACCCCTTCACGCTCGACGTCCTCTCGCGCTTCCGCACCAAGGCCGAGCAGTCCCGCATCGTCGAAAAGGCCCGCAACGGCCAGATCGACATCCTCATCGGCACCCACCGCCTGCTGTCCGCCGATGTCCGCTTCAGCGACCTCGGCCTCGTCGTCATCGACGAGGAGCAGCGCTTCGGCGTCGACGCGAAAGAGCGCCTCAAGCGCCTCCGCGCGACCGTCGACGTCCTCACGCTCACCGCCACGCCCATCCCGCGCACGCTGCACATGGCGATGCTCGGAATTCGCGACATCTCGTCGCTCGCCACCGCCCCGCTCGACCGCCGGTCGATCGTGACGCAGGTGCGCCTGTGGGAGGACCGCCTCGTCCGCGACGCGATCATGCGCGAGCTGAACCGCGACGGCCAGGTCTACTTCGTGCACAACTTCGTGCGCGACATCCACCAGGTCGCCAACCACCTGCGCACGCTCGTCCCCGAGGCCCGCTTCGTCGTCGGCCACGGCCAGATGCCCGCCCACGAGCTCGAAGACGTGATGCTCAAATTCCTCCGGCACGAAGCCGACGTGCTCGTCTCCACCAACATCATCGAGTCCGGCCTCGACATCCCGACCGCCAACACGATCTTCATCGACCGCGCCGAGCGCTTCGGCCTCGCCGACCTCCACCAACTCCGCGGCCGCGTCGGGCGCTCGAAAAACCGCGCCTACGCGTACGCCCTGCTCTCGCCCAAGTACCCGATCAAGGACAACGCGGCCCGCCGGCTCAAAGCGCTGGAGCATTACAGCGACCTCGGCGCCGGCTTCCAGATCGCCATGCGCGACCTCGAAATCCGCGGCGCCGGCAACATCCTCGGCCCCGAGCAATCCGGCCACATCGAGGCCGTCGGCTACGAGATGTACTGCCAACTGCTCGAACAGGCCGTCCGCCGCCTCAAGAACGAGCCCGCCCCCGCCTACCGCCCCGTCAACCTCGACCTCGGCCTCTCCGCCACCATCCCCCGCAGCTACGTCCGCGCCGACCGGCAACGCATGGAAATCTACAAACGTCTCACGGCGTGCCGCACAATCGAAGAGCTGGAGGTGCTGCGCAACGACGTCCGCGACGCCTTCGGCCCGCCGCCGGACGCGGTGGAGACGCTGCTGGCGCTGGCGGAAATCCGCGTGCTCGCGCAGCCGTGGGGCATCCGCTCGCTAGTGCTAGTGGAGCCGGACGTCGTCTTCGCGATCGACGATCTTCAAACGGTCCAGCCGCTTTTCGCGACCGGCCCCGGCTCCCCGCGCATCCCCGACCCCCAAACGATCCACTGGCGTCTACCGAAACGCTACCTCGAGCCGAAAACCCTCCTGACGACCCTCCGCAAACAGCTCCGTGCCCCCGCACCCGCCCCACCCGCCGCGCCGCCCTCCGCGGCCCGAGTTCCCCAGGACGCCTGACTCAAGCGCGGCGCGTCGCCCTCAGGGCCGCCCACGCCGGCGCGGTCGGACGCAACTCGCGGCGACCAGCAGCAAGCCGAGCGTCGCAGGCTCCGGAATCGGCGCCGGCTCGGCCCGGGTGATCGGAAGTACCGCCACCCCGAACGGGTTCCGCTCATCTGGTGTCTGGAACAAGGGCATCGGGATCACGTCCTCGGCGTGACCATGTGCGCGCGCCGTGACAGGCGCCAGCACCGCGAACGTCAGCACGCACGCGGAAACCAGCAGCATCGCCCGACTAAAGCTGCCCTGCGCACACATGGCTAGTTCCTCTTGGGCGTCGGAACGACCGCCGCAGTCTCGATCAGCCTCCAGCCGGCGTGGCGGAACCGCGGAAATCGCCCGATCGTTCCGGTTACCAGCTTCAGATCCTCGACATCAAGCACGTGCGGGACATCAACGCCCGTTTCCGCGGAAACCTGCTGAGCGCATACATAATCCATCGACACGGCGCGCTCGATCAATGCCCAGTTCTGGAGACGCCTCGCAATTTCAAGCAGCTTGTTGCTCAGGACGGCGATGGTCCGCTGGAGCTCGCGGCCATGGAGGTGACGCAGCGCAATATTGGCGCCAAAGTCGCACCACCAGCCGTAGCTCTCCAGCCAGTCTCCTTCCGGCCACGGCTCATCGCCGCCGACCTTGCCCAGCGCCTCTTCGATCTGCGCCAGGGCGTGCTGGGGCTTCATGCGTCCCAACTCGACCTGCAATTCCCATGCTCCCCCGCGGCAGGTGTTCACAATGCCCCGCAAGTACTCCGCCCCGAAGTCGCTCACAAAGTCCAGGTACAGTCGCTCGGCGCGTTCCAGGTCCGCCAGAGCCCGCCCGGCGAGATCGAGTGCGTCTTCGGGCTGCACGCTGAGCAAACGCCGGAGTGCGTTGCCGCGAACGAAGTGGGCAAAGGCCTGCGAGCCGCGATCCGTTCGTGCCGCGGGCGGATGCCGGTCAAAGTGGCTAACGAGGAGATGCGCAATACCCTCGGCCGAGGCCAAGTCCCACAAGCTGTAATGCGCATTCGCGAGGTTCGCCCGCAGGGCGAGACGCTCGGTCAGGGGCAGCGGCGCCACCTCCAAACCGCGCCGGAATGCCGCCAACGCCTGCGTGTAACGGCCCTGCCCGTCCCAACCGATCCCCTCCAGGCGGCACGCGCGTCCGCGGTCGTGCCCCGATGAGGCCAAGCCGCCCATTTCGCGCGCCAACTCGACCATCCGCGCGTACTCCCCACGTTTCAACGCGGCCATGGCCTCGGCGTTGAGCGATTCATAATCACCATCGCCTTCTGCGGGCGCCGGCGCCCCATCGCCCTCGCGGATAATCTCGACGACCGCGTCGAGGGGCCACTCCAGCGCCTCGGCCAGCGCGATAATCAGGTCGAGCTTCGGATTGTCCGTGTCGGGGTACAGATGCTTGCGATCCCGCTCAAACTGGCAGGCCAGGCTCGTCTTGGTCGCGCTGCAGTAAGCCAGCGCCAAATCGACCAGCTTGTGCAGCCGCTCTTTGCGCTTCTCGGCGTTCGACATGCACTTCCCCTAGCGCGACCCCGGCCGTGCCCCCTCACGGACCCAAGTCGAATCGCTACATCTTGTACGTTACCGCCCGGCACGTCCGAGATCAAGGGGTTGGAGGGGGGACACCGTTCTTCCGCCGCCGCGCACCGCCCAAAGCGCTGTGCCGCGCACCGGCCAGGTGGAAGACCGCAACTCACTTCGGTGGCACGACTTACGAGGAGCGCTCCTGAACCACCTGCCGCCGCCGAGTCGCCACACTCGGCCATCGGGGGGGCGCGCGGCCGATTTTCGGTCCGAGCGCGTGCCCCCCAACTGCATCAAGAAAGCGCTGCGCCGACGCTTGCGCCCCACCCGGGCCAGAAGGTCGCACTTGGGCCAAAAAGTCCCACGCGGGCCGAACGGCCCCGCCCGGGCCAAAACGCCGCGCGCGGGAATTTGGAGGACATTTTGCAAGGAAGGCCCGCCGCCGGTGTACAAGCACCCCCAGTTGCCCGCCGCGCGGGTCTCCGGGANNCAGGGTCCTGTTTGGCATGGTGGCACTGCTGCCGATGCTGGTCCTCACGCCGGCGGCGCTGGCCGATCCGCCGCCGCCGGGATACGACTGCGAAGGCAACGCGATCAGTCAGGAGGAGTACGACGCGCTGCTGGCGCACTTCTCGTTCCTGGAAGCGTTGTATGGCCAGGTCTTCGAGACCCCGTTTGGCGGGTGCGACGAGGGCTTGCTGAGCCTCGAGCTGTCCACCGAACCGCAGGTCGGTTCATTTACTGCCGAGTTCGTACTCCCACTTGACGCCCCGTCAGTTCCAGAAGGGTCACCGCCCTGGGCAACGCCGGCGCACCAGATCGTCCAAAGGACCGTCGAGTACTGCCTTTTCGACCAGACTGCGTATGGAGCGCGACTACCAGCGAATGGCCCGGCTGAGCCGTTCAGCCTGCGCGTTCTGGACTACCGCCCAGGTACAGGCGATACCGTCGTCGTGCCGGAGTGTGAGGACTGCACTCTCAGAATCGGGAGCCTATGGGGATGGCTCGACGGCCCCGCTGGAAGTCTCCCGGTCTATGGAGCGCTGTATGTCGTTGATCGCGCCGGTGCGACCGACCGTTATTTCCAGCCCATAGGCACCATCAGTGACGACATGCTCTCATTCTTCGCGCACCACCGGGCCATCCTTGAGGATCTCATGGCCCTTGGACTGCCATGGTCTCCCTACGACCGCGGGGCGCATTGCGAGTTGGCGGTTGAGTCGGAGGGCGTCAGCCCCGGCGGCGCCGGCCAGGGGTCGGGCGGCGCCTCCGCGGATACGTCGGACCTTGACGGCTGTCTCATGAGCGCGCGGTTTGCCTACATAGCCAACGTGCAGAACGCGGAGAACAGCTTCTACGCCTGCAAGCAGAACGTCACCATTGCATCGGCTGCGTTACTGGCAGCCTGCCTGGCCGTGAGCGCTGGACTGGGCTGTATAATCCCCTTGGTGGGCTACGGTGTCGCGATGGCAGGCTGCGAGCACACCGCCGAGACGGCACTTCAGAACGCGCAGAACACATACGACGCTGCCGCGTCTGCCTGCCTGTTACGATATCCGGACCAGTGGATTCCGTACCTCGGACACCTGTATCAGTGAGAGGGGGCAACACAAACGGTGAAGACCTTCGCGATCATTCTGGTTGTAGGCATCCTGCTGGCGGCGGCAGTCCCCATTCTCCTGCGCTGCAATCGGTCCGCGGACATCGCAAGGCATGAGGGTTTCACCGTCGCAGGGAGCTTGCGCTCGGCGATATTCCAACTGGTGTTGCAGGGCGCCGCCTACCTGATCGGCACGGGTGCTTACGGCGCCCACAAGTTCCGTGCCGCGGCCGACCGAGTCGGTGCGCGCCGGATTCTCTTCAAGACCCATCAGCGAGTCTCGCTGGCAATCGCCGCCTATGTCCTGCTCCCACTGGTGGCGCTGCTCGCGATCTACGGTCGCGCCGTGTACGCCCCCTTCAGCCGTGGCGGCACGACGGAGCCAATGTCCCAACGCGCGTACGAGCTCCTGCGCAACTACTGGCTACTCGGCGCAGTACTGGGCGCCATGGGCATCGGCGTGTGGTCGGCGCTGAGGCGGCACGAATACCGGCGCCTCCAGGGTCGGATCGACCGCGGCGAGCCCCTGTGCCTGCGCTGTGCGTACGACCTCAGCGGCAACCTCTCCGGCATATGTCCCGAATGCGGCACGCCCATCGAGAGCGAGGCGGCCCGGGCGGAGCACCCGCCGCCGTAGACGGCACGGCCCTGTGGGGCGGGCAGAACGGCTCGTCCCACGGGGCCCGCCTTGCGCCGCACGGCATCCGGTCCGAACGTGTTGGGCGTCGCTAACAGCAAGGGGCTCCCCGTGCGAACGAGCTGGTTGCCTCCCGCCAATCCAAAGGCCAAACTCCAGAACCCCAAATCGCCCGCCGCCCCGTTCCCACATTTCCACCTGCCCACGTTTCCACGCCCCGCGCCCCGGCCCCCACGCCGACCTCGCCGAAGCCCGCCAGCTCATCGAAACCTGCAGCTACTGGCGTCGCAAGGAAGAACTCGAAGACGCTGAAACCGCGCGTCACTCCTGGCCTCGCGCCTCCGGTTCGTAAAGCTGATAGCTGACCGCCCACGGCTCACAGCTCCTTCCCCCGGCCCCGCCCCGCCTGACCCGTGTGCCCGTGTGCCCGTCTTCTGTTTGCCGCTGTCCTCTGCGCTCTCGGCTCAGCCCCTGTTTTGCCCGGAGTGCAAGGAGTAGCTCCGCGTTTTCTCTGCTTCTCAGCGTCTCTGCGGTTGCATTTTTCCTCCAGAATCCGCCAATCTCACGCCAAGCCCGCCCAACCCCGCCACCGCCCCCCTCCGCCTTGCCCCCGCCCGCCG
>PMMM01000099.1 GCA_003162245.1 Phycisphaerales bacterium
GGGCTGAGAATGCGGTCGCCCTGTGTGAGGGGTGAAGTCGTCGACTCCGTGTTTGACCCGCGTGCCGGGGGCGGCTATAGTGGTGGATTCGCGTCCGGGATGGCCGGACACGATGGCGGTGCGTGCCAGCGAGGGTGTCATGGCCCGAGTGTGCCGATTTACGGGTAAGCGGACGATCAGCGGCTCCTCCATCTCCCGTCGCGGGAAGGCGAAGTACCTGGGCGGCGTCGGTCGGAAGGTGACCGGGATCAGCAAACGCAAGTTCAAGGCCAACATCCAGAAGGTCCGCGCGGTGGTCGACGGGCACGTGACGCGGATCCGCGTCAGTGCCAAGGCCATCCGGATGGGCCTGGTTACCAAGCCCGTCAAGCGGGACTGGAAGCCGCCACAGCCGGCCGAAGAGACGGCGTAGACGGCAAAGGGGCCCTGCGATGCCCGGCCTGATCGACGAAGGCCAGGTGCGGCACATCGCCAAGCTCGCCCGGCTGAAGCTGAGCGACGACGAGGTGCGGCTGTTCGCGGGCCAGTTGGGGGACATCCTCGATCACTTCAAGCAGCTTGAGACCGTGAACACGACGGGGGTCGAGCCGCTGGCGCACCCGCTGCCGGTGACGAACGTTCTGCGTGAGGACGAGCCCGGGGTGCCGTTCGACCCAGAGCGGGCGCTGCAGAATGCCCCGCAGCGCGAGGGTTCATTTTTCAAGGTCCCGCCGGTGCTCGATCAAGGCTCGGGGGCGTAAGCACGACCTAACCGCCAAGGCGCCAAGGGCGCCGAGGTCGCCAAGCACGCCCGAGAGCGTTGGTGCATAGCGCCCAGGGCCTGCCGGAGACGCCTCTTGCGGCTTCGCGCGGTCCGCCCGACACTGCTCACGGGACATCGCGTTACGCGGGCTCGCGTGAGGCACGCCGTCATGCCGAAGATGCAAACCGCCGTCAGCGTCGCGGCCGACGTTGCGGGTGGGCGTCGGACGGCGGGCGAGGTTTGCGCGGGGGCTCTACGCCAGATCGAGGCGCGCGACGGGCAGATTCAGGCCTTCCTTGAAACGACCCGTACGGACGCGCTGGACCGCGCGGCACGCCTGGACGCGGATATCGCCGCCGGGAAGCCGGTGGGCCCGCTGGCCGGCGTGCCAATCGCCGTCAAAGACAACATCTGCACGGCCGCGGGGCATACGACGTGCGCGTCCAAGATTCTCGCCGGCTACGTTTCGCCGTACGACGCGACGGTGGTCGAGCGCATCCTGGCCGCGGGCGGAGTAATCGTCGGCAAAACGAACCTGGACGAGTTCGCGATGGGGTCGTCCACGGAGAACAGCGGTCGCTTCGCGACGCGGAACCCGTGGGCCGCCGACCGCGTCCCCGGCGGGTCGTCGGGCGGGTCGGCGGCCGTGGTCGCCGCCGGCCTGGTTCCGCTGGCGCTCGGCTCGGACACGGGCGGGTCGATCCGCCTGCCGGCGTCGTTCTGTGGCGTGGTCGGGGTCAAGCCGACGTACGGACGGGTGTCGCGGTACGGGCTGGTGGCGTACGGCTCGAGCCTCGATCAGGTCGGGCCGCTCGCGGCGAATGTACAGGACGCGGCGTTGCTCCTGGGCGTCATCGCCGGCCGCGACCCGCTGGATTCGACCAGCGTGGCCGAGCCCGTGCCCGATTACGTCGCCGAGCTGGCGGACGAGCGGTTGGCGGCGCGCGCGGGGCGGCTGCGGATCGGCATCCCGCGGGAGTACTTCGGCGCGGGCTTGGATGAGGAAACGCGCGCGGCGGTCGAGGCGGCGCTCGCGGTGTACCGCCGTCTCGGGGCCAGGACGGTGGAGGTCTCTCTGTCGCACACGCCGTACGCGATCGCGACGTACTACCTCGTCGCGACCGCGGAGGCGTCGAGCAACTTGGCGCGGTACGACGGGGTGCACTACGGGCATCGCACGGCCCACCCGCACGACTTGCTCGACCTCTACAGCGCGTCGCGCAGCGAGGGGTTCGGGGCGGAGGTCAAGCGGCGGATCATGTTGGGCACGTTCGCCCTGTCCGCGGGTTACTACGACGCATACTACAACAAGGCCCTGCGGGTGCGGCGGCTCATTAAGGACGACTTCGACCGGGCGCTGACGCAATGCGACGTGATCGCCGGGCCGACCGCGCCGACGCCGGCGTTCCGGCTGGGCGAGAAGGTGGCCGACCCGCTCCAGATGTACCTGGCGGACATTTACACGATCGCGGCCAACCTGGCCGGCATCCCGGCGCTGTCGATCCCGTGCGGATTCAGCGTGGCCGGCCTGCCGATCGGTCTGCAACTGATGGGACCGCTGTTTGGCGAGACGCAGTTACTGCAGGCCGCGCGGCTGTACGAGCGCGAGACGGATTGGCACACGCGCCGGCCAAGTCTGGGCCGCGAAGTCTAGGCGAACGAGTGCGGCGTCGGCCGTCCGCCGGCGTCGTCAAAAACAAGAGGACAGGACATGCGCGACCGCGCGGCAGACCGCCACACTCGAACGAAGATCATCGCCACGCTCGGACCGGCGTCGGCCACGCGCGAGCGGCTGGCGCAGATGCTCGACATCGGGCTCGACGTGTGCCGGCTGAACTTCAGCCACGGCGACTTCGCCGAGCACAAACGCACGCTCGACCTCGTGCGCACGCTCGCCGCCGAGCGCGACGAGCCGGTGTGCGTCATCGGCGACCTGTGCGGACCGAAAATCCGGCTCGGCCAGTTTGGGAGCGAGCCCGTCGTGGTGAAGACGGGCGACGCCGTGCGTTTCGTCCGCGGCGATGGGCCGTGTGACGCCCAGCGGCTGACCGTTTCGCTCGCGAGCTTCGTCGAGGAGGTCGAGCCGGGACAGCGGATCTACATCGACGACGGGCTGGTGCGGCTCAGCGCCCGCGAGCGCCGCGGAGATGAGCTGGTCTGCGAAGTCGTCGTTGGCGGGGAGCTGCACAGCCACAAGGGCGTGAACCTGCCCGACACGCACCTGGCGGCGCCCGCGCTGACCGATAAGGACCGCCACGACCTCGCTTGGGCGATCGCCCAGGGCCTCGATTATGTCGCGTTGTCGTTTGTCCGGCGGCCGGAGGACCTGTACGAGCTGAAGCGATTGATCAAGGAGCAGGGCAGCGACCTGCCGGTGATCATCAAGATCGAGAAAACCGAGGCGCTGGACCACCTCGACGAGCTGATCGCGCACGCGGACGCGGTGCTGGTCGCGCGGGGCGACCTGGGCGTCGAGGCCGACCTCTGGCGCGTGCCGCTGATGCAGAAGGACATCGTCGCCCGCTGCCAGCGCATCGGCGTGCCGGTGATCGTCGCCACGCAGATGCTCCAGAGCATGGTCGCGAGCCCGATGCCGACGCGGGCCGAGGTCAGCGACGTCGCCAACGCCGTGTTCGACCGGGTGGACGCGGTCATGCTTTCGGGCGAGACAGCGGTCGGGCAGTTTCCCGTCGAGTCGGTCGACATGATGAACCGCATCGTCGCGGCGACGGGCGAGTACATCGTGCAGCGGCCGGCCCGCGCGGTTTCGGCGGGGATCGCGGTCCATTACAGTCCGCCAGCCGCGGTGGCCCATGCGGCGGTGCAGGCGGCGGTGGACCTCGGGGTGCAACTCGTCGCGGTCTGGTCGGCGACGGGGGCGACGGTCCGCCTGGTGGCGCGGCACCGTTTGCCCATGCCGGTCGTCGGCCTGACGTACGACGAGCGTGTTTATCGGCGGATGAACTTACTATTCGGGGTCGTGCCCGTCCGCGTGGAGCCGCTGGACAATCCGGCGGCGATGGCGGAGGCGCTCGATGCCCTGCTCGTGCAGCGTGGGCTGGCGGCTGAGGGCGATCTGGTCGTCGTCGTCACGTCGACGAAACCCACGACGCCGGGTGCGACGGATACGGCGCTCGTGCGGAGAGTGGGGAGTGACACGGCGTCGGCCTGTTGAGGCCCTTTGTGTGACGCTCCGGTGGTAGAATACGGGTATGGTGAGACTCCGTGTTTATGTCGAAACCAGCGTGTGGAGCTTCGTGCATGCGAGCCATGCCCCACGAAAGTGAGATGTTGCGCGAGGTCCGTCGTTGGCGCCGCGAGGCGTACGAAGCCGATCAGGGCCAGGCTAACGGGGACGCCGGGGAGCGTCTGCGCGATTTGGCGGCCCGGTTCGGATTGGAGATCGTGCCTCCGCAGCGCGCGCCCGACAGTGAACACAACGTGCCCGCGTGAACACTTCCAGGCACGAAATCGCAGTCGCTGACGCGAGCGGGGGTTGAAGTCGCTTCAGCGGTTGTCGGCTGCGGGCGCGCCGGGTTGCGAGGTCGCCGGCGTTCCCGTGTGGGTGCCGCGCTGATCCTTGCCGTCCGGCGGAGCCAGCTCGGCGTCAGCGCCGAGGACTTGCAGCAGGTTCCCACCGGCGATCGTGGCCTTGTCGGCGCGGATTCGCACGACCAGGCACGCATCGGTCGTGACCCAGTCGGCCAGCGGAGGGTCGCCGGCCGGTCGGAAGATGACCGCGCGGTCCTGGGCCAGCATCCAGTCCGCCACGGCGGGAAACAGGGGCCGGAGCCGCTTGCGCGTGTACACCTCGATCTGGGTGACCGGCAGATCGTCGAGTTTCACGGGGCGGCGAGCCGTGACGGCCTTCTCCACATCGCTACTGGGCACGGGCTTGGGAGGCGGCTCCGGGAGATCGCCGACTGCGGGCAGCGGCTGGTAGCCGACGGCTTCGAGGAGCCCGGCCGCGCGGCGTCCGTCCGGCTGGCCGATGGCCAGGGCGAAGTCGAGGGCCGTCAGCAGCGCGTGGTCGTCCGACGTGCGTTTGTCGGGACGGATCCGCGACAAGCGCCGGCGGGCCTGCGCGACGGTTTCGGAGCCCGGCGGCACCGCCGGCTCGCTGGCCGGGGCGGGCTGGGACGCCGGCTGTGACTGCGGAGGCGGCTTACGCGAGCGTGTTCGCGGCCGGGCGGCCCCCTTCTTGGGTGCTCGCGTCGAAGCGAGCGCCGCTGCGCTATAGTCGGCGACGGCCGGCTGGGGGCCGAGGGCTCCGTCGGCGAGGAGGGCGCATGAAAACGCGACAGCCGCTGCCAGCAACCGTCGCGTACGGGTACCGATCGGCCGGCTCTCAGGCATTGATGGCGTCGATTTGCACTTTCAACATGCGTTGGCGGTGCCCCCACCGCTTGTAATAGCCCTTCCGCCGGGCGAACTTCACGCCGCGGACCTTCGCCATCTTCAGCTCCCCGATCACCTTGGCGGTGACGGAGGCGCCGCCGACCCAGGGCGTGCCGATGCGGGCGTCGGCGCCCTCACCGAGCATGAGCACTTTGTCGAAGGTGACCTCGGCCTGTCCCTCGGGCAGGTCCTGGCGGTCAATCAAGAGCATGTCGCCGGTGGTGACCTTGTATTGCTTGCCGCGGTCTTCGATTATTGCGTACACGCGCGCTCCTTCGTCTTGAGCGATCAGGATCATCCTATTCGAACCAAGTAGTGTACGTGGGCGGGGGCGGCAATGCAACGGGGCTTCGAGGTTGTCGCCCGGGCCGGGGGACCCTAGACTGCCGATCTGCACGCCCGCCCCGCGTGCGGCTCGCCGGGTGGCGCGGCCGATCGGCGGCGCGGGGCTTCCACGCACGAGAGGAGACAACCTGTGGTCCAGCGAACCATCGTGACGATGCCCGGCGACGGCATCGGAAAAGTCGTCCTACCCGAGTCCGTCCGCGTCCTGAAGGCCGTCGGTTTCGAGGCCGAGTACGTCCACGGCGACATCGGCTGGGACTTCTGGATCAGCGAGGGCAACGCCCTGCCGCCGCGGACGATCGAATTGCTCGAAAAGCACAAGATCGGGCTGTTCGGGGCGATCACGTCCAAGAGCAAGGACAAGGCGGAGGCCGAATTGTCGCCGGGTCTGAAGGGCAAGGGCCACACGTACTACAGCCCGATCGTGACGATGCGGCAGCACTTCAACCTCGACATCTGTGTTCGCCCGTGCATCTCGTTCCCCGGCAACCCGCTGAACTTCGTCCGCCAGAAGCCCGGCGGCGGCTACGAGGAGCCCAAGGTCAACGCCGTCATCTTCCGCCAGAACACCGAGGGGCTGTACGCCGGCGTGGAGTGGACCAACCCGCCGGAGAACGTGCGGAAGGCGTTCGAGTCGCACAAGAAGTGGGGGACGTTCAAGAAAGTGTCAGCCGCCGAGCTGGCCGTGTCGCTGCGCGTGATTTCGCGCCAAGCGAGCCGGCGGATCTGCAAGGCCGCGTTCGAGTACGCCCGGAAGTTCGGCTACAAGTCCGTCACGATCTGCGAGAAGCCGAACGTGCTACGCGAGACGAGCGGCCTGTTCACCGCGGAGGCGAAGGCGGTTGCGAAGGACTATCCCGGCCTCGCCTGCCGGGAAACGAACATCGACGCCCAGATGATGTGGCTGACCAAGAATCCCGAGGACTATGGCGTCATCGTATGTAGCAACATGTTCGGCGACATCGCGTCGGACGCGTTCGCCGGGCTGGTCGGCGGGCTGGGGTTCGCGTGCTCGGCCAATATCGGCGAGGAGGTCGCGGTGTTCGAGCCGACGCACGGCTCGGCGCCGAAGTACGAGAAGCTCGATCCGCCGATCGTGAACCCGATCGCGATGATCCTGAGCGCGTGCATGATGCTGGATCACCTGGGGGAGACGGGCAAGGCGGGGCGCATCCGCGACGCGATCGCGCGGGTGGTCGCGGAGGGCCGGGTGCGGACCTACGACATGCTGCGTCTGCCCGGCGGCCCGGACGTGTTCAAAAATGGCGCCGCGAACACGAAGCAGATGACGGACGCGATCGTCGCGAAGCTGTGACGTCCGGAGTGGCTTGGACGACGGGCGCGGTCGAGGCGGCGACATGACGCCGGCGGCTCCGCAATCAGCTTAACCACTTATTTGGATGTAACTTAGGGATGCCGCCGCAGTTTGCCGTGGGGGGCGCCGGCGGTGAGGCGACCGCCGCAGCGCCTCAAATTCCCGATCTTAATTCAAGTGAAACAGACACTTGGTTCGTATATACTAGGGACGGAAGGTTAGGTGTGGCGTTTATCGTATTATTGCTCTCTTAATGTCATTCATTTGATTTCCCACACCGCCCCCTAACCCCGACAAACAGAGTTGAATCGACGCGGCTGGTCGCTCACCTGCCACCGGGCACGCTTTGCCCGCTGGCGGTGTCGCCTCACCGGGCCGGGCCGACGTGGGCTGACTCCCCCGCGCCGGCCCGGCAGCGGAGACAGGCGTTCCGCGCTGGCGACCGTTCCCGCGCGATCTTCCGACGTGTTCGTGGCGTGAGTATAGGAGGCGAACCATGGGTTGGCCGCTACGACAACTGAAGCCGATGACCGTCGCCGAGGCCTTCGGCCCGCCGTTAACTCGCGAGGAGTTGGTTTCCAACCTCTCGGACCTGGAGCGCCGGCTCAACCGCGAGATGAAGTGCACCGCCGGTAAGAACCAGGTGTACGTCCGGTCGCTGCTGATGGGCGGGACGACGACGCGCCCGCGGGTGGCGCTGAAATGCCCGCTCCGGCGGGACATCAAGCTGCCGGCCGAGGTGTTCTACGAACATATTCGCGACGTGTGCTGCACGGACCCCGAGCAGTGCGAAGCCTGGCGGGCGTTCAAGGACCGCTACGTCGTGACCTGATCTTTTCCCGCCTTCTCCACCCGAAGTGCCGGACCCGCCGCGGATCATCCGATCCGCGACGGGTCCGTTTTTGGACGGAGGTGCCCGCGTCCAGCGTGAGGGCGCGGCATGGGATTCAGAGGCGTCGCGGCGCGTATCTTCGGCGGAGCGGGGCTGCGTGGCCCGGCCGGCGGCGGGTCGGTATCATCGCGGCATGGCGCTGCGGCGCGAGTACAACGAGGCCGACGTCGAAACCACCCGAATGACGATCGGGGAGCACATCGAGGAGCTGCGCGGCTGCCTGCTGCGCAGCATGGCTGCGCTGGTCGTCGCGTGCCTGGCGTGCATCTGGCCGGCGAAGTACCTGCTGGAGCTGATCGCCCGGCCGGTGGTGCTGGTGCTGCGGGCCCACGGGCAGCCGGATAGTTTTCTCGCCACCAGCCCGGTCGAAAACCTGATGGTGTACATCAAGGTGGTGCTGATCTTCGGGGTGGTCATCGCGGCCCCGTACATCATTTACCAGCTCTGGATGTTCGTCGCGGCCGGGCTCTACCGGCGTGAGAAGGCGTGGGTGTACCGCCTGCTGCCGATCAGCCTGGGGCTGTTCGCGACGGGCGTCGTGTTCATGTACACGCTCGCGCTGCTGATGAGCCTCAACTTCCTGGTGGGCTTCAGTGGCTGGCTGCCGTTGCCGCGGGCCGAACCTACCGCGCTGGAACGGATGCTGTTGCGGCTGCCGTCGGTCGCGGTGGCCACGTCGCAGCCGGCGGTCGGGACGGGCGGTGCCGCGGTGGTCCCGCTCGTGGACCGCGATCCGGCCGCGCCGCCGGTGGGCGCGGTGTGGGTCAATGTGCCGGACGCGAAGTTGAAGCTGCGCGGGGCGGACAGCCAGACGTATTCGGTGCAGATTCAGCGCGACGATCGGCGTGCGCTGGTGACGACGCACTTCCGAATCGGGGAGTACCTGTCGTTCGTGCTGGTGCTGACGATCGCGTTCGGGGCCGCGTTTCAGACGCCGCTGGTCGTGGTGTTCCTGGCCCGCTCGGGGATCATCCCCGTGGAGACGTTCCGCAAGTATCGCAAGGTGGTCGTCCTGGTGATCCTGCTACTGGCGGGCATGCTGTCGCCGCCCGACCTGTTCAGCCACCTGCTGCTCTCCGGGCCGATGGTCGCGCTGTTCGAGCTCGGACTGCTGCTGGCCCGGCGTGGAGACGAGCCCGCCGCCGCCGATGCACAGCGCCCCGGGGCCGGCTAGCCGCGGCTCTTGACGGTCTGAATTGAAGGGCGTACGGTGATTTGGTTGCGGGTCGTCGGGGGGCGATTCGCGCGGCGGAGCGGTCAGGTAGCTCAGTTGGTAGAGCAACGGACTGAAAATCCGTGTGTCGCCGGTTCAACTCCGGCCCTGACCACTTGATGGCGAAGGTCGAACGGCGAATCGCCGATGATGGCGGCGAAGCGCCGGTGGCCAGGAGGTTTGGCGGAGAGCTGATCGCTGAGACCTGACAGCTTTGTTGGGGCCGTAGCTCAGTTGGGAGAGCGCTTGCATGGCATGCAAGAGGTCGTGAGTTCGAATCTCATCGGCTCCATTGTAACTCATAGATTTGAAAAGACTTACGGTCATTCGGTCTCGCTTGGATAACCGAACGATCTGCTGGTGCAGCCCGTATCCCGCCCAGAAACGCATGTCCACGGGCGATAAGGCCCGAATCCGAAGACGGATTGGGCGAGAGCTTTTTGGCGTGCCCCGCTTGCCAGCCACTTTCAATCGTAATCCCGCGAACCCACTGGTGCCAACCTGCTGGGTTGGACCGTGGGGGGCCCGCTGGCTGCCGCGGCCCGCGTGGAGTGGCAGGGCATTGACATAGTCCGATATTAGACTTAGTATCACCTGGTGATGTCGGACATCATCCAGGTTCTTCGCCGTCATGGAATCCAGGCGACGCCGCAGCGCATCGCGGTAGCCGAGTACGTCCTGGCCGTGAGGACGCATCCGTCGGCTGACGAGGTTTGGGAGCAGGTCCGGCGGCGGTGCCCGACGCTGTCGCGAGCCACCGTGTATAACACGCTCAACCTGTTCGTTGACAAGGGGCTGCTCAAGACGCAGGTGCTCAAGGAGGGGACGGTCGTCTTCGATCCGCGGGTCGATGCCCATCATCACTTCATCGACGTGGACACGGGCAAGATCTACGATGTGCCCTGGCAGGCACTCAAGGTCTCAGGCGCGAAGGCGCTGCGCGGCTTTGACGTGCGCGAATATCAGGTGATCCTACGCGGACGGAGGGTCGGTAAATGAGTTGGTCTGTCCGTGTGTTTTTTTTTGAGTCCGAAATAGACGTCGTCTAAATATCGACATGCTCTAGCAGTGGCGCTTATTCAGAAAGGAGCTCGCGATGGAGAAGAAACGTCAACTCACCACGTCGGCCGGCATTCCCGTCGGCGACAACCAGAACGCCCTGACCGCCGGCCCGCGCGGGCCGCTGCTCGTGCAGGACTGGCAGTTGTTTGAAAAGCACGCCCACTTCAATCGTGAACGCATTCCGGAGCGGGTCGTCCACGCCAAGGGCTCCGGCGCCTACGGCACGTTCACGGTCACCGGCGACATCACGAAGTACACGAAGGCGGCTATCTTCTCCAAGGTCGGGAAGAAGACGGAGTGTTTTGCCCGCTTCTCGACCGTCGCCGGCGAGCGCGGCGCCGCCGACGCCGAGCGCGACGTCCGCGGCTTCGCCCTGAAGTTCTACACGGACGAGGGCAACTGGGACCTGGTCGGCAACAACACGCCGGTGTTCTTTGTCCGCGACCCCTACAAGTTCTCCGATTTTATCCATACGCAGAAGCGTGACCCGGCTACCAACCTGCGCAGCAATACGATGCAGTGGGACTTCTGGTCGCTCTCGCCCGAAAGCCTGCACCAGGTCACCATCCTGTTCTCGGATCGGGGTTTGCCCAAGAGCTTCCGCCACATGCACGGCTTCGGCAGCCACACGTACAGCTTCATCAGCGCGAAGAATGAGCGTTACTGGGTGAAGTTCCACTTCAAGACCAGGCAGGGCATAGCGAACCTGACCGACGCCGAGTCGGCGCAGCTCATCGGCCGGGACCGCGAAAGCCATCAGCGCGACCTGTACGAATCCATCGTCAAGGGCGATTTCCCCCAGTGGCGGGTGATGGTGCAGGTCATGTCGGAGCGCGACGCCGAGAAAACGTCCTACAACCCGTTCGACCTCACGAAGGTCTGGCCGCACGGCGACTACCCGCTGATCGAGGTCGGCGTGATGGAGCTGAACCGCAACCCCGAGAACTACTTCGCCGAGGTCGAGCAGTCGGCGTTTTCGCCGGCGAACGTCGTCCCCGGTATCAGCCATAGCCCTGACAAGATGCTGCAGTTCCGCATCTTCTCCTACGCCGATGCGCACCGGTATCGCCTGGGCGTGAACTACGAGAGCCTGCCGGTGAACAAGCCGCGCTGCGCGGTCGCTACGTACCACCGCGACGGCTCGATGCGATTCGACGACAACGGCGGGGGGAGCGTCAACTACGAGCCCAACAGCCGGGGCGGCCTTACCGAGGATTCGCGTTTCAAGGAGCCGCCGCTGCACATCAGCGGCGACGCCGATCGGTACGACCACCGGCAGGGCAACGACGATTACACGCAGGCGGGCAATTTGTATCGCCTCCTGCCAGCGACCGAGCGCGAGCACCTGCACCACGCCATCGCGAAGGCGATGCAGGGTGTGCCCAAGGAGATCATTGACCGACAACTCGACCACTTCGCCAAGGCGGATTCGGCGTACGCAGATGGCGTTCGCAAGGCTTTGCGCTCATCGTAGACGAGCGCGAGTGCCCCGCGCGCTGGACCGCCGGGGGTCGAAGGCGGTTTCGGCCAGTGATCCTGATGGGGGCTGCGCAGGCCCCGCCGAACTCGTCTGCGGTTGACGGTGTTGGCGATTTTGCACGTGGCGATTTGACAAACTGCCCGTTCTGAGTCACAATGTAAGCGTATACTTACCGATGAACGGTGAGCGGGAGCGCATGATGCCTCGCCGGAACCAGACCAACGAGAAGCGCCGGGAGCTGTTGCCGATTGTGGCGCGCGCGTTTGCCGAGCGCGGCTATCGACGGACGACGACGGCCGAGTTGGCGGAACGGTGCGGCGTGCAGGAGAACATCCTGTATCGCCTCTGGCCGGACAAGAAAGCGATGTTCATCGCGGCCATCGGGTACGTGTACGACCTGTCCGTCGCGATCTGGAGCCGGCTGCTGAAGGAGGCGGACGGCAAGCAGACCGCGGCGGAACGGCTGCTGGCGTACGAAGCCGAGCACCTGGGCGAGTTCGGGCATTCGCGGATTGTGTTCGCCGGCCTCAGCGAGACGGACGATCCGGACATTCAGGCGGCGCTGGCCGACATGTACCAGCGTTACCAGCGGTTTGTGCGCGAGCAGATCGCCGCACACCAGGCCCGCCGGCACAAGACGGCGCCGCCGGACGCGGCGCTGGCGGCGTGGGCGGTGGTTGGCCTGGGCACGGTGGCGAGCATCAGCCGGGAATTGGGACTACTGAGCGATCGGCAGCGTCGTCGGCTGATGGCGGAGATTGGGCGGTTGTTGTTGGAAGGGCCGGCTGCGTAGGGGCGGTCCCGCGCGGCCGTTTCTTGTGGTCGTTTTGTAAGTAACTGCATACTGTTCAGCAGAAAGGAAGCGAACCATGATGAGCTGTGGAAACGCGTGGTCCTGTGTACGGACCCTGGCGGTGGTGTGGGCGTTCGTGGGTTCCGCGGGTGCGCAACCGGCCGAGAAGCCGGCGGGGCGCACGGAGCCGGGGAAGCCTGGGGAGCGGTTCAAGGCCGCCGGCAAGGACGCCGCGCTGACCATTGTGTCGGTGCAGCTCGCCGGCAGTCCTTCGCCGCAGGTCGGGGAAGCGGTCGGGCTGATGCTGGAACGGGCGGGGATGAAGAACCTGGAGCTGGGCGGAGGAGAGTTCCGACCGCCGGAGAAGGCGGACTTGGCGCAGACGGCGAAGGCGCTGGGCGAGTACGTGCGCGCCAATTTGCTCAAGACGGAGTACGCGCTGTTCGCGGATTTCCTGGGGTCGCCCCGGAAAGGTGTCGACGAAGTGCGCGGGGTGATCGTGAACAAGCAGGGCGACGTGGTCTGGCAGGACCGCCAAACGCCCGACGATGCCGACTTCAAGCGGGTCAAGCCGACGGAGCCGCTGCTGTGCTGCGTGCTCCTGGTGGAGCGGCTGCGGCCGGTGCTTGGATTGGACGATCCCACGCGTGAGGACGCTCCGGAAGGCAAGCTGGCCAAGCGCTGGCAGGAGAAGACGGGGGTGCCGAGCGAGGCCGAGCAGGCTGCGCTGCAGGAGCGCCAGCAGGTCTTCAAGAAGGCCGCCAAGGCGGCCACACTGCTGGTTTATCCCGCGCGAGCCGGCGACGAGGTCAGCAAGGACAGCGCCACCAGTCTCGCCAAGCTCATCAACGAGGCCAAGCTGACGAAGGCCGCTGCAGCCGACCAGGGTCCGCAACTCGCCGTCAAGGGCGACATGAACGAGCAGAAGATGCTGTGGGACATGGCCCGCGGCGTGCGCGAGTATGTGCAGGAGCACCGGCCGGAGGCGGAGTACGTGCTCTACGCCCATTATCTCATGGGCAAGGACGCCTCCGGCAAGGACGCGGTGGGTGGGGTCCACTTCGCCGTGTGCGACCGCCAGGGCCAGTTGGTGATCGTCGATTTCCAGAACGACCATCACGACGACTTCCAGGCGGTCAATCCGAAGTCGCGCGCGGATTGCGACCGGCTGGTGGCGAAACGGCTGGAGGGGTATTGCCGGTAAGTTGGGTTTTCCGTTCCTTCGTCACCGGTTCCTGCGGACGCTGGACGTTCTCCTGCGCTGCGCTCCGACGTGGGGTAGGCGCCCAGCCGCTGGTCACCCGCGGCGACGGCCGGTGGGGTGTTCGCTTTCGTGGGCCGACCGGTTGCCGGACGCGACAACTCGCCGGAGAATGTCGCACGGGTTTTCAGCATGGGGAGCGCAGGCATGTTCGAGCGATTCACCGATCGGGCCCGGAAAGTAATGGCGCTGGCCAACCAGGAGGCGCAGCGGATCCACCACGAGTACATCGGCACCGAGCACATCCTGCTGGGACTGGTCAAGGAAGGCTCCGGCGTCGGTGCCGGAGTCCTCAGAAACCTAGGCGTCGACCTCAAGAAGGTCTGTCTGGAGGTGGACAAACTCGTCAAGAGCGGCCCCCAGAAGGACACGATGGGCAAGCTCCCGCAGACGCCGCGGGCCAAACGCGTCATCGAGTTCGCCATCGAGGAATCCCGCAATCTCAACCACAACTACGTGGGCACAGAGCATTTGCTCCTGGGGCTGTTGCGCGAAGAGGATGGCGTGGCCGCCCAGGTTCTCATGAACCTCGGGCTGAAGCTCTGCGCGGCTCGCGATGAGGTCATGCACGTGCTCGGCGCTGCGGCCGGCGACGGGCCGAAAGGCGTGCCCGGTGCCCAGAGCCCAGCAGAAGCGCCCCCGGTTGATACGATGCTCCGCGACGACGTTGCCGGATTGCTCGCCACCGCGCTGCTGCGCGAGTTCGAGCGGCGCAAAGACGAGGCGGTCATGAAGGCCGAGTACGAGATCAGCGCGGGGTATCGCGATCTGGGAGGGCTGGTGCGCGAAGTACGAGAGAGACTCGTTTCGATTCTCGGCCGCAAGTCACCGCCCAGCGCCTGACGCCGTGTGTCATTCCGCTGGTCGTGTGACCCGCCCCCTGCTATCATTCGCGCGGTCCGCGTGACCATGTACGCAGCGAGGGAGCATGAGCAAGCCGTCAGCCCGGTATCGACGCATCATCCTCAAGATCAGCGGCGAGAGTCTGTGTCCGCCGGGCGGATTCGGGTTGCAGCGGGCGGCGCTGGACCGCATCGCGGCCGAGATCGGGGAGGTCGTCGCGCTCGGGGTCCAGGTGGCGGTGGTGGTCGGCGGCGGGAACTTCCTGCGCGGGGCAAACGTGGCCGACGACCTCGGCGTGGCGCGGGCCACCGCGGATTACATGGGCATGTTGGCGACCGTACTCAACGCGCTCGCCCTCCAGGAAGCGCTGGAACGCAACGGCCATCCGGTGCGGGTCCAGAACGCCCTGACTATCGAGCGCGTCGGCGAGCCGTTCGACCGGCGGCGCTGCCTGCGCCACCTGGAGAAGGGCCGCGTGGTGATCCTGGGCGGCGGCACCGGCAACCCCCACGTTACGACCGACTCGTGCGCCTCCATCCGCGGCATCGAGCTGGGCGTCGACGTGCTGCTGAAGGGCACGAAAGTGGACGGCGTGTACGACGACGATCCGGCCCGCAATCCCGACGCGAAGCTGTTCGAGACCGTTACCCACGAGCAGATCGTCAACGGGCGGCTGCGCGTCATGGACCTCGGCGCGATCGAAATGTGCGAGCAGTACCGGTTGCCCGTCATCGTCTTCAACCTCTTCAAGCCCGGCACCCTGCGGCGCATCATCCTCGGCGAGCCGCTGGGCACGCGCGTGAGCCCGGCCTGATGGACGGCGGGACGGCGCGCATCCGGCACGGCATCTTCGACCTGCATCAATGGCGTCTGTGGCTGGCGGGGCTCATCGGCAGCCGCTACGACGGCCTGTGCCATTTCCACGTCGTGGAGCCGGGCGTGCTGATGCGGTGCGGCCAGCCGCGGGTGCGCGATTTGGAGCAGATTCGAGCCGAGCACGGGCTGCGCACCGTGGTCTGTGCGCGGGGCGGGACGCGTCATCCGCTGCGCGGGCGCTGGTTTCGCAAGGAGCGGGCGTACTGCGAGCAGGCCGGGATCCATCTGGAGCACATGCCGTTTTCCGATCAGTCGACGCCGCCTGCGGACGTGTTCGACCGCTTCCTCGCGCTGGTGCAGACGCCCGAGCGGCGGCCGGTGTTTGTGCACTGCGAGCAGGGGTTCCACCGGACGGGGATTCTGGTGGCGGCGTACCGGATCCGGGTGTGCGGGTGGCCGGTCGCGCGGGCGATGGACGAGTTGCGGGCGTACGGATACGAGACGGAGCGGCCGAAGCGCCGGCCGCTGCTGGATGCGCTGCGGACATGGGCCCAATAGGGCGCGCCGCCTCCTTCGGAGAGCACGCAAGAGAGCGGGCCGTGAAGGGCGCGGGGTACGCGTGCAAAGCAGAGCCTTGCACTACGTTGCGCTACGCGGTTCTTACGGGCACGTCGTGCCGATCAGCCCGACGAACGGGTCGATGTCCGCGAACGTCACATGGAGGTCGCCGTTGCAGTCGGCGTTGATCCACGGGCACGTGTGCGTCCAGGCACTCTCGCCGGAGAGCGCTTCGACAAACAGATCAATGTCGGTGAACGTGACTCTGCCGTCGCAGTTCACGTCGCCGGCGCAGCCGGCCGGCGGGCAGGGGTTCGGCGTGCAGGTAGTGCCGTTGCCCTGGTAGGTGCCGGTGCACAGGGCTTGGGTTGTCACCGTGCAGGAGCCGTTGCCGGCGCAGCACGCACCCTGCGGCTGCGGACACGGGTTCGGCGTGCAAGTGGTGCCGTTACCTTGGTACGTGCCGGTGCACAGAGCTTGGGTCGTGACGGTGCAGGAGCCGTTGCCGGCGCAGCAGGCGCCCTGCGGCTGCGGGCAGGGGTTCGGCGTGCAGGTAGTGCCGTTGCCCTGGTAGGTGCCGGTGCACAGGGCTTGGGTTGTCACCGTGCAGGAGCCGTTGCCGGCGCAGCAGGCGCCCTGCGGCTGCGGGCACGGGTTCGGCGTGCAGGTCGTGGCGGCGCCTTGCCACGTACCCGTGCAGCCAGCCTGTGTCGTCACCGTGCACGATCCGTCGGTGGCGCAGCACGCACCCTGGGGTGCGGCGACGACCGAGAACACCGCATCGCTGTCATCCCAACTGCTGTAGCTGCCGCTGCCGAAGTACGTGCGGGCGCGGACCTTGTTGATGCTGCTGACCACGGAGGGCGTCCAAGGCGTCGACGTCGCCCCGACTGGCGTCAACGCAATAATGTCGGTCCAACTCGTCGCATCACCATTGAGCGTCAGGTCGTCGATCCAGACGGTGTCGGCACCGCCGTTGACGCTAGCGTCCTTGGTGTACTGCCACTTGAGGGTGTGCGTGCCCGCCGAGAGCGTGGTCGTGTACTGAGTCCAGATGATCGTGCCGGACTTTGTGAAAACCGGCGTGTTGCTATCGATGTAGAACGTGAACAGGTCGGCGCCGCCCTCGGACGAGACCTTGTAGTAAAAGCTGAGCGAGCCGCCGAGCGCCGTGCGGGTCATCCAGCTCGTCTGACTGTGCGTGATGGCGCCGGCACGAGCGCAGTAGGTGCCGGCGTGAGGTGATGTGGTCGCGACGGACCACGGGAGGTTGCCGCCGGTCGTGTACGCGGAGCCCAGCGACCCGCTCTCAAATCCGTCGGTGGTCGGGCCGGTTTGCCCATAGTTGCTCGATTGCTGCACCTGGAACTGGGTCGTGGGGGCGCCGGTCCAGGTCACGTTCGTGGGCAGGCCGACCGTGAGCGACTCGCCGCCGTTGGGCGACGTGATGTGCGGCGGGCCGCCGAGCGTGACGTCAAGGCGCGTCGCGGGGCCGCTGGCCACCGTGACCGGCAACGTCCGCGACTCATGCCCGGCCGCCGCGAAGGTGAGCTGGTACGTCCCCGGCAGCAGCATCCGGTGATAGTCGCCCACGTCCGGGTCCGTCCCGATCGTATGATTACGGCCCACCACCGTCACCGTCGCCGCCAGCGGCGCGCCGGTCGCCGCGTCCGTGACGATCCCGCGCGCGCCGATCAGGCACGTCTCCATGAACGAGAGCATCGACTCCTGGTTCTGACTCCAGTACGTGGGCATGTCGGAGTACGCGGGGCTCTTCGTCGAACTAACCTCGATCGTGATGTGATTCGCCCCCGCGTAGCGGTAGAACCAGTCCTGCATGCCGCCGTCGATCGCGTACCACGCCGCCCCGTTCGTGATGCCATGGTAGAACTCGCTGCTGCCGTACATCGGCGCGTTGTGGCTGGAATACTGCAGGCTGATGTACTCGAACACGTCGTCGTCGGGCGAGGGCGAGTCGACCGAACCCAAGCCGTCGTTGTCGAATGGGTAATTGCAGACCAGCGAGCCGCCGTGGTAGTTCACCCCCAGCGTGAACGAGTGGGCGTAGCCCCAGTTCATGAACGTGACGACCTCGGGCGGCCCGGCGGGTGTGTTCGGGTCCGGGCTCGAGCCGGATCCCTCGGGGAAGCTGCGGTTCAGGTCGTAGCCGTTCGCGTTGTAACGCGTGTTGTTGGTGTAGCCGTACGGGTTCGCGCACGGCACGAACCAGATCTCGACGTTGTTGAGCAGGTTCGTGACCCGCGAAACGCTCCCGTAATTGGTCAGCAGGTAATCGATCATGTCCAGGCACAACACGACGCCGGTGACCTCGTCGCCGTGCAGCGTCGAAACCCAGGCGAACTCGGGCTTGTCCGCCTCGACCCCGACGTTGCTGGTCATCTTCAACGCGTAGAGGTGCTGCGTCGTCGAAGTCGTGCCCAGATCGAACCGCTGACACAACGTCGGGTACGTGCTGGCTTTGGTCAGCAAAGTGGCCGCGATCTGGTCGTAGGTCGGATACCCGCTCGGCTGCAGCGGCTCCGTTACCGGTGTCACGTGCGGCCAGGCCGCCCGTCCGTCGCTGTCGCGGATCGTCGGGTCCGCACCGGCTGCAATCAGCGCGTGTGCCAGTCCGTCCACCAACTCCTGCACGACCGCATCATCGACGTCGGGACGCAGGTTCGTCCCGAGCACGTGTAGCGGCGTCTGACCCGCCTCATTCCGCGCGTTGACGTCCGCCCCCGCCGCCAGCAGCAACCCCACCGTCCCCGGCCGCGCCCGGCTCGCCGCCCAATGCAGCGCCGTGTTCCCGCGCACGTCCGTCGCGTTCACCGCCGCCCCGTGCGCCAGCAATTGCTCGACGATCGCACCTTGTCCCGCCCGCGCCGCATAGTGCAGCGCCGTACGCCCCGCCGCGTCCCGCACGCGCACGTCGGCACCGGCCGCCAGCAGCGCCTGCACCGTCTCCGCCTGCGCATTGTCGGCCGCACAATGCAACGCCGTCATGCCGTCCGCATCCGCAGTGTTGATGCTCACCCCGTCGGCAATGAACACGTACACAGCGGGCAGGTCGCCCGCGCGGGCGGCCTGATGAATGCTGACCGGCTCGGCGTACAGCGTCGTCGCGCACGCAATGGCGACGACGGCGCACAGAATCCGGGACATCGACTTCATGACTTACCTCGGTACGGCTAAAGTTTGGGGAGCGGGAATGTCCATCTTTCCATAACCCAGCAGTTCTACCTTACCATCGCGGGGGCTCGAAGGCAACGCAGATCGCATACGCCCGATAACTCCCCCGCTCCACGGCATTCAGTTCCTTCTCGGCTCTTGATACGCCGGATTCACGTCCGCGCGACGAGCGCCACCAGCCCGCGCAGGTCCGCGAACTCGAAGTCCGGCTCGTGGTTGCCAATGTCGTGGATGCGATGGGCGCGATTCACCCAGCCGCTGCGCAAGCCCGCGTTGATCGCCCCGCCCACGTCGCTGTGCAGCGAGTCGCCGACATGGAGCACACGCTGGCACCGCCAGCCGGTCAGCCGCAACGCGTCGGCGAAGATTTTCGGATGTGGTTTGTAGGCGTGTGCGTCCTCAGAGGTGATGACGCCGGCCACCCGGATCGCGCGCCGCCGCAGCGCAGCGTCGATGTCCGCGCGGTCGGCGTTCGAGACGATGCAGATCGGTGGCCGGCAGGTGGCGAGGAATTCCAGCACTTCGGGCTGCAAGGGCGGGTCGCGCCAGTAGGCGACGAGGCGCTGGACGTACGGATCGGCGTGGAGCGCGACGCCGAGCGCGGTCATGGTCTCACGCAGCGTGCGGACTTCGAGTTCGAACAGCGTCTCGAAGTGCTCGTCGTTGGCGCGTTCCATGGCGTGGAAGAAGCGTTCGCCCCAGGTGATGCTCAGCTCGCCCGCGGTTAGTTTCACGCCGGTGTCGTCGACGATCTGTGCGCAGGTGGCCTCCACGGCAGCCCGGTCGCCGGACGTGAGCGTGCCGTACATGTCGATGAAGACGCCGTCGAGGTCCATGCCGCTCGCCGCTCCTGAATCGCGCGAACTCCCGTGTCGTGCGGGTGATTCTACCCGACGCCCTGCCCACGGCGACATTCTCGGTCGCGCAGGCGGCCGCACGTCACGCAAAGCTGGCCAATTCCGCCCCATCATGATGCCTCGCCGCCACTTGGACGAAGACATCACCACGGGGCGCCCTCGGCGCGTTTCCGCCGGCGCCCCGGCCGCAGCCGGACGCCTTGTCATTACAGGACGGGCCGCATGGGTGCTGTTGTGCTACCGCCGCAGACGCTAAGCCGCTCGAGGTCGCACGCCGGCCCGTCGTGGCTTGTGGCGGCGCTGCTGTTCCTCCTCTCGATCCTGCTGGCGCCGCGGACGATGGTTGGCGGTGAGCCGCCGGCTGCGCGCGATTCGCTTGCGGACCTCGACACGCTGCAACAGGCGTTTCAGAAGGTCGCCGAGCGCGTCGCGCCGAGCGTCGTCGGCATTCGCGTGCAACGTCGGCACGCCCTGTTGCCCGCCGGCTCCGATTCGGCCGACAGCGCCGCTGTTTTGGAGCAACGGGTCGTTGTCAACGGCAGCGGTTCGATCGTCTCGCCCGACGGCTTGATCCTCACCAACGAGCACGTGATTCAAGCCGCCGACGACATCCGCGTGTTGCTATACGACGGCACCGATCTACCGGCGGACGTGCTCATGGCGGATCCGCGCAGCGATTTCGCCGTCCTGAAGGTCGTGCGCACTGGCCTGACGCCTGTGCGGATGGGCGACTGGAGCACGGTCGCGCGCGGCCAGTGGTCCATCGTCGTCGGCAACCCCTTCGGCCTCGGCAGCGACGGCCACCTCAGCGTTGCCATCGGCGTTGTCTCCAACCTCGGCCGTCAGCTCCCCGGTCTCGGGGAAACCGACGACCGCTTCTACAACGACATGCTGCAGACGACCGCGCCGATCAACCCCGGCCACTCCGGCGGCCCGCTCTTCAACATTCACGGCGAGCTGATCGGCGTTGTCACCGCCATGCACACGCGGACGCCGGCGGACGAGGGCGTCGGCTTCGCCATTCCGATGACGCCCGCCAAACGCCGGATCATCGACACCCTCTGCCAGGGCCGCCCGATCGTGTACGGGTACCTGGGTGTGATTGCGCGGCAGCCCACGGCTGAAGAGCGTCGCACGCTCGGGCTCGCGGCTGGGCAGGGCGTCGTCGTGCAGGTCGTCGATCCGGACGGACCGGCGGCCCAGGCGGGCGTGGCGGCCGGCGATACGGTCCGCGAGTTCGACCGCCAGGCCGTGACGGGCCCCAGCCAATTCGCCGAGTTGGTCGGTCAGACGCCGATCGGCACGCGCGTTTCGCTCGTCCTGCTGCGCGACGGCCAACCGCGGCCGACGGAGATTGCCGTTGGTTGCCGCGATGTCGGACGCGTGGCGTCGCTCCGCGGCAAGGACCATGCCGTCGCACCGTAGACCGCGTATCCCCACGCATTTGCGGCCGGCTCTCCCGTGATTCGCGACCGTGCGCGTCCCTCCATTCGCCTATAATGCCACAGCATGGGCGACACGAAGCGCGAGGCGGAGTCCTGGCACCGGAGATGCGCATGGTGAGGCAACTCGCCGAGCGCGTCCGCGACGAGCTTCTGCAGCGCGTGCGGCACCCGGCGCAGTACATCGGCGGGGAGGTCAACCAGCTTCCGCGGTCGGGCGATTGGGCGGCGGCCGAAATCCGCGTCGCGATCGCCTTCCCTGACACCTACGCCATCGGCATGTCGCACCTGGGCTGCCAGATTCTCTACTGGCTGTGCAACCACACGCCGGGCGTCTGTGCCGAGCGCGTCTTCTGCCCCTGGGTCGACGCCGAGGAGGTGATGCGGGCGCGCGGCATCCCGCTCTTTACGTGGGACACGCGGCAGCCGGTGCGATCGGCGGATTTGCTGGCCGTCACCCTGCAATATGAGTTGATCTTCACGAACGTACTCAACCTGCTCGATCTCGCCGGCATCCCGCTGCGCTCCGCGGAGCGTGGCGACGACGACCCGCTTGTCATCGCCGGTGGGCCACAGGCGGACAACCCCGAGCCGCTGGCCGAGTTCCTCGACCTGGTCGTCATCGGCGACGGCGAGCATTCGCTGGCGCAGATTCTCGACGCGGTGCGCGAGTACAAGCGCGGCGGCGTGCGCCGGCGCGAGATGATCCCGCTGCTCGCGCGGCGCTTTCCGTGGATTTACGCCCCCAATCTCTACGAGGCGACCTACCACCAGAATGGAACGCTCGCGGCGTTGCGGCCGACGGTGGCCGGCATACCGGAACAGATCGAGCGCTGCCACACACCCGATTTTGAAACGTCACCGTTTCCAACGCGCCCGCTGATCCCGTGGGTGCCGGCGGTGCACGACCGCATCGCGCTCGAGATCATGCGCGGCTGTCCGAACCTGTGCCGCTTCTGCCACGCCGGGTATACGAAACGCCCGTTGCGGCTGCGCAGCGTGGACCGCGTGCTGGAGCTGGCCGAGGAGGCCTACTGGGCGACCGGGTACGACGAGATCAGCCTGCTGTCGCTGTCGACGTCCGACTATCCGCAACTGACCGAGCTGGCCGGGCGGCTCAACGAGCGTTTTGCGCCCCGCCGGGTCAACATCAGCTTTCCGTCGCTGCGTGTGGACCGCATGTTGCAGAACATCCCCGCGCTAGGCAGCGCGGTACGCAAGGCGGGGCTGACGATCGCGGTCGAGGCCGCGGCGGATGACATGCGGCGGGCGCTGAAGAAGAGAGTATCGGACGGCGACCTGCTGGACGGCGTGCGGGCGGCGTACGCGGCCGGCTGGCGGCGCGTCAAGCTGTATTTCATGGCGGGATTCCCGGGCGAGCGCCCGGAGGACATCGACGGCATCTACGAGCTGGCCTACCGGATCAGTCAGGAGCGGCGCGCGGTGGACAAGCCGCCGGCGGAGGTGACCGCGGCGGTCGGTTGGCTCGTGCCGAAACCGTTTACGCCGCTGCAATGGGCGGCGCAGCCGCGGGCCGAGTACTTCCAGGAGGTGCGGCAACGCCTGCTGCGGCTAAAGCGTGACCGGCGATCCGCCGTGCACATTCAGACCCATCGGCCCGAGCGGTCGGTGCTCGAAGCGGTGCTGGCGCGCGGTGATCGGCGGCTCGGGGGTGTGATCCACGAAGCTTGGCGGCGGGGGGCACGGTTCGACGGGTGGGAGGACTGTTTTCAATACGAGCGCTGGCTGGAAGCATTCTCGGCCACGGGCGTGGATCCGGCCTTCTACGCGCACCGCGAGCGCGCGCTGGCCGAACTTCTGCCGTGGGATCACATCGGACAGCACCTCAGCCGGAAGTTTGTGGAGGAGGCCTGCCGCGACCTGCAGGCCCTTTTGGCGGCCAGCCGGACAGTTCTCCACGAGTCGCCCCGGCCCTGATTTGATTCTCGCGTCTTGGGGGGCCTAGAACCTAGTGACACGGGAGAGCACTGCGCTCGTCCCGTCGCCGCTGGTGCGCCCACACGGCGCGCCATGATTGCTGGAGGTTGGGCATGAGAAGCACCGCGCTGCTCGCAGCGCTCTTGTTGGCTTCGGCGGCCGCGTCCGCGGCGCCACTGACGCCGGCGATCACTGGCTACGATTTCAACTTCGGCGCCTACAACACCGAAGCGTGGGAATATCGGACCAACGGCGATCAGCCCGATACGTTGGTCTACGACTCCTTCCCCGGCGACCATGAGGTCACGGCGTTTTGGCCCTCCTGGCCCAATCCGCCCGTCTACCCGGTCTGGAATCAGGCCGACGGGGGCTTCGGCGGCGATTTCGCGCTGTCCGTGCAGTTCCCCCGCCAGGACGCTCCCTACGTCGGCCCCGGCGGCACTGTGGACGTCAGCCTGGTCGGCACCGGCGGGAACACTGACCCTGGCGCACCGGACCTGGAGATCTTCGGCACCATCTCCATTGGCCCGACGCGGTTCAGCGGCCTGCTGTGGGCCCTCGACCTGAGCACAGTGTCGCTCTATGGCTATTCCAACCACGACTCCTACGTGCTCGAGGGCGTCGGGACCATCGTCGGCGGCTTCATCGCCGAGCAATACCAGTTGATCGGCAAGGCCGGCGCGATGCGCGGCAACCTGGACTTCCCCGACCGCCCCGCAGGGTGGATGCCTCCCCTGTACAGCCCCTCCGACGAGACACAGGTTGAAGCGCTCCGCGCGGCGTATTCCGGCGAAACCGGCGCTCCGGAGCCCGCTTCGTGCCTCCTGCTCGCCGCCGCAATGCTCGTGCTACGGCCCCGGCGCTGAGGCCGGATTGGTGGACACCGCCCGCCGGGCTTGAAGCTGCGCCAGACACGTCGCCACCCGCTCGCGTTCTTTCGCTTGCAGCCGCACGACCTCGTACGGGGGCCGTAGATCGTCGATGTGCAGCGCCTCCGCAAAATGCGCGCTGGCGTGCTCCGCCGCCGCGACCGCCTCGGTCCGCTGCCAGATCTCGAACCACACGTTGCCGGCTGAAATCCGCGTGCGCGGATTCGTGGGATAACGTGCTACCGCCTGATCCCAGCTCTCTGCGGCCGCCAGGCGCATTTGGCGCGCGGCAGCCGGGTCGTGCCGCTGCTCTTCCAGGTCCGCCAGGTCATTTTCGACGAGCGCCCGCACGCTGAAATTGCCGCTGTCGTCCAGATGGCGCCGCGTGAGGTCTAGCGCAGCCTGTCGTGTGCCCGTCAACCACTCCTGGCGCGTGTGCTCGTTCAGCGTTGGGAGGCGGCAGAGTTGCAGCATGGCTCGAACTGCGTACCGGTGTGCGGACGGGTCGCCGAACCGCTCGGCTGCCAGGCCCGCCGCCTGGGCATAAATCGTCTGCGGCGCCTGTTCCAGGGCGGACGAGTGCAGGAGCGCGTGCAGCGTCTGGACTCGACTTGTCGACCATTGGACCGGCAGTGCCACCGTCAACGGGTGCCATAGCAGGGCTGCCGGGACGACCGCGTAGCCGACGAGACGCATCGTCCGTGACGTTCTCGACGGTCCCGCTGCGGCGGAGCGGCCGCGCGCCGCAGCGGCGCAGAGCCCAAACACCGCCAATCCGCCCGGCGTCATGAGCGCGAAGTCGAGCAGGTTGTGAACCAGCGAAGCGAGCAACGCCGCGCAGAGCCCAGCGAACACCCAGCGGTTGCGGTGTCCGTCCGATCCGATGCAGCCCAGCACCCACAGCGCCAGAACGAAGGCCACGACCCACGTGAAAGCCACGTCCGCGGCCCACACGAACCAGGTGGCCGGCTGCGAAGTGAGCGTGCCGGAGAAGAGCAGGTGCACGAGCAGGACGCCGCCGGCGATGGGTGCCGCTGCGCGCAGCCGGTCGCCAAACGCCGGCGATGGCTCATCGGCTGGTTGTTGCACAGCCGTCTGCGCGCCCAGGCGCCGCAGCCCGCCGAGGACGCCGAGCCCACAGAGCAGTGCGCCGCCGGCCAGCCCGAGCGGCCCGAGCTCGACGAGCAGCGAGACCCACACGCTGTGCGGGTCCTTGACCTCTTCGGTGCTCTCCGGCGCCTTGTAGAGCATGTAAGCCGTAGCGAAGTTCTCGCGTCCGATGCCCGTGAGCGGAGCGTCGCGGTAGGCCCGGGCCGCCGCCGTCCAGTAGTACCAGCGGAATGCCAGCGACGGGTGCGGCAGGGTGCCCGTGGACACGCCGTACGCCGCGACGCTGCCGACGACGGCCAGGTAGCCGCCGGCGAGCACCACCAGGACCAACCGGGCGCGGCGTGCGACCCAGGCGGCCGCGGCGCCGAGCAGTGCGAGCGCGCCGAGGCCGAGGAGGCCGCTGACCAGCGCACCGCGGCTGCGCGTGCAGCCGAGCGCGATTGACAACAGCACACAGCCCAGGCCGGCCGCGATGGATGCGAGTGTGCGCGTGTGGGCCGTGGTCGGGCGCAGGCCGCTCGCGGCGAGCACGCCTGCCAGCACGAGCAACCACATCATCAGGCAGGAGCCGGTGACGTTCGGGTGCGAGAGAAAGCCGTACGCCTCCCGCGACTGCATCCGGCGCTCGTAGTTCACGAAAAGCGGGTCGTCCGGGTTGTAGCCGCGCTGGATCAGGGCCGGCTTGTATTCCTGTTCCCAGCTTTGCCGCAACTCCGCGAATTCCAGCGTGGATTGCCGGATGCACTTGACCGCGGTTGTGCCGCCGGTAGCGAGCGCGGCCGCGATCAGCACGTGCCACATCCACCGCGCCTGCACGAGCGTGCCGAGCGCGACGGCCGCGAGCACCCCGATGAGCAAGCTCGATCCGGCGAACCAGGCCAGATAGTGGTTGCCGGCGGCATACGTCGACGCGACCACGGCCGCCGCGAGCAGGCCAACGGCTGTCATAATGAAAGCGCCGCCGCGCCAGCGCCCGCCGCGCGCCAAGGTTAACACCGCCGTGGCGAGCGTGAATGTGTCCAGCCATGCGGTGGTCGCGGGTGTGGGGCCGCCGCTGGTGGGCAGATCGGCCAGGAAGCTGACTTCGAGCCGCTCGTAGTTTTCCCCGATCATCGGGCGGGCACAGAGCAGCGCGAGCAGCACGTAGAACAGGAGGCGGTCCGCGAGGGGGATACTGCGTGCGAGAAAGGACTCTCGCACGAGCGGGGACCCCTGCCCGCGGCTGTTTCCCCTCGCGGGCGGCGCCGACGGGCTGTCGCCGGGGTTGTGGCTCATGCTTCTCTGCGTAACGGGGCTTCCAGAATCGCGACGACGCTGAGCACCATCAGCACGATGACGCCGATCGTGATCGTTTGGCGCAGGTTTGCCCCCGGCAGGAGCGTCGCCAGCAACCCCGTCGTCGCCGTCGCAAGGTAGATCGTCAGGACGGCCTGCCGGCGGCTTAGTCCGCGGTCCACGAGGCGATGCGAGAAGTGCCGCTGGTCCCCGTGCATCGGGTTACGGCCCTCGCGCAGCCGGATGGTCACGACGCTCACGCAGTCGTACAGCGGGACGGCGAGAATGACCAGCGGCATGGCGAGGGCGTAGGGCGGTGCACCGTGCCCGCTCTGGTAGTACGTCGTGAGGACCGACACCGTGGCGAGCATGTAGCCGAGCACCAGGCTGCCGCCATCGCCCATGAAAATCCGCGCGGGCGGAAAATTGAAGATCAGGAATCCGCCGGCCGCGCCAAGGAAGACGCATGCCAGCGCCGGCACCAGCACCTGCCCGGCCATCAGTCCGCAGACCGCGAACGCTGCCAGGCAGACGCAGCCGACGCCGGCACTGAGCCCGTCCATGTTGTCGAGGAAGTTGAACGCGTTCACGATCACGACGAACCACAGCGTCGTGAGCACGATCGAGACCGGCACTCCCATTAATTCCGCAATCCGCACGCGCCCCGCCGTCGCGACGAACAGCCCCACCGCGACGATTGCCAGCAGCTTCGGTCCCGGCCGCAGCGGACGCTTGTCGTCGAACAACCCGACTACGTGCAGGACCGCGCCGCCGATGAGGATCACGATGGTCTGGAGCATCCGGCCATGCACGCCGCCCACGTAGGCCCGCACGGTCTCCCCGAACTCGCCGCGGACCCACGCTTCCGGCAGCCAGGCCGCCAGCCACAACGTCGCGCCGAGCGCGAGCCAAGCCGCCGCAATCAGCGCACAGCCCCCGCCGTACGGCGTCGGCGTGCGATGTGTCTTGTGTCCGCCGGGGTGATCCACGAAGCCCAGCCGCAGTGCTACCCGCTGGGCCAGCAAGGTCAGTCCCGCCGACAGCACCAGCACGCCGCCGGCGGCACCTGCCAACAGGAAGACGAGCGTGGTGCGGGTCATGGCGACGTCGGCGTCTCCCCTGCGCGGGCCTCGGCGGCGTGCGCGCGCTGCTGGCGAAGCTGCTCGCGGACCCGTTCGAAGAAAGCGTGGTAGTCCGGCTGGCAGTAGTCCGGATACGTCCACGGCAGGGTCTGCCACACGCCGCCCACGTACTGCAATGTTACCTCCGCGTAGATGTCGTGCCCGATGTAGATGCGGTGTCCGCGATCCTTGGTTGTCGCCAGCACGAGCTTCGTGAGGTCGATGTACCCGGGGTCGATGTTTACCGGGCGCGGAATGTCCGGCAGCAGGCAGTCCTCGGCGATCTGCCGCTCCAGCGCGTTGGTTTCCAGCTTGATTTCGGCCAGCCGGCCGGGCGGAACGGCCTGCTCGAAGCTCAGGAACCAGCGCTGCAAGCCGGGGCCCATCTCGTCGGCGTAATAGTCCGTCTGGTTGAACGGCCACATCTCGCTCGCGAGGCTGACCGGCCCGCAGCACCGCGCCAGAAGTTGGCGGGCGCGTCGCAGCAGGTCCACGTCGCCGCCGAGCAGGCCGACGAGAAGCTTCACCGGTTGCGGAGGCCGCGGTGTAGCCATAGGCAGGAGTTTAGCGTGGGTCCGCGCGCGGGGCGACCTGTCGGGGCGTCGGCCACGCACTATGATGTTGGGGGCCATGTCGGTGGCCGCCGCCTACGGTCCGAGCCGAAAGCCGACGATGGATACTGGATGATCGCAAGCGTGCCGCATGAATCTTGCCTACTTTGAAGATAGCGGGACCACGCAACTGCACCCGCTGACGTGGCTGCGCGCGGCGTTCGAGCTGCGCTGCGGGTGCGACTGCCTCATCGACAAGCTGCGGGCCGCGTTTCCGTTTCCGCTCGCGCGGGTCTTTCTGCGGCCGTGGGTCGCGGAAGTGGTCGCTGGGCGCACGGCGCTCGATCAGCCGCAGCCCGGCGCCGACTGGTGCCTGGTCAACGCGCGGGCCCTTTTCTCCCGGTCCGTCGAGTTGCCGCGGCCGGGCGTCGTGTGGCGGCAGGAGGGCGACCTGGTTGCGGCCGTCCTGCGGCCCGGCGAGATCGAGCCGCTGACCGCGGAGTTCTTTCAGGACCCGGCCCGGCTGGACGAATGGGCCGCTACGCGGCGGGTCGAGGAGACGCCCCGGCACGTGCGCCTGATCCGCCATCCGTGGGATCTGGCGTCGGCGAACGACGCGGAGCTGCGGCGGCAGCTTCGTGATTCCGGCATTGCGGACGAGGCACAGGTGTACGCTGGCGCGTACCTGGTGTGCCCGGGGCAGATACACATCGGCCGTCGGGCGCGGATCAAGCCGGGCGCCGTCCTCGACGCGGAGGACGGACCGATTTGCATCGACCACGACGTCGTGATCCAACCCAACGCGGTCGTCGAGGGGCCGTGCTACATCGGGCCGCGGTCGATCGTGCGACCGGGGGCGGTGATCCGCGCGGGCACCACGATCGGGCCGGTCTGCAAGGTTGGCGGCGAAATCGAGGCCAGCATCTTTCAGGGCTTTAGCAGCAAGCAGCATGACGGCTTCCTGGGACACAGCTTCATTGCCCCGTGGGCCAACCTCGGCGCGGATACCGTCACCAGCGACCTGAAGAACACCTACGGGACCGTCCGCGTCAGCATCAACGGCGTCGGCGTCGAAACCGGGCAGCAGTTCGTCGGGTCCGTCATCGGCGACCACGCCAAGACGGGCATCGGCACGATCTTGCCGACCGGCTGCGTGATCGGGGTGGCCGCCAATGTCTTTACGCGCCAGGTCGCACCGCGGTTCGTGCCCTCCTTCGCGTGGCTGACCGATGAGGGCCTGATCCCGTACCGCGTCGATAAGGCGCTCCAGATCGCACACATCGTGATGGGTCGCCGCGACGTGGAGCTGGGACCGGCCGAGCGCCTGCTACTCGAGCAAGTGGCGGTGCGCGCCCGCGAGGTCGAAAGCGCCGGCTGGCCGGCGTAGAGCGGGTTCGACGAGAGGTGGCGTCAGGCCGGCACGTCTGAAGCTACGGGTGGGCCGCTGGTCGCGGGTTGTCGCGGGGGAAGAAGAGTGCGGCGAGAAATCGGCGCACAAAAAAGCCCGAGGGGGGGCCGACAGGCCGGGGGGGAAACCTGTACGTGCCGCTCGCCACTCGGGCAATTGCACTATACACCGCGTTTTGGCGCCTTTCAAGTTGAGTCGCGATATTTTTTTTCGACCCCCCTTTTTTCTGGGCTGGGCGTGGCCGGCCGCTCAAGGCACGGCCGAGGCGGGGGACCAGAAGTGCATCCGAAATGAGTCCAGAACGCGCTGCATGCGGGCCGACGGTTGCGGGACCAGCCCGTACCGCTGTGCGTCCACGGGGACCTGGCTTTTCGCCATTCGCTTCCATCCCCGGTTCATTCCGAGGACGAACAGGGCGGTCGTCAGGGAGCGCGTCCGGAAGAACGTCCGAATCGCCCGTTTGACGACCCAGCTCTGCCTCGCCGCCGCGTAGCGCAGCTCGAAAATCGCCTCGTCGAGTTCGCGGGCGGTCATCTGCGCCGGGCGGTAAACCGTTTCCGTGAACGTGTAGCGCTCCCAGTCCTCCGGATAGCTCATGGCCACGAGCCGCCCTTCAGCCTTGAAGCGGTCGTACATTCTCGTGCCCGGTAACGGAGTGAGGTTGGTGATCTGGATGATGTCGACCCCCATCCTGACCGCCTGAACGGCGGTGTCGGCCACGGTTTCGGGCGTGTCTTCGTCCGCGCCGATGATGAACCCGCCGAAGACGGAGATGCCGGCGCGATGAAACCCGTTCACAAGCTCCTGGTAGCGCGCTAAGTTGTTGCGATTGATGCCCTTGTGATAGGCCTTGAGTGCACGGGCGTTGAACGTCTCGAACCCGACCAACATTCCCCGGCAGCCCGCCTTGTACGCCAGCCGGAGACCCTCGGGGTCGTCCCCCATGTTGATCGTCGTCTGGCTGAACCACAGCCGCCGCTGGCCGTGCTTGATGATCGCCCGCAGCAGCTCTTTGGCCCACTCGGCGTGCTTCGGTCCGACGCCGAAGAAGTTATCGTCCACCACGAAGATGAACTTCTTGGGGGTCTGGTTCCACTCGTCCACGATGTCGGCGATGCGGCGGCGCCGAATTTCCGGGCCGTTGTAGAGGGTCACCGAGCAGTATTCACAGCCGACGGGGCAGCCGCGCGAGGTCTGGATCGCCGACACGTCGTACTGGCCGTTGATCGGCCGGAGGAGCTGGCTCGCGCGGCCGAGGCCCTTGTCATCGAGATTCGACAGGCGGCCGTGGTACCGCGGCTGGAGCCGGCCGGCCGCCGCATCGTCGACGATTTGCGGCCAGATCTCGTCGCATTCCCCGATGGCGACGGAGTCGAAGTGCGGGGCGGCCTCGTCCGGGCAGGCGGAGGCGTGGGGGCCGCCCATGATCGTCGGGAGGCCGTGCCGGCGGCAGGCGGCGGCGATCTCATAGGCCCGAGTTGCGCCGCTGCTGTACCCGGTCACCCCCACGAGGTCGTAGCGCCCTTGCGCCAGCAGTGTCTCCGTCGGGGCGGTTCCGAAGACCTCGTCGATGAGCTCGACCTGGTGGCCGGGGGGGACGAGCTGCGCCAGCACCTGCAACCCGAGTTGCGGGATGAGGCTGCCGAGCGTGTGGTACCCCTCAGACCGGCGGCTGATCGGGTTGACTAAGGCGACGCGCACGGCGAGTCCTTTCTGGTAGGACTGGTTGGGGCAGACAAGGCGGCCTGGCGGAGGTGGCCGTGTGGAGGGTGCTGCGTGCGGGGCACAGCGGAGGCGAGGGGACCCCGGCTCCGCCCCGCGTTCACTCGACCGGCTTGACGTTCACGGCCTTCGCGCCTTTCGGGCCCTGTTGGACCTCAAATTCGACGCGCTCGCCTTCGCGCAGCGTCTTGTGTCCCTCCCCGACGATGGCCGAGTGATGCACAAAGACATCCTGGCCGTCGTCTCCGGTGATGAAACCGAACCCCTTCGTGTCGTTGAACCACTTGACCGTGCCTTGAGCCATGGCAACGTACCTCGCGTGTACGGACGATTGGGCCCGACTGAAACAGACGCTGTCTCGGTTCGCTGGACGCGGGTGCCGTTCGGTCCGCTACGCAATGCGGAGTATGCCGCGGCGCCCCCGTCCCGTCAAAGCCAATGATGGGCACGGCGCGATTTTATCGGCAGCGTTCCCGAGGATCGGACCCCCCTACTTCTTCACCCACAGCGGCAGAGCCGGAACCGGTTTGGCGCGTTTCACGCTCAGCAGGTCCGCCAGCTTGTTCTCGGTGCCCTCGTACGGCGCGCCGAGCGCCACGAGGTACAACACCATATCCTCGCGGTCCAGCGGCGGCCCGGCGTTGCGCGCGGCCAGGGGCCGCGGCGGCGAGGACACGATCGGCACCTCACCGCCCATGCGCACCGCGGCGCGGTACCAGACTCGCAGAGTAGCATCGAGGCTCCAGCTTCCCGAGGTCAGGGCAGTCGCGGACGGGACGTAGACGATCCAACTCGGATCGGCCCCCGTCCCGGCCATCGGTTGCAGGAGGGACTTTGTCTCGAAGTCGAACCAGCCGCGCGCCGGCGGACCGTCCGGGGCAATGATGATCCGGGCGTCCTTACGGATCGCGCCCCCTTCCGTGGGCGGTGGCCCGTTTGCCAGCGCGTCCTTGATGACCTCGTCCGCGCTGGGTTTGAACGGCAGCGCCCGCGACAGATACCGGTCCTCCGCTTTCTTGATCTGTTGAGGCTTAAGGTAGTACTGACGGTACACGGCCACGCCACAGACGCGGGACGTGCCACCGTCTCCGCCCCGGAGCTCCGCCAACTCGACAAAAAGGTAGACCGGCTGTAAGTCGCCCAACTGCGTTTGAAGCTCGGCGAGGGTCAGCGGTTTGATCGGCGCGCCCAGATCCGCGGCCTTGGCCGACTCGATCGCGGCGAACAGCTCGTCCGCGGCCTTGTTGCGCCCGGCCTCATCCCCGGCCGTCGGGGCCTCCACCAGGCGCAGGATCTCGCGCTCGTGTGCGGCGCGCTGCTCGCGCGCGGCGGCGTTGAAATCGCGCGCCAGCGGCAGCATTTTCGGCTGGACCAGCCGGTCGGGCGCATTCAGCCTGGGGAGCCACCCGCCGGCACTGTCGTCGACGGCGATCCAACCCGTCGGGCTTACCTTCCGGAAGCTGCTCCAGAGCTGCTGGGCGCGCGCCACCGTCTGCGGCGCGGCCGCCTGGCCGCTCACCGGGCTGGCTGCCAAGATGTGCGCCAGCGTGGCCCAACGCCAAAGGGCCGCGCTCTCCAGCGCCTCCGCCAGGCGTGTCCAATCCTCGGGGCTGCTGCTGTATGGCACCGGGCGGGTGTGGCCTTTCAAGTCCGTATCGTCGAGCCCGAGCGCCCGATCCAACAGCGCGGCCGCGATCTGGAACGTGGCCTTGACACTCTGCTGCTGGGCCGCGTCCCCAAGCTGCGCCGCGTCGGCCGCGGTCCAGCTCTGATACGCCTCGCCCAGACGCGTGTACGCGTCCAGCAGTTGCGACGTGGGCGGCAACTCAATCTTGCCGGCCAGCCCGTCCAGCCCGTCCATGACAATGCGCGGCCGATCCCACGTCTCGCCCCGCGTGAGGAGCTTGGTCGCGGTTACGCCGCGCGCCAGCAGCACGAACTTGGCCCAGGGCGGCTGATCCGTGAGGCGTTCCGCCTCCTTGCTCTTGAGCCGCTCGATCAGACCGTCGGGGTCCGTGACGCTGATGAGCGATTGCTGCCGACGCAGGATCTCCTGCAGCGCCGCCGGGACCTCGGCACACTCCCCCGTCAGCTTGAGCGGCGCGAGGGCCTGCGCCCGTGCCGCGGCGGCTTTCGCCAGCTCCGTCGCGTCGCGCTGCTCCGACAGTGCTTGTGCCCGTGCGAGCAGCCAGCGCAATTGGTCACAAGGCGACGACAGCAGGCGGCTGACCTGGACCAGCTCGTCCGTGGTCAACGCGGCCCCCGTCTCCGGCGGGACGAGCGTAGGCAACATCGCGTCGAGCGCGGCGACCTCTGGCGGGTTGTCGTACGGTGCCTTGACGGGCGTGTTCTGCGCTGGCGCCTGAATGCCGGACGACGCGGCGACCAGAAGAGTGAGGAGGGCGCCACAAACGTGCAGCGCCGGCTTCACGCGCAGTCGATTTTGGATTTTGGATTCTGGATTTTGGATTTGGCGGGCCCGAAATCTGGGCACGACGTGCGTGCCGGGCGAGGGTTTTGCTCGTTCGTAGTACAGGGACACGTCGCACACTGTGCGCTAGGGTCGCGCCGGGACGCGCGACTGATCGACGACGGGCCGGTCCTGCGGCCGATACGGGCGCCGCTCGCCGGCAACCTCGCGCTGATTTCGCTCGATGTCCGCCTTGGCGCGCTCGGCGTCCGAGCGGGCCATGGTATCGGCCGGTCCGGCCGGCTGCGTCGAGGTGCTCGACTGCGCCGTCGCGCTGCGCCCGGGGGTCTGACACCCGCTGAGCGCGGCCAGCAGCGTCGCGACGGCAAAGAGCCCGAGTCCGATCACTAGGCCGCACGTGCGCTTCATCTGGTCACGCCTCCGTGGTCGCATCGCCGTAACGTCTGCATCACCCCCGTGATGGTAGGCTTTCGGGCGGCGTCGTGCAAAGGCATCGAGGGCCGCGGGGCAAGCCCGCCCGCGGCCCTCGTTCTGTCGGGAGCAACCGCGGGGCGTGCCGGCGGGAGGTCGCCTGGCACGCCCTGGTTCGGTTCGTGCGATCAGTGTCGGGTGCGGCGGCTGCGCGCCAGCAGCACGACGTAGCCGATCGTCAGGCCGGGAATCAAGACCAAGGCACAGGGCAGCGGCGTCGCCGCGATGTACGTGGGATTGGGGGTGGAGCAGTTCGAGCCCCGCGCCTGGGTCACGGGGTCGAGGGCGTTGGGCACGCCGTCGTTGTCTATGTCGGCATCGCAGGCGTCGCCCAGGCCGTCGCCGTCGAAATCCCGCTGATCGGGGTTGGCTACGGTCGGGCAATTGTCCGTGGGGAAGAGCTGCCCGGTGGGCTCGTCGAGGAGGTCGAGCTTTCCGTCGCCGATGATGCTTCCGTCGGCCGACCGGATGACGCGGTAGGTGCCATATAGCGGCCGACCCTCGTTCGCGCTGCCGCACCGGGTGTCGCCGGCATCGGCGGGGCCCTGGTTAAGCCCGCCGACGTCGAAGCCGTCGTTCAGCGTGCCGTCGTTGCCGAAGTCGACGCCGAAGGCCTGCTCCATCGTGGCCTCGTTGTAGCGGGTGAAATCGGGGAAGCCGTCTCCGTTGGCGTCCGGCGCCTCGAGGAACCCGTCTCCGTCCTGATCAAAGTTGAGCAGCAGGCGCTGGAAGTCGGCGACGTTCGCTGGGAACGGAGCCGGCGTGGCGGGACTGGTCGGGAACTGGGCGCGCAGCAATGCCAGATCGGCGTCGTTGAAGACGCCGTCGCCGTTCGCGTCATAGCCCCAGCGGGCCGGGTTGATCTGCGGCGCTGGATCGTTAGGATCGGGAATCCCATCCTCGTCCGTATCTGCAGAGTTCGGGTCGGTCCGCACACCCCAGACCGGCTTCGTGCGCAGGTTCGGGAAGATCGTCGTGTTGCGGCGGACATCATCAGCCGGCAGATCGTTGACGGTCATGCCGGGTCCATACACCTTGCGGCTCGGTCGGGCCGCGATCGCGGATAGCTCGATGCTCGGCACGCTGCCGTCGGCTTCGGCGGCCCGGGCATAGGTCATGACCTCGTCCCAGTCGCTGATGCCGTCGCCGTCCGTATCGGCTTTCAGTGGATCCGAGAAAACGCGGACGACCATGTTGGGGTTAAAGCGGCCGGAAGTCGTGCCGGCGGGATAACGCGTGACCAGGAAACCCCTGAGTTCCTCCAGGTCGCTCAAGCCGTCGCCGTCGGTGTCCCAGTTGCGCGGGTCGGTCTCCCCCGGATCAACCCGGCCGTTGTGGTTGGCGTCTTCCTGGCCGTCGGGAATGCCGTCGTGATCGCTGTCGGCGTCAAACGGGTTGGTGGGCTGGATGTGGCCGGACTGCGTCCAGGCGACGATCTGGTTGAAACGCGACGTTGGATCCATCGCGAGCAATGTGGCCCGCTCGGCATCCGACAGCCCGAAGGTCACCTCGATGAAATCGGAGAGGCCATCCCCGTCCGAATCGGCCTCCGTGTCGAGGGTCAGGACGTGGAGGGGCGCGCCCTGCTGGGCGGGCGGATCGATCGCGCGGTGGAGGCCGATGATCGTAAACCCGTCGATCTCCTCTTGCTGCCGCGTCAGACCATCGCCGTCGAAGTCCGCGTTCGGGTCGGCGGTCGAGTTTGGCGTGGCGACGATGTTGTTAGCGGCGTTTTCACCCGGCACGAAGGGAGCGCCGCCGCTGACGCCGTCGTTGACGCGGGCCTTCAGGAAGAAGTTTGCGCTGGGGACGGTGCCGATCGGGACGTTGACGGTGAACGTCTTCGTGTGTGCGCCCAGCGTTTTGTCGGCCCCCGTGATCGTGAACGTGGCTATCCGCGTGTCGCCGGTCAGGTCCGTCACCGAGTCGTTGGTCGACACGTAGAACCCGATCGTGAAGTCCTCGGCCGGCGGGTTGCCGTTGACGCTGTACTCGACCGTGGCGTCGAAGTTCGCGCCCAACGCCGTGCCGGGGAAGGTCAGCCGCGTCGCGACGAGGTCGACGGTGTAAGTCGCAAAGCCGCTGGCGGAGTTGTTCGCGCTGGGCACCGACTCGGTCACCGTATTCGTGCTGTCCACGACGCCGACGATCGTCACGCTGCTATTGGACGTTACACCCAGCGCGGCGAGTTGGGCCGACAGGTCCAGCGAAACGCGGTGCGAGCCGGGCGAGGGATCGCCGGCCACGGTCGCCAGGTTGTTGTCGATCACGCCATCGCCGTTGGTGTCGCGTCCGAACAGGATAGTGAAGGCCGGCACGTTGCCCGGTGCGTTGACGACGTAGTCGAGAGCGGCGGTGAACGCGCCGGTGGCGCTGGACGACGCGGTCAGCGCGGACGCCGCCAGGTCCACTGGAAGCTGCGTGAACGTGGTGTTGTTGTTCTCGCTGGACTCAGCCACGGCCCCCGGACCGCCGATGGGGGGGTCCACAACGGCGTAAATCCGCGCCAGGTTGTTGATGCCGCCGACGGCGTTCAAGACCGCGCGGATGTCGATGGGCGCCGTGTCGGGGGAGCCGGGCGCCTGGTCGCCTGCAATGTCCGCGGGTTGGCCGGCGCCGCCGGTCAGGAAGCTGTCGATGGTGCCGTCGCCGTTCGTGTCGATCCCCAGCCGGATCACGAACGGATTGACTGGCGTGGGGCTGCTGACGGTGTAGGTGACACTGACCAGAGTCTGTGCGCCGACGACGCTAACCGACACCGCCGTAGCGATGAGGTCCGTCGTGGCGACGTTGGCGACGTTAATTATGTTGTCGCCCGGATACTCGTTGCTCTCGATAACGCTGTTGACCCGGTCCAGCACGGCGAAGATGCGTTGGCCGGACGACGGCGGGCTAGCGGCGAAGTTCTGCGTGGCGGTGTGCGAGCCGGGCGATACGGTGCCCGCCTGGGTCGGTCCGACCTGCGCGTCGGTACCGAACTCAAATGTGCCATTGTTGTTGCTGTCCAGGAAAAACTCGATGCTGTATGCGGGGACGTTTCCCGGGCTGTCCACCCTGTACGTGAGCGTGGCGCTGAAGACCGCATCCAGGGTCAGCGACAGGGCGCTCAGATTCACGATGAGTGGCGCGCTCGTCTTGTTGTTGTCCGTCGTGTTCGTCTCGCCGGTGTATGGGCCGGCCGTCACGTCAATCACGTCCCCATTCCCCACGGTGCCCAGGCCGTCCAGAGCGGCGCGCACGTTCTGTGTCAGCGTGTGGGTCCCCGGGGTCAGGGCCGGGGCCGCCACGGGGGAGGGGGCTAGATTCACCGTGGGGTTCGCGCCTCTCTTCAAACCGATGCTGATGTTGAACGCCGGGACCGTATCCGGCCCTTCGATCGTGTACGTGACTGAGACGTTCGTCGTGGTCGCATCGGCAGCCACCCCCACGAACCCGGCGACAAGGTTAGGCGCCTGTGTGATGTCGAATGACGCCGACGTCGCCCCCGTGAAGCCCGCGGTTGTGGCTGCCAACGTGTAACCCACGCCGACCGGCGTGAGACTCAGGTTGCCGAAGGTGGCCACGCCGGTGGCTGTGTTCTGCGGCGTGGTGCCGCCCAGCACGCCGGCACTCGGCGTGAGCGCGATCGACGTGCCTGTCGTCAGGATGCGGTTAAAGAACTGGTCCAGAAGTTCGACGGTCACGGCGGGCGTGATCGTCGCACCCGCGGCCGTGCTCGTCGGCTCCTGCACAAAGCGGAGTTGCCGGCCGGGGCCCGCGGTATCTGGCGTCCACGCAACGCCGGTCGCGGTCGAATCCGTCACGGTGCCGTCGCTCGCCCGCACGAAGACGGGCCCCTCGGCGCGGAAGTCCGTCAAGGTAAACGTGTACTGTCCGCTGGCGTTAAACGTGTTTGCCCCGGCCGATGGGATCGTGGCGGTGTTATTCGTATTGTCGGTGATCGGGAACGCCCCGGCCCCCGTCCCACCGGCATAGGTGATGTTCACCGGGGGGCCGCCGGTCACCGATCCCGCCGTCGACGTTGTGATCGTGATGTCCGCGGCGGGGTCGAAGAGGGCAATCGCGTTGTTCGACTCATCGCGGGCGGTGATTGTGACGGTCACGGCGACGCCGGCGATGGCGCTGCTCGCGCTGGTGGTGACGAGGAAGTTATTGAGTGCGCCGGCGACGACGCTGACGTTTACGAGGGTCCCGCCCGCAAGGCCCGTGCAGGTCACGAGGATTGGCGGCGCGGCGCCGGGCGCCTGCAACGCGGTCAAACGCAGGCGAATCCCGGTGAAGGTGATCGTGGATGCGCCGCCGACGCCGCTGCTCGGGGCGGTAACGTTAAACGTGATCGTCGTGGCGGTTGGCGTGGCGGGGACTGCGACGCCAGCGCCGCCCCCCAGATCTACCAGCGTTCCGGCCCCGCCCGTAATCGTCGCGGTCACTGACGCGGCCGCCGTGTCAAATACGAAGTTGGCCGGAGCCGAGAGCACGATCGATGACGCGCCGGCCAAGTCGCCGGCGGCAGCTTCGGCAATTGCCGGATTCGTCGTCGTACTGCTGAATGTCCCGCTGATCGTGTCCGCGCTCACGGGCAGTACGCCGGGCGTGGATACGGTGACGGCGGCGCGCGCCGCGGTCGCGGCACCACACACAAGGACGAGAGCCGCCACGCCGCACCGCGCGAACGTGCCGCACCGTCTGGACGGCGACAGAGTCTGGAGTGCGACGGACCGAAAAACCCAAGCGCGCAGATCACGCATGATCAATCCTCCTAGACGCGGCACGTGTGCGGTGCCGCCACCGTCACAGATTCTCGTGCCCGTCGTGCCCACACGGCGCGGGTCCGTGCCCCGTTTTCCATAATGACTGGCCTCACGGCGCCGCCAAACCCGCCGGGCCGATCGTCCGCTGGCCGCCGGAAATGCCCGGGACGGCCAGTTGCAGCAGCCCGCGGAATCCGAGTCCCTGGCTGCCGGTCGCCGTCAACAGGTTTGCCGCGCTCTGATTCAACTGCAATGCCGTCACACCTTGCCCGATGGTCTGCACGCTCAGCGCCGCAGGCGAGATGAGCGGCACCGCGTTCGCCGCGGCGAACGGCTCGGTCTGGGCCGGGGCGGCCCGTGTGCTCGGCCGGCTCGTGAAGGCGACCAACTGTGCGGTCTGCCGGATTTCCGGATTGAACGCCTGCTCGCGGAGCCGCTCGGAGACCGTCGTGGCGCTGGCATAGCGGTCCCAGGAGATGATGTTGTTGAACAGCCCGGACTCGACGTCGCGACGCGAGACCTGCGCGGACGCCACGCCCAACTCGCGCCCCCAGGCGCGCGCGAAACCGTTCTGAGTCAGCCAGTCGCCCAACGGCGCGAGCCGGTGCGCCCCGGACGAGTCGACCATCAGGAGCTGGTTCGTCGGCAACTCGACCGAGGCGGCGTTGACGCGCACCCCGAGAGCGCTGTCCGGCGCGTCGGCGACATAGGCTACGCCCACACCCTTGTCGCCGGCCAGAACATAGGTGTACCCCGGGCTCACCGACAGCTCGACGTTGACCTGCCCCGCCGCGGACGGCCGCGCCGTGAGCGTGATGACGCGCCCCTCGCCCATGCGGCGCGCGGACGCCACCACCACGCGGCCCCCTTCCAGGTTGAGCTGGATACCGCCCGTAAGATCATCCCGGGCGGCGACCACAGTCGCCGGCCCAATGATGACCATGACGACGCCGGAAGGCTCGAATAGCATCAGTTGCGTGCCGTCGAGGACGTGGATCGTTCCGGGCGTCAGCGCGCGCCCGGTGGAGAGCGGAAGCGCGGCCGCTCCTTCAACTTCCAGGGTTGCGCCTCCCGCACGCGAGACGCCCGTTACGGAAAACAGCTCCTGGGCGCCCGCGCGCTGCGCCCCACCCAGCACTAGCGCGACCAGAACGAGCGGCGAGATGCGTTTGGCGGCGGTCATGGCTTTCTGACTCCTGGCTCTCGGGGTCCCAGGGGCGCAGCCCCTAGCACTCATCTAGAAATCCACCTCCAGCCGCATGCCGTACACGGTGCGGTTGTATTCGTAGATATCTTCCCCGAGGCGGTCCCAGATGTTCGAGTTCTGGAAGGACATCTCGACGCCGGTGCGCAGCCGCACGTTCAGGGTCCGAAGGGTGGGGTTCTCACCGCGGGCCACGATCGTATAAACGAACCCCATGTCATAGCGCTGGAGGAAGTCGCTGCGTCGTTTGCGTTCGTAGTCGAAGATGCTGGGGGAGGAGTAGTTGCCCCAGGTGAACTCGCTGTTCAGCTCGAAGGCCAGGCGCAACGGGAGCGGGACCGTCAGCCCCCACAGCAGCGAGTGGCCCCGCATGTCGAATTCGGTGCCGACGGTTTGCTCGTCGCGGAACTCGTAGCCCAGATAGATCGCGAGCCACCGCTCGCCGAAGAGCTTCCGCTCGGCCTCGCGCGTGCTGTAGTACTCCTTCAGGAGCGGCAGGTCCTGGGCCTGCACCAGGTTGATGGATTGCCGGATGCCCAGCGCGCGGTAGACGCCGTCGCGATTCGTGCGCCGGTCCACGAGGCGGTCGAAGTACGTGCGGTCGTCCTGGGAGAAGTACACGTCGGTGCGTCCGAATTCCAGCTCCGCGCCCTCGGCCCCCGGCCGGCGCCAGACTTTCGACAGCACAGGCGTGACGCGATTGCTGGAGATGAAGGGTGCGTGTCCGAGCTGCGTGTACGAGTACTCGTACTGGAAGCCCAGGTACAGGTCGCGAATCGGCTCCCAGTTCACGTACGCGCGCCCCAGGTAGCGGTTGATGTCGAACTGGGGGATGTTCGGCTGCCAGACGTTGTCGGTCCCCCCGCCGAGGCCGAGGGTCAGGCTCTCTCCGACCCACGGTGCTTCCCGCCGGGTGATACGCCGGCTGAGATTGAAGTCGGCGCCCAGACCGAACTGGTAATCGTCGCTGCGGCGGTAGCCGCGGGGCAGAATGGTATCCCGGCCGAGCAGGATCACGTTGGAGTTGTAGGCGTGCCCCATGGTCAGGCGCGTGTCCAGCTCGAACGGGCCGAGCGGGGCCGGGACGGGCAGTTGCACCGGATGGGGTTGCCGCGCCTCAGCCTCATCGAGCTTGGCGACGATCGCGGTCGCGTTGTTGGCCAGATCAGTGCCGGCGGCGCGCTCGCTGACGGCCGTGAAGTCCTGCCGCGCGGCTGCGTTGTCCCCCCAGAGGATCGCGAGGAGGCCATCGTAGTACGTTAGCACGTTGACGAACTCGTCTTGGCCGGCGGGCGTCAGCCGCTGGCCGGCGACATCGGCCTCCGCAAGCACGCGAGCGTGCTCCAGGGCGGCGCGGGCGGACTGGAAGGCGTCGGCAAACTCGGGGCCTTTGGTGGCGTCCTTGCGGTATTCGTCGGCGAGCCGGTAGTGGGCGACGGCGAGGTAGAACTGGCCGTAGCGGTCCTGGGCGCCGTAGTCGGTGGCGACGTAGCGTTTGAGCGTGTCCTCGGCCCGCAGGGCCAATTCGTGGGCCGAGAGCTGGGAGCCCGGAAAGTCGCTGGCCAGCCGGGAAATACCGAGGAGCAGCGCGGCGTTGACGACTTCGACAGTCGGGTCGGCCAGGCGGACGACCTCCTCGAACTGGGCCTGGGCCTGTTCGAACTGCTCGCGGGCCGCAGCGGCCTCCTGCTGGGCGGTGGCCTCGTTCTTCTCAGTGCGGGCGGCCTGCGCGGCGGTGGAGTGCTTGAGGCCGCGCTCGAGGCCGATCAGCCCCAGATAGTAGTGGCAGGGGACGCGCAGCGTGGCGGTTGGCTGCGTGTCCAGCAGGTGCTGGAACGCGGCGGCGGCCGTGTCGCGGTCCTCGTCCAGGTAGGCCTTGATGGCGCGGTTCAGGTCGACCAGGGCCGTGCTCGGCTCGGAGGTCGCGCGGGGTTCTGGGGGCGCAGCCCCTAGCGGCTCCTGGGCGCGCGCCGGCGGCAGCACGGCCGCGAGGACCCCCAGCGCTAGCAGGCACAATGTGGCGACCGACCCCGGTGTCGGCCGTCGTGCGTTGGCAAGCTGAAACATGCTCATTCGTCACGCCCCGCATGGGGAGGCTCGTCGGCGCCTCGCCCAACGACTGCTGTCTGCCGGTCGAGCCGCGGCCGGCGCCGCGGATCGTGGCGCCCGGTTTACGAGGTCGACAGAACGGCGAGCTGGAACAACTGTCCGAGGAAGTCGGAGATAGTGCGGGCCACCTCGGTGCGTCCGAAGTCGATCAGTTGCTGGTTGGTGAAACACCCGCCGAGCACCAGCAAGCCTGTGCCCGAAACCACCCATCGGCCTGTCCGTACAAGTCTGCGCATACGCAACTCCCTGGTAGCGTCAGGCCGCTGTGCCTGACGGGTAAGCGCCGGGCCGTCCCCAGCCTGGTCCGCCGGCGTGCGGACACGCCAACTCGGTCGCGTCAGGTCGTGAGCCGCACAAAAGCGTTATCCAGAAAGAAGAAGATCGCGTCCGACAGCAGGCTGGACAAGCGCGGCACGATCAGTTGTCGCACGAAATCGGTTTGAGCGGTCGAGCCCGTGAGCAGGCACGAGCCCGTCTGCAACACGATCGCCGCCCCGCCCAGCAGCAACACCCAACGAGATCGTCGTGTAGTTCGGCCCATGGCTATCTTCCTTCGGCTGGTCAAGAGTTGGGGTCCCGACGGCCAGCACCGCACGCCGCAGGGTCCAAACCGCACCAGCATTTACCTTAGTATCTCCGCGCAACGCTTGTCAAGCCCGCACACTGAACCGCTTTCGCCCGCCGGCGATTTCCTTCATACTGTCTGTGGACGCAGCGTGTCTCCGGCCGCGGTGGGCCGGAACTTCGCCAGGAAGCGCGTACGCGAACCAATGCCCGAAACCCCTCAACGTGTGATTCTCAAGCCGCCGGACGCGCCGCCCGATCGGCTGGAACGTCTCCGCGACGCTCTGTGCGACGCCATCGCCACGCAAAACCGGCTGGCCGCGAAGTCGCCCTACATTCTCCGCTTCGTCGGAGCGCTCGAAGAAGACGAGCACGCCTTCACGGCGGCGCACGAGTCGGCCGCCCCGCTGAACGTGGCCGAGCTGTTCGATCCCAGCAAGGCCGCCGCGCCCGTCGAGGAGCTCCTGCGTGCGACGAGCGCGCTCGCCGATGCGCTGGCTGTGGCACACGCACCCGCAGGCGGGCGGCCGGTCGTCCACGGCGGCTTGTGTCCTGGCACGATCCTGCTTGCGCCGGATGGGCTGCTGAAAGTCACGGACTTCGGTTTCGCGCCCGCCGTCTGCAAGTCCTTCGGTGTTGACAGTTATCTCAACCTCGCCGTTGGGCCACCCGCCGAGCCTACGCCCGACACGGGGGGCGGCCGCTACACGCCGAAGGGCTCCGGCGTCTGGGAGGTGCTGTCGGGCGACATCCTCGACCGCGACGACCGGCTGTGCGCCTTCGTTGACCCGGACAAATACGGGACCGAGGCGCTGACCAGCTTCGAGCCCGGGTCGGATGTCGTTGCCGCCGGACTGATTGTGTACCTGCTCGCCGAGCACAAGCACCCCTACTTGTACTCCGAGCCCCAGGCGCACCGCGTCGTCGACATGGCCCGCATGATGGGCTTCGGCGTGCCCTATGTGTTGATTCGGAAGGACTTGCGCGAATCGACTAACCCGGCTGTTCGCGCCTGGCGCGACACCCTGGCGGCCATGCTCTCGCGCCTGCCGGCCGAGCGGCCTTCGGCCGCCCAACTGGTCGAGAAGCTCGGCGCCGCGGCTCCGCAGGCGGAACTCGACGAGCTCAAGGCGGAGCGCTGGCTGACGCAGCTCGAGGCCCTGCTCGCCGGCAAAGCCTGGAGCGATCTCGCGGTCCTCATCGAAGATCGCCCCGCACTGAAGAAATGGCCCATCGAGTTGCTGTCCCGCGCCAAGGCGGTCGAGATCCGCGTCCGCGAGGGACTGGCGGACGCGGGCCGGGAAGCGGCGGCCCAACGCGCCGCGGAGCTGGCGGCCAAGTGGTTCAACCGCGTGCAGGCCGCGGTGCGCGCCGCGGACTGGAACGCCGCACAGGATCTGCTGCGCGAAAAACCACAGGTCGACCACTGGCCGGAAGGTGTGCTGGAGTCTCTGGAACCGCTCACGAAGCAGATTGCGCAGGCCGGCGCCGAGCGCAAGGCCCGCGCCTGGCTCAAGGTGCTCCAGAACGCCTGCGAGGCCCAGAACTGGTCGGGCATCGACAAGCTGCTCGCGCAGCGCCCCAGCCTCGCGCCCTGGCCCGACGACCTGCGCGCGGAAGTCGCCGTCGTCGAGGCGGCCTACAGCCAGCACCTGACCGAGGAGCAGCAAAAGCAACGTCTAGTCCAGGAGCAGCACGCCCTCGTGCAGAGTTGGCTGCAGCAGGCCAAGGCCGCGGCCCAAAACGCGCAGTGGGAAGCCACGCTGGATTTGCTCGCGCAGCCGCCCACCGCTGAGCACTGGCCGCCCGGTGGCCGCGTCGAGGCCACCCAACTCGCGCAGACCTGCCGGCAGCGGTTGGGCGAGTCGATTGCCGACCGGCTCACGGCGCTCGACGAGAACATTGGCCAGCTCGCGCGGGCGCTCGTCGAGGACGTGGTCGCCGAGCGGTTTGGCCGTTTGCTTCGCAAAGAGCGGATCGAGATCAGGACCGAGCTGGTGGTCTGGCATTCGGAGACGCCGGGGGCCGATGGGCACGTGCGCATCCTGGTGCGTTTGCGTCCGCCCGCGGGGCAGGCGGAAGAGGAGCCCTTGCGGGGCGAGCTGGATTTCCAGATCCAGGACGAGGTCGTGCACCTCTGCGGGCGGCAGGCCGAGCTTACACAGGCGGTGGCGGACGGGCTGGGCGAGCGACTGACGCGGCTGCAGCGGAGTCAGATCGGCGCCCTGGAAGGCCAACTGCGGGCGGGCCTGTTTTCGCAAGCTATCGTCCGGGCCAGGATCGAACGTTTACAAGCCGACGCCACGGCCCAGGTGCTGCTGCTGGGCGAGAACGCCGAGGTGGGTGCCCTGCGGGTGGAGGTGAAATGGGACGATGACGGGCTGGTCTGGGCGGCGGTGGACATGCCGGGGTTCGTCGCGCAGGCGCTCAAGCTGGCCCGCACGACGACGCAGCGCGTCGTTTTCGCGGAGCTGTTGGCGGGGTCCGCGACGTTGCGGGCGTATCAGCCGAGGCTGGCGCTGGAGCTGGAGGGCGGCGCCCCAGCGCCCACCGAACTGCCCCAGTCGTTGTCGATCCGCGGCCGGCTCGTCCTCACCACCGGGGGGCCCGCCGCGGGGGGCGAGCCGGCGGTGCTCCACGCCGGGACCGTGGAGTGCAAGCAAGTCGGCCGAGGCACGTTCGATGCGAGCCCGCCCGAGGTTGAGGCACGACTCCGCACTGTCATCGTCGAGTTGCAGCAGCGCTCACGCGAGGCCCTCACGGAGCGCATACAAACGCTCGTCCAGGCCGCGCCGACCCGCACGAAGCTGAGCGCGCCGAAGCGCAGCCGCACGCCCGTCGACGAAATCGCCTTCGAAATCAAACCGAAGTCCGGCAACGCGATCGCGCTGCGGGCGGTCTGGAGCGCCGCGGCGCTGGCGTACGAACTCCCCGCGGGCGCGGAGAACACGATCGAACGGGCGCTGCGGCCGGCCCCCACGCCGGCTGCGGAACCCAAACCGCCACCGCAGCCCGCACGTGTGGAACAGCCGGCCGCGCCGGCGGCCACGGGCAAGCCAGCCCCCGCACCGACACCACGTGTTCCGGCCGTGCCGGTCCCCCGGCGTGAGGTAGCGCCGGCTCCGTCGGGCCCCGGTGCGACGCGGCCGCCGAAGTCGCGGCGCGGGCTTGTGTTGGGCGGCGTCTTGGCCTGTGTGGCGCTCGTCATTGTCGTCGGGTCGGTCGTCGTGCTGCGGGGCCGGGGTACGTCCGCGCCGCCGCCGGTCGCGGGGACGAGCGCTGAGCAAGTCCCTCCGGTCGCTGGACCGAGCGCTGAGCAGGCGCCGCCAGTCGCGGTCACACCGCCGGTTAAGGTGGAGCCGAATGAAGCACCGCCGCCGGTGGCCGGACCCAGCGCCGAGCCGGTGCCGCCGATCGCGGAAAAGCCGCCGCCCAAAGTCGAGCCGAACGAAGCCCGGCCCCCGGTCGTGGAGGCCCCGAAGGTCGACCTCGTGCAGAACCTGAAGGACTACTTCGCGGCCCATGGCGATCAGTTTGGCCCGCGCGCGCCCCTCGATAAGCTCCTGCCACAGCTCATTCCGGGTGCGGAGTGGCAGCAGGCCGCCGGTCATGCCGTTGACAACGCCCGGTTCCTGGCCGCGGTCGCGACGCCGGGGACCGTGACCCTCGATGCGTGGCAGCTCGGCGAAGGCGAGCAGGTGTCGTTTGACCTCCGCACGGAGTTGAAGGGCGGGGCGGAGCCGGCGAAGGGAGCCTTCAGCCTGCGCCACACGGCGGAGGGCTGGAATCCCGTCGCGGCCAACGTGGAGTCGCTCACGCAGCTTGCGGGGACCGCCCGCAAGTCCTTGCTCGCGGTCGTCCAAGCAGCTCGCGAGGAGGTTGGGGCGAAGCGCCGCGGCGGGGACCTCAAGGGTGTGTACGCGGGCGTCGCGCCGCTTAGCGACGTTCTGCCGGCGCTGAGCAGCGAGGACACCGTCAAGCAACTAAACACTCTATTGAAAAGCGTGCCGCCGCCGTGGGAGCAGAAGCAGACGGAATTGGCGGGGTACGTCGCCGACGGCGAGTTGGATCCCCACACTGGCTACCCTGGGCGACTCAAGGACGCGCAGGGGCATACGCTGCTGCTGGTTTCCGTGGCGCCCGGCGATGCCCTGTGGGCGCAAATCACCGGGCCGGGGCAGGAGGCGGGGATTCTGTCGGTAGAGCGGGGGATGAATGCGGACGAGCGGCCTTGGCATTTGTTCTACGTCGATGCCAGGGAATTGGCCGAGGCCAATGACTTCACCGCGGCGGAAGCCGAGGCCAAGCAGGTTAAACGCGCGCTGCCCACCCGCGATGAATGGGTCTTGGCAGCTCTCAAGCTGCGCGGCGGCCCGACGACGGACCTCCACGGTGGTCGCCGCGACTGGTGCGCCTCAGGAGGCGCCGACTCCACGCCGTGGGTATGCGGTGCCGTCACGCAGAAGTTGCGCGGCCGGGAGGTGATTCTGCCGCCGCCGCCCAAGAACCCGGACAAGTTGGACGAAATGTGGGCGTGGTTGAACAACCCGCTGGTGATTCAAAAACGCAGCGCTCGGCTCGGCGACGACCTGGCGGGCGTGCGTTCGGTGCTGCGGATTCAGTGAGCGAGGTCGTCGAGAATCGCCGGCGTGAAGGCGTGTGGTTCCCTTGCCGGGGGTCGCGGAGCGGCATATAGTTCGCTAAACGTGCCGCAGCGAGAGTGGAACAGGATTCGGGCCCCTGGGTGCGGCCATTTCGCGCGGAACACTGGTATCCATGACAGGGTCCGTGGCGCGTGGTCTGTGGCCCGGCTTGGTGACGCGACAACAGTCTGAATTCGAGGCGTCAGCGTGCCCGTAGCCGACGATCGACGGGATGATCCGCCGAGCGCGAGCCCCGCGCTGCTTCAGCCGCTGCGGGCCGCCCTCGGGAAAGCGCCAGAGCCGGAACGCTACCGCCTCTTGGCGGCGCTGCTGACCGATCTGGCCGAGCAGACGGCGGCCCGGCCCGGCGGAGCGGACCCAGCCCAGGCGGAAGCGCTGGCCAAGAAGCTGGCGCGGCTCGGCGAAGAGAAAGCGCTGATCGATGACACCCTGGCGGCCACGAAGGCCGACCTGGAGCACCGTGCCAAGCAACTGGACGCCGAACAGCAACGGGCCAAAGACCTCGAGCGCATCGTCAACGATCAACGCACCCGGATGAAGGCTGCGCAGGACCAGATTGCCGAGCTGGAAGACCAGGTCGTGGCCAAGAACGCTCAACTCCACCAGGTGGAGAGCGAGGCCGAGACACTGCGGATTAAGGGGCAGCGGGCCGAGCTGGCCGCCGGCGACACATCCCGCGTCGACAAACTGGCGGAGGAAAGACGCGGCCTGGAGGTCCAGGTCCAGCAGTTGCGCGGCGAACTGGACCAGCTTCGAAAGGACAAGGACGCGGTGATCGAGCAGCTCAAAGGCGAGCTGACGGCGGCGCGCTCGGCGACCGCGGGCAGCGGCGCGACGGTGCTGGCCAGCCTGTGGGATCGCCTCGCCCAGGCGAAGCCGCCGCTGGCCCCCGGCGGGCAGACGCCCGGGGTGCCGGCGGCCGAACGGCTGTTTGACGCGTTCCTGGAAATGACGCGTTTCATGCAGGACTTCGATCAGTCGCTGAACCCATTCCTGACCAGCTTCACACGGCACAACCAGGCCGTCGCCAAGCCCTGGGACGTGTACGCGCGCTCGCCCGCTCTGCACCAGGTGATTCGGGAGGTGGTCGACATCGAGCGCGGCAAGCCCGCCGGCGTTCTCAAAATGCGGCTGATGGCGCTGAAGCGGTGGGCGATGGCGGCGATCATCGGCGGCGACAGTGCCCTCGAGTCGATCGCGCACGAGCTTGAGGAGCATTTACGCGGTCCGGTGGGGATGGCTACCGATCCCAACCGCAAGATCCGCGACTTCATGCGCGACGACGGACACCAGCTTTTCCACCAGCATATCCGCGAGCTTCGGAGTCAGAAGCTCGGCGAAGCTTATGCCAAGGGAGTGTGAGCGGAGGAATTCAGAATGGCGAATGGCAAGTGGCGAATGCAACCGTCGGTCGTTGGTCCTCAGCCGTTAGTATTAGCCATTGGTGCGCTGTGCGGGGTCCTGGGCTTGGCCGGTTGCGGCCGCGCGCTCACGATCCACCAGGATCCGTACATCAACACCGCTTGTCATGCCAACCGGCCGGCGGACAAGCGCACGGGCGAGCCGCTCGAGCTGACCGTGGTGTGCGTGTACCCGCGCGACCTCGATAAGCCGGAGAACGAGTTGCTCAAGCCGACCTCGAAGATCTCCTCGAAAGACTGGTACGAGCACCGTCCGCAGGGGCCCACGGCCGAGGCCGGCCGCTTCGTCCTCCCGAAGAACCAGATCTTCCTGCTGACCGGGGACAGCAAGGCCTACGGCCAGAAGATCGGCGAGTACCTCCGCGGCGCCAAGCAGGACGGCGAGAAGGCCGTCCAGAAATCCGGCATCGCGTTCGACGGCGGCTGGGGCGGTGCCCAGTACCATGACGAGCGCTCGGTCATCTACGTCTTCGGCCGCTTCACCGACAAGGACGGCAACGTGCTGCCCGTGCCGCCGGCGAAGTTCCATCCGCCCGGTGCGTACACGGAGAAGCTGGAGATCAAGATCGGGGTCGATCCGAACCGCCCGCTCGAGGCCGCGCAGTACATCCAAGTGCTTTCTGTGCGGAAGCTGCATGGCCCGGAAGAAAAGTAGACGGATCGGTGGAGTGCTAGCCGCATGACGTTTTGGACTGAAATCCACTGGTACGAGGGCGTGTTCCTCCGTCCGCACCATCTCCAGGCCGCCCAGCGGCAGATGGAGACCGTCGTGCGGACCGCGCTCGACGGCATTCGTTCGTTCGCGTGGGGCTTCGCCGAACTCGAGATCGCGCCGGAGCCGCTCGAGAACTTCACGCTGCGGGTCGACCGCTGCGCCGTCCGCATGAAGGACGGCACCTGGGTGCGCATTCCCGACAACACCGAGGTGCCGCCGCTGAACTTCGAGGCGGCGCTGGGCACCGGCGGCGGGGCGGCCGAGCTGTTCTTCGGCATCCCCCAGATGCAGGAAGTCCGCGCCAATTCCGTCGCGCTCGAAAACCCCGAACGCACCCAGGGCAACCCGCGCTACGAGCCGCACGCGCTCACGCGGCGGGACGAGAACACCGGCGAAAACCCGCAGACGATCTACGTGCACCGGATGCGCGGCAAGCTGTTCGTCGCCGGCGAAGACATGACCGGCTATGAGGTCGTGCGGCTCGGCCGCGTGAAACGCACCGACCGCCCCGGGGCCGTGCCGGAGATCGACGAGGTCGGGGCGGGCCCGCTGCTGACGATCCAGGCCGACAAGGGGCTCAGCACGCTGGTCACCTCGCTCACCGATCAGGTCGAGGCGAAGGATGAGGTGCTGGCCCGCGAGGCGCGCGAGCATCGCATGATGTTCACCGACGGCGTCGCCGCCAACACCGAGCACCTGCTGAAGCTGCACGCGCTGAACGAGAGCCGGGCCGTGCTGCGGGCCATGCTGCAGTCGCCGCTGCTGCATCCGTACGACCTGTTTGTGGCCCTGTCGCGTTTGATCGGGCACCTGTCGGTCTTCCACGACGATCTGGTGCCCGGGACCATTCCGCCCTACGACCACGATCGGCCGGCCGAGAGCCTGGACAAGGTACGGCGGCGCTTGCTGGTGCTGCTCGATGCGATGCGTCCGATGGCGTACATCGAGCGTGCGTTCGCCCGCAAGAAGGACGAACGCGGCCGCGAGGGCCTGGAGGTCGAGCTGGACCGGGCCTGGATCGACCAGAATCTCGATATGTACGTCGGTCTCCAGGCGGAGGACAAGGACACCGACGAGCTTTACAAGCACGTTTACGCCACGCTGGACATGAAGCTGGCCTCGCCCAAGCGCTGCCCGCGGATCCACAACATCGCGGTGCGCGGCCTGCGGCTGGAAGTGAAGTCGGTGCCGGCGGGGATGCTGCCGCGGCGGCAGGGGCTGCATTATTTTCGCGTGGACAAGGCGATCGGTCCGGACCGCACGGACTACTGGCAGGAGTGCGAGCAGGAGCGCGGCATCCGGCTGAGCATCCGCGAGGGACAGATTGCGGGGATGGAGCAACTGAAGCCGACGCTGTACGTCTGCTTGAAGGGACCTGTGCGGTAGCCGAGCCGGCTGTTCTCAGCCCGGTCGGCGTGGAGGCCGGTGATAAGGTGAAAGGGTTAAAAGTGAAAAGTGACAAGTGACGGGTGAAAAGACCGGGCTGCGTCTGGCCCCTTTCACCTTTCATCTGTCACTCGTCACTGGGTGAGGTTGCCGATGCCCGAACAAGAGGAAGCGGCGAGTCTGCGGCTGACCGAAGTCTGCTGGCCGGTCTTCGATTTTGCGATCAACTTTGCGCGGCAGGCGAAGCTGGGCGTACTGCCGCCGCCGGACCAGGTGCGCTACCAGGGCCTGGCGGCGGTGCGCGACGCGGAGGACATCGCGGCGCGCGACCCGCTTTCGCAGCGGGCCTGGGAGGACCATCTCAAGCCGATGATGGTGTACTTTCTGGACTACAAGATGCTGAACACGGAGTGGGAGGGCCGCGACTACTGGTTCGAGAACCGCTTCGAGACCGACCCCAGCGTACTGAACCACGTCGAGGCCCTCGGCGGCGAGAAGTTCTTCCAGGAGTGCGACGAGATCCAGAAGGAGTTCGAGCTGGCCGAGCGCCGCGACCGGCGCGACAAGGGCGAGCTGGCCGAGAAGTTGAACCTGTATTTCATCTGCCTGCGCCTGGGCTTCAAGGGGCAGTTCCACGATCGCCCTCAGGAGTTGGCGGATTACACCCGCCGGCTGTTCACGCGGCTGCCGGCGTATGGGTCGACGCGCGGCAAAGAGATGTTCCCGGAAGCCTACAAGCACAACCAGGAACTCAAGGTGGACTACAAGCTCGGGCTGAGCCTGGCGTTGGTGCTGGTGATCTTCCTGGCGGTCCTCGGCGGTTCGCTGGGGATGTTCCAGATCGCTTGGCATCGGGAAACGTCGGAGATCGCGGCCGCCGCCGAGCAGTGGAATACGGACAAGCTGCCGCCGGCCCCGGACGCCGCGCCGGCCGCGGAGAAGAAACCATGAGCTTGTCGCGACCGTTGGGCCGCCAGACAACTGCCGGAGCGATGAGGTGATGAGCGTGATGGTGAAAAAGACCGCGGTTGCGCTTGTCACCTTCTCGCCGTTTCACCTTATCACCGCGCTGAGGTAGACCATGAAGAACCTCATCTCGCTGTTCAAGGGCCTCCCACCCGAAGTGCGCATGCTCGTCGCGATGGCGGGTCTGGGCACGCCCATCGGGATGATCCTGTTCATCAAGATGTACGTCTTCAAGGACACGCCGCTCTGGCTGGTCGTGCTGGGCGTGGCCGTGGTCGTGGGGGTGCTGTGCCTGCTGGGCTGGTTGGTCGCGAAGATCTTCGGGCGGGGCCGGAGCAAGCGCACCAAGAAGCTCGAGAAGGACCTGGCCAGCGGGGCCGAGGCCGGCCCGGTCTCGATGGACCTGCGGGCCGCAGTCAAGAGCAACAACGAGAAGTTCTTCAACGCCATCAAGGAGATGCGCAAGCTCGGGATCAGCGTCTACGACCTGCCGTGGTACGTGGTGCTGGGCGACTCGGGCTGCGGTAAGACCAAGCTGATCAACGAGGGCGGGCTGACGTTTTCGACCGGCAAGCCCGAGGGCTACCAGCTCGGGACGCTCAACTACAACTGGTGGTTCACCGAGGACGCGATCTTCGTCGACATGGCCGGCCGCCTCTGCAACCCCCAGGACGACGCCGACCACCACGAGTGGGAGGCCTTCCTCAAGACCGTCGGCCAGGGCCGCCGGGGTTTCCCGATCAACGGCGTGCTGGCGTGCGTCTCCGCCGAGCACCTGTTGCAGGACCCGCCCGAGAAGCTCGAGCAGGACGCGAACACGATGCTCGAGCGGCTGCGCGACCTGCAAAACAAGCTGAACGTCACGTTTGCGACGTATCTTCTGGTCACGAAGTGCGACAAAATCGTGGGCTTCATGCCGTTCTTCGACCGCGCCGAGCGCGACATCACGATCAAAAACCAGATTTTCGGTTTCTCCCGCCCAGGCTTGTTCAGCGAACTCTACGACCCCGAGCGGTTCGGCGAGGACTTCAACGGCGTCTACACGCGGCTCAACGAGCTGCGGCTGCGCCGCCTCAACGACGACGTGGACCAGGCCGAGCTCGGGCTGGCCTACAGCTTCCCCGAGGAATTCCGGCATCTTAAGGAGCCGCTGCAGACCTACGTCCGCACGCTGTTCCCGGCGATCAAGAACCCGCGGGCCATCAAGAACCTCATCTTTCGCGGCATCTACTTCACCAGCGCCACGCAGCAGGGCGGCCTGATCCTGCGGCACCTGACCGAGCGCCTCGGCCAGGATGCGGCCAACCAGTTCCAGCCGCTCGAGAGCCTCTACCCCCGGCCGCGGCCGCATTTCGTCAAGGAGCTGCTGTTCCGCAAGGTCTTTCCCGAGCAGGGGCTGGTGTTCCGCAACGAGCAGGAGGTCGTGCGCAACCGCAAGCTCGCTCGCGTGCTGATGTTCGGCAGCGCCGCGCTGGCGATCGTGCTGCTGGTGCTGCTCTTCGTCAGCGGCTTCAAGTTCGGCAAGCTGATCGCCGAGCCGCGCGAGCGGGCCCGCCAGGCCCCGTCCCTGGTCGCCAAGCCGGCGGAGGCCCTGACGCTGGACGTCCGCCTCGGGCACGACGTGGAGGCCCTCAAGCGCAGCGTGTGGCCCACCGTCCTCTCGCTGGGTATCGGAGCGAGCAAGCCGGTCACCGACCTCACGCGGATCCAGGTCGGCCTGTTCGAGCAGAGCATTCTCCGCCCCGTCCTGGCTGCGGCCGACGAGGGTCTGCGGACGGCGAAACCTGTCCCGGCCTCCGCGGCAGGTACCGGCCGCGGCGGCGTGTCTTTCCCGGTCTACATGGCCGCGCTCGAGCAATACCTGCTGTGGTACGGCTGTGCCGGCCAGGAGACGCTGCCGGACGCCCTGGACTACGCGGGCTTCGAGAAGCTCTGCGCCGTCATGCCCGAGTCCCCGTCCCCGCTGCTCTCCCAGCGCAAGGACATCATGGACCAGGCCAAGAGCTACTTCCTCACCGTGCACGCCCTCAAGCGGGCGCGTAACCCGGCCCGGCTGGTTACGCTGGAGGGCTTCGACCCGCCGGCGACCATCCGCGCCGCGATCAAGAACGTCCACACCTACGCCGAACGGTACGCGACCCTCAGCGTCGAAAACCCCGACCCCGTCATCCACGAGTGGATGCGCGTCCGCGACGCCTGCGCGCAGATCGACTCCGCGTACGGGGCCATGCTCGCCGCGGCAGGTACGACGGTCGAGACCGAGGATCAGTTGGAGAGCTTCCGCAAGGGCTTCGAGGAGCAATACGAAAAGCTGACCAAAGCGATGGACGAGTGCACGTGGCGCGGCGAGAAGGGGGCCGGGTTCCTCCGCATCCCGACGCTGCGCGAGGCGATCAAGAAGCAGCGGCAGACGTGGCTCGACCGTCAAAAGGCGCTGTTTGACGCGTATTCCAAGTGCCAGGCGCCGGCCGCCGGGGCGAGCGATCCCGCCTGGGCTGCGATCAGCGCCTTGATCGCCGGCCAAGGCGCCGAGCTGCGCGGGCTCGACCGCGTGCTGGCCGACAGCATCAAGGATGCCGGCCTGGCCGACCGCGGCTATTTCCCGGACTACTTCGGCGAGACGTTCGACAAGCTCGTGCACGAGGTCGACGACGCGTATGCGTACGTCATCGCGCTCAAGCACGCCGGCGAGGCCGCGGAAGACGACAAGATCTTGCTGACCGACCAGTTGCGCACCGTCGTCCGCCCCGTCCTCGACAAGGTGCACGAGCGGCTGGCGACGTTGGTCGCGGGCGGCGGCAAGAACGAAGTCGCGAGCGACTGGGTCGCCACCTTGCAGCAATTGCTCTATCCGGGAGAAGAGGCGAAGACGTCGGCGGCCGATGCAGCGGCCTTCGCAAAACTGGATGCACGCTGGCAGGGCGACAAGCTGGCCCGTCTCGACGGGGCGTACCAGGCGCTCGTGCGGAAAGGCGCGGGCACCGTGCTGCTGCGCAACATGGAAGCCCGCCTGCAGCAGGTCCCGACGATGGGCTTTGGCGAGTTGGCCGCCGACTGGCGCAGCACCCAGCGCTCCACCTACGCCATCCCGGTCCCGATCGTCACGGAGGCACCGACCGAGGTCAAAAAAGAGAAAGAGGCCGCTCCGCCGCCGCTGGTTAAACCCTCCGGCGGGCCGCCGCCGCTGGTGAAGCCCAAGGGCCCCGGTCCGGCGCCGGAGCAGCCGAAGGCTCCGCCGCCGTCGGCCATGAAGGAGGGCGCGGGCCAGATCCCCAAGTGCGCGACGCCGGAGTTCTGGAGCGACCGGGCGCGCGAGTGCGTCCAGTTGCTCTATTTCCTGAAAGCGTTCGGCCCGGAGTATTACTTTGCCCGCTCGTCGGACGCAGCGCCGCTGAATCAGCGCTGCACGAACCTGCTCGAGGCGGCGTGGAAGGGCTACTGCGAGCGTTATGCGGAGGCCTGGAGCACGGCCTACAAGAATAAGTCGCTGGGGGAGCTGAAACGCGTCGGCCACTGGGACCAGGGGTGGGGGCCGTTCGCCGCCCAGTTTGAGCCCAGCGCTACGGGCGGCGAGAACGATGCCCGTAACGCAGTGCGGGACGAGTTTCTGCCGGCGCTGGCCGAAATCCTGCAGGCCACGCGCTGGGCGCCGTTCTCCTCCAAGGACGGGTGGTGGCCCGACCCGAAGGACGCCGATTACGGCGCCCAGAACCGGCGTGTGACCGAGTTCTGGGACACGGCGTTGCAGCAGAAGTGGACCGAGGGCTCGTTCGTCCGCACGGCTGTCGTCAAGTCGGCCGCCCCGGACGCGCGCCCCTGGGCGACGCTGGCCGCGGACCTTGCGACGCGCTGGGTTGACTGGTGCAACGCGGCCGGCAAGGCCAGCAAGCTGCCCCGCAAGTTCGACACCGACGAATCGGCCGGCAAGCCGCTGTCGATTCCCTGGGCCGACATCCCCACGCTACGGAACGATACCGGGCTGGGCGATGAGCACCTCACCGGCCAACTGGTCGACTTCCAGCACGAGGCGCAGAAGCTCCTGAGCACGGAGCTGACCGCCATTCTCTGCGGCGTGCAGACCGATTACTTCCGCGACCAGATTCCCTATGACGGCTGGCCGTACATGGACGAGAAGGGACAGGGGGCCAACGCACTGGAAACCGTGCCATTCGACGACTTTACGAAGCTCCTGACCGCCGTGCAGCGGGCCGATGCCGCGTTCAAGGACCTCGACAGCGGGCTGCCCGACGAGCCGGTCCGCAAAGCGCGGCTCGAGTTCCTGCACGGCTGCAAAGACTGGCGGGAGCTCCTGCGCGTAAACGCGCAGGGCGCCGCCACGCCGCTCGGCCTGAGTTTCTGGATCGAGGACCCGATCAGCACGCCCAAAGGCAGGATCGAGGTGGACGACACCGCCCAGCAGTACTACGCCCAGGTGTGCCTGTCCATCGGTCTGCGCTCGCAGAAGGCGGGCGAAACGGTCACCGCCGGTCCGCTGTGCTTCCCCACCGCCGAGCGCGGCAAGTCCAAGAAGATCTCCGCCGCGTGGGAATGGAGCCGCCTCCCCGACATGCAGGAGCTGACGTTCTCGGTGAAGGACGGGCTCAAGCCCGAGACTAAGAACTACACCTTCCCCGACATCAAGCCCGAGATTCTCGGCAAGCCGTCCCCGCTGGCCCTTTGTGCCTATCTCCATCGCTATGGCCGCTTCGCGGACGGCAACTGGTTCGTTACGCACGGCGTGCGCCTCCCCGACAAGTTCAAGGAGGTCGACAAGGCGGAGCTGTCGCGCGACATCCCGGCGGACAAGCAATTCGTGGGCGAGAAGTTCGTGTTCTCGTTGGAGCGAAATCTGCCCGGGCCGATTGGGCGGTTGACCCCGGCCGCGGGCGGAACTGTGCCGGGTCACTAAGATTATGGGACCGGCCTGCAGCCGGTCTCGCGCACTGGGCCGAGTTGAGCGATGGGTTGGAAGGACCTGTTCAAGTCGAAGGACGCCCGGCACAAGCCCGATCCGCGCGTACGCTGGTTTGGCAAGCTGCCCACGTACGCGGATTACTACAGCTCGCAGACCGACGAGGAATGGGCGGTCGAGTACAACGACTGGATCCTGAAGGGCTGTGAGCTCTTCTACAGCCGCCAACGTCAAGCCGGTGGGGACCTGCGGCTGCCGCCGGCCGCCTGCGCGGTGCGGCTCCCCAAGTCGCAAATGACGGTGTTCGCATCGCTGCTCGACTACGGCGGCGACATGCGCGGCCGCCCATTTCCGCTCACCTTCTACGTCGGCGCGCCCAGCGGGAGCTGGCCTGGGCCGACCAGCGCGCGCATCCTGCCGGCCCTGCGCCTGCTGCGCGAGCTGACCGACCTGCGCGAACACGTCAACCAGTTCTTCAAGGCCCCGGCGCGCTTTGAGAGCACTTTCGGCGGGCGTGAGATTGCCCTCGACGGCATCGACGAGGAGACGCGCGATGATTCCTGGCGGGCCGGCGCGCAGAGCCACGCGCTGCGCGACTGGTTCGCCGCCGCCAAGCCCTGCACGAAGACGGACGACGTTGACGCGTGGTTCGGGCGGGTCATGGAGTGGGGCGGCCAGGTGGCCCAGCTCGAGTCGGAGGAGTTCGGGCCGACGCTGCGCTTCCCGCTGGTCGACAGCGCACCGCTGGAGGTGCAGGTGCCCGGGTGGCTGTGCTGGCTCGGACGCCGCATGGCGCTTGACCGCCGGTTGGTATCGATCCTGTTTGCGAAAGACCCGGACGGCGTGACCGGGCACCTAGCCGTCGTGGCGCGCGAACTCGTTCCCGAGGACTTCCTGCTGCTCACCCCGCTGGCCAGCAGCCTGTCCTTCGTGGACGACCTGTGCCGAATCGGCTCGCGGCCCGCAAACGCTGCCCAGAGCGATGGCAGCACCGAGGCCGCGGTTGCTGCCGTGCGCGCTCCCGACACGTGGCTCGAATTCGTCGAATGCGCCGCGGCAACGTGACTTGAGAGACCCCGACCGCGTGACTAGAATGCCACATCGGGCCTGTCCCATGCGGCGTGACGCGCGGCGAACCGTGTTCGTCGCGCACCGGCAGAAGTGCCGATACTCGTACTGTTTCTTGCTGCGGTAGTGCCTGATCGCATCGCGGCTCGCGTCGTCGCGAGTTCATGTTGGCGTGTGCAGCGCCGGCCCGTGATCGGTGTCGCGCAGCACGTGGAGAGTGTGCCCAGGCGTCGTCTCTCCCGGAGCCTCGCATGGCGTTTGACGAAGCCAGCATCATCGACCTCGCCAAGCTCACCCTCCCGGGCGACACGCCCTGCGGGCGCGACATCTCGGCGGATGACGAGGAATTCCTCGCGATCGAGGCCGAGGTCGTTAAGCTCGACCGCATCGATCTGGGAGAGCCCGACTGGGGACTCCTCGAGCAGGCGAGCCTCAGCATCCTCCGCACCAAATCCAAAGACGTGCAGGTCGCGTACGCCCTCGCGCTCACCTCGTTCAAGAAGAACCGCTACCCCGGCCTCGCCGCCTCGCTCGGCCTGCTGGCTGAATTGGTCGCCGGTTTCTGGGACAACCTCTTCCCGGCCCGTCCGCGCCGTCGCAAGAGCAAAATTGAATCGCTCGGCGAGTTCCTGATCGACCGGGGCTGGCTGAGCGGCGACGGGCAGCCGCGCAGCGACGATTTCGACGCCCTCGACCGGTGCGTAGCGCGGCTCGAGCAGTTGAAGACCGCGCTGACGGAGAAGATGCCCGACGATCCGCCGGATTTCGCCAAATTCGCCCGCAAGCTCAAAGAGCTGGCCGCCACGCGCCCGAAGGCGGCCGAGCCG
>PMMM01000147.1 GCA_003162245.1 Phycisphaerales bacterium
CGAGATTGTCCATGTCGTTGGCGGTGAACAGCTCCGTGAAGTAGTCGGGTACGTCGGGGGTCGTGAAGGTGTAGCAGTTCAGGTCGGAGGCGCTGTTGCCGGCCTCGTCGGCGGCGTCCACGCGATAGTAGTAGGTTGTGTTGTCCTGGAGGCCGGCCACGCTGACCGTGGGGGTCGTGCTGTAGCCGCTGCCGCTGGCGGTCTGGTTGAGACTGCCGCAAGCCAGGCCGTAGTGCACGACGCCGCGGGCCGGCTCGTTGGTGTTGAAGGCGACCGTGGCACTGCGGGCCTGCAAATCGGTGACGTGCACGTTGGAAATGACCGGCGGCGTGCAATCGACCACGGCCGTCGCAGTGACGACCGCCGGGTTGCCGCTGCCGTCATCCGCATCGTTGTACGTCGCCGTAATCGTGTCCCCGGCGTGCACCCACAAGACGCCGGGCGCGTTCGTGGTGCTCAGCGTGATCGAGCCGACGAACTCGCCGGAGTCGGGGCCGGTCTCCGTCAGCAAAACGGACTCGCCGGCCGGTTCGGACGTGGACGCAATCGGCACGGTCACCGTGTTGAGGACGTTGTGGTTCGTGTCGAGGTCGCAGTCCACGACCGTGATTTGCACGCTACCCTGGCAGGCGTACTTCGCCGCATTCAGCGCGATCGTGCCCATGCGGTCGCACGTGTGCGCCGCGTTGTACGCGTTGATGACGCCGTAGCCGCGGATGTACAGCGGATCGTAGGTCCCGTTGGCAACGTAGTAGTCCGCCGTCTCGAATAGATGCTGTCGCATCTGGTCGACGGTCCAGTACGGCCGGGCCTGGATAAGGCAGGCGACCGCACACGCGACGAGCGGCGTCGAGAGCGACGTGCCGTCAGCGGTGGTGTAGCCCGTATCGGAGTACGGCGAGACCGTGTTCGTGCTGATGCCGCGGGCGAGCACCTCGGGCTTCACGCGGCCGTCGGCGGTCGGGCCGTCCGAGCTGAAGTAGGCAATCGTCCCCGTGCTGTCCACCGCACCGCAGGTGATGACCTGGAACGCATCGGCGGGCGCGATCAGATGCGCCACATTCGGGTCGGAATCGTGGTATTCATTGCCGGCCGCGTTCGTGTGGTGCACGCCGTTGCCGGTCGAGATGTTGCAGGCGATGGTAGTGACGGCGGTCTGGCCGTTGAGCTGGGCCTGCGTGTACCAGTCGATGTAGCCGAGCGAGGCGGTGCTCATGTCGCAGCCGTGCGCCTCAATGAACTCCAGGCCGGCGGCGAAGTTGTCCTCCTCGGCGGGGACCTCCTGCGAGGTGTCCTCGGTCTTGCAGAGGACGAACGACGCGTTGAACGAGCCGCCGATCAGGCTGCCGGGCATGTACGCCCCCTGGCAGCCGAGGATCATCGTGCCGTGGTCGGCCTGGCCGGACGGGTCATTGGGCTCCTGCCCGGCGTTGGCGTCGTTGTTCACGAAATCCCATTCGGCGAGGACCTGGAGGGGATGCGACGGGTTGTTGAACGCCTGGTGCGTGCGCATGAAGCCGGAGTCCAGGATGCCGACGATCACGCCGGCGCCGGTATAGCCGGCGTCGTGCAGCGCGATCAGGTTGATCTGGGTGAGTTGGGCGGTGGAGTTGCCGTAATTGAGCGTGAGCAGGCTGTCGTTCTGCGGCGCGGGAGCGGCGGGCACCTCCTGCACGTTCAGCGGGTCGGTGTGGCGGACGCGTGCGACCGCCTCGAGGCGATCGACGAACGGCAGGGCGGCAACGCGTTCAAGCTGTTTGCGTGTCCCCCACACACTGATCGCGTTCAGCCAGTTGCTCTTGATGTGCAGTTGCGCGCCGGTAGCGGTGACGGCGTCGATGTACGCCTGGACGATCGGAATGTCGTGTTCGTCGAACAGCGCTCCGCCACGGGCGGCGTTGTTGCCGCGCAGCGCGCGGCGCTGGATCGCACGCGGGTTGTAGGTGGCCTGCACTTGGCGCAGCGCGGCCTGCGTTTCCGCAGGCGAGCAAAGCCCTTTGTCCGTGAAGAACACCCAGGCCTTCGCCGGGCCGGACTCCTCGGCGAGCCGCCGCAGCAAGACCGGGTGGAGCTTGGCGCTGACCACGGTATCGTGCGGCGTCGCGTTGGCGGACACGGTCGCGGCATTCGTCGCGATCTGGGCCGTCGTGGTGGCGGGGATCAGGATCAGGCCCGCCAGAAGCGACAGGCTGAGGAAGTAGGGTCCGATGTGCCGGCGACGCTTCGACATGATGACTCTCTCCATCCTACGTGACTAACGATGGGATCGATGGCCGGCCGGGTTGTCCGGCCCGCCGGGGCGCGCAGCCATGCTCGCGGCGGGGTCGTGACCCGCAGACCGCACAAGGCATCCTTCACCTGCCGGCGTCGCACGATTCGCAGCGCGCGGCGCTCAAACCCCATCCTACCGGCCCGCGTGCGTGCGGGGCAAGCGAAAGGTGCCGGGGCGCTCGGTGCGCGTCCACGGTGGTGGATATCGGACGTTGCACTGACACTGACGGCGCACGAAGTGGCTGCTGCCCCTTCGTCGCGATGGTCGGCACGAGCAGATCGGCGTCGGCGAGGGTCGCTCGGCCATCGCCGTTTCAGTCGGCTCCGCGCCGCGGGCACGGCGGGTACGCCGAACGACTTCGCTCGCGCGCATCGTTACGGTTGGCGGTCGCGGCGGGTCCGGACTAGCCCGATGAGCGTGGCCGCCGACATCAAGATAAAGGCCAGCGGGCAGAGACCTCCGGCCGGCTGGTTCTGCTCGGACTGGGTGCTGTCGCAGGGTGCATCCGGCGAGCATGTCGTCCCAGCGCCGCGCCAAGTCCCGGTGCAGTCTGTCTGCGTCGCCACGCTGCAGGCGCCACCACTTTGACAGCATGCGCCCTGGGGCGGCGGACACGGGTTGGGGCTGCACGCGCCGCCCGAGGTCCATGTGCCGGAGCACTCGGCCTGCGTGGTGACCGAGCAGACGCCGTCTACGCAGCACGAGCCGGTCGGCTGCGGACACGGATTGGGGTCGCACAAGGCGCCGGAAGCCCACGTGCCGGAGCAGTTGGCTTGCGTGGTCACCGAACACGCGCCGCTGACGCAGCAGGCGCCGGTGGGCTGTGGACACGGATTGGGGTCGCACAAGGCGCCGGAAGCCCACGTGCCGGAGCAGTTGGCTTGCGTGGTCACCGAACACGCGCCATCGACGCAGCAAGCCCCGGTGGGTTGCGGGCACGGGTTGGGACTGCACGAGCCGCCTTGTGTCCAGGTGCCGGAGCAGTTCGCTTGCGTGGTCACCGAGCACGCGCCGCCCACGCAGCAGGCGCCCGTGGGTGGCGGCGGACACGGATTGGGATTGCAGGTCCCGCCGTTTGTCCAGGCCCCAGTGCAGTTCACTGCGGGCGTGACGGTGCAGTTGCCATTGACGCAGCACGAACCGCTGGCTCCGATGGGCGTGCAGCTGCCGCAGGTCGCCTGACCCGGGTACGCTACGCCGCCCTCGCCGTGGCAGAAGGCTTGGGCTAGGTTGGGGATGCAGTTCCCGTTCACGCAGCAGGCGCCCTTGGCCCACAAACACGTGTCGGATTCGCACCTCGGTGCGTCGATCCAAAAGCCCGTGCAGGCGGCCTGCGTCGTCATCGAGCAACCGTTGCTCGTGCAGCAGGCGTTCTGAGGCGGCTGCGGACACGAATTGGGGTTGCACGAGCCGCCCTCGGTCCAGGTGCCGCCACAATCCGCCTCCGCAGTGACGGTGCAGTTGCCGCTTACGCAGCAGGAGCCCAAGGCGAGCGAACACGGATTGGGGGTGCACGAGCCGCCCTCGGTCCAGGTTCCCGGGCAGTTCGGCTCCGTTGTGATCGTGCAGCTACTCTGAACGCAACAGGCGCCAATCGGGCAGGCGTAGTAGCGCGCCAGGTTAGGGGACGAGGCTCCACCGGCCACGTTGAACCTGCCGCCCACGATCAGATCGCCGTTGTACATCATCAGGGCCTGTACGCTGGGATACTGCCCGCCTTGTACGCCGCTGCCCAGCGGGCCGGCCCAAAGAGGCCCACTGAACCGGCCGATGTTGTTGGCGCTGCCGGCGCCGCCGCCGATGGCGGTGAAAGAGCCCCCAACGATCAGCTTCCCCTGACACACGGCCAGCGCAGACACCTCTGGCGTCTGGCCGCCAACTACCCCGCCCCCCAACTGATCCCAGGCCGCGCCATCCCACTGGGCGAAGCTGTAGTAGGCGTCAACGGTGTGGGACCCGTCGTTGACCGCATCGGTAAAGTAGCCCCCGACGTAGAGGTTGTCGCCGTACTGCACGAGTGCCTGGACCCAGGGCGTACATATTCCATAGCTGGTGTAACAGTCGACCCCTTGGCCAAGCGCGTGCCAGCCCAGACCGTCCCACCGTGCTACGCAGCGGACCGCGAGGGTGCCGATCCAATAAAAGTCACCGCCTGCGATCAAGTCGCCATTGTATTCCGCGAGCGCATGGACCGGGCCCTGGACCACCGCCGTCCCGAGCGTCTGAAACTGCCCATAGGAGTGCGTACGCGCGATGTTGTGGGCGGCGACCCCGCCGACGTGGTCGAAGGACCCCCCGACGATCAGGTCGCCCTGGTAGGCCAGGAGGGCATACACGTATCCGGTAGTCCCGATCCCCCACCAGTTCGTGCCATCGGTGTATGCGAGGTTATTCGCGGTTGACCCGCCGGCGGTCGCGAAATCGCCGCCGACGACGAGGAAGCCGTCGTAGTCCGCCAGGGCCCCGACTTCCCCGCTGGTCCCCGATCCCAACGCATGCCAACTGGTACCGTCCCATGCGGCGATGTTGTTGACCTGCGTGGTGCCGGCGTAAGTGAAGGAACCGCCGACCACGAGGAGGGGCGGCAGTGGGCCGCTGCCATCCGGGTCCCAGATCGTCATGGCATAGACCGGTCCGTCCAAAACGGCAAAGTCGCCGCCAGGAAGCCAGCCCTCCGTGCATACGGCAGATGTGCGTTTTCTGGCGGGACCGGGCTCCGGGGGCGTTTGCTTCAGATCGGCCGACATGTTGGTTGTAGCGGCCGCCGGCGGGCCGGAGTCGGGACCGAGCATAGTGTCCGCCGATGCACCGTTGAACTCGAATTGACGCTGGTAGGTGAGTCCTGTGTTGGCCGCCGTGCCGTTCCAGGCCAGGGCACACGCCCCAAGTAGCACGATGGCGATGACAAGCCGCCGACCGTACATGCGCTCTCTCCTTGTGTGTCGTGCGCGAATCCGTTGTCTGCTGCTTGAATCACGAAAGCCCGATGAGGAATGCTTCACGCCCGTTGCGCTCGCGCGCTATGTGGTGTGGTGCGGGCCCGCGCGATTGCCCTGGCCGCCGTAGCAGCGCTCGAAGACCTTGGCCGCCGTGTGCTCCGCCGGACCGCCGTAATCGACGTTGCGGGCCTCGCAGGCGGCCGTCGGAGGCATGACCACCCCTAAACTGCACCCCGCGGACGTGTCGTAGTCGTCTCCGCGCCCGTCGTCGGCGGCGTCAGAATCGTCGTTGGCGCAAGCCGCCGGCATGGCCCGGAGCCCTTTGACCAACTTGCTGTCGGCGCGCGAGGGTCGGGCCCCGCGGTCCTGCCGGGCCGCGAACCGACCCTCAGCGACCGTCACGTCGCCGACCGCCCACTCGGGATCGGTCTGGGTTGGGCCGGCGGCGGCTCCGCATGGCCCGCAGATGGAGGCCGCCGCGCGGTTGACAGGGATATCACTCAGCTCACAGCGGGGCTCACCGGGGAAGGTAGTGCCGGCGAGGGGCTGGGCCGAGGCCCACCCCGTACATGCGACGAGGACAGCAATTGCGGTTACGAAACGGTGCATCCACATGGTCGCTCGCCCTGGACCCGCGGATCAACGTGGTAACGTTGCGCTCGAAACCCGAACACAAGCAGCCAGATTGGCGCGAGAGCCCGCGCACTCAAGGCAGAGGCGACAATCAAGTTGGCGTTCGAACCCTCTGTTGTTTATACCTCCGAAGGGGGGGCCGTTGCAAGCCCAACGTGACGCCCACGGGGCGCCATCACCTACCGGCGGCCGGCTTTCGGCAGAAACGCGTTTGGGAAGTGTTCGATCTCGGGCTGACCGTCGGGCGGCAGCAGGACCGCGACGACGTCGAAGCGGCAGGGCTGGTCGTCGCAGCGCTGGTGTTGGATGAACCAGCGGGCGGCCCGCGTCATACGCCGCTGCTTCGGGAGATTGACGGCGTCTTGCGGGTCCGCCAAGTCGCGATCGCGACGCGTCTTGACCTCGACGAAGACGACGGTGTCGCCGTCGCGCATCACGAGGTCGAGTTCCCCCACGGGCGTGGTGAACCGCCGCGCAACGGTCTTGAGGCCGTGCTTGTGCAGGAATTGCTCGGCGAGGCGTTCGCCGACACGGCCGAGCTCGATTCGGGCGTCGTCAGCTTGTCCCACCGGCGTAGCTCGCGGCGAGGGTGAAAGCACTGCTCACAGAGCAGTGGCACGCGGCTCCAAATCGCCCGCGGTGCGGGCCGCTACGACGGCGAGCCGGCCAGCGCGGTCTCGGCGCGGGCGCCTTTCGCGGCGGCGACGGCTCGCTGGGCCTCCTGCAACGCCTGGACCTTCGCGTTGCGGGCTTCGATGGCCGCACGGCGTGCCTCAGCGGACAACCGCCGCTCACGCAGGCGGCGCGCCCGGCCGACACGGTCACGCAGGAAGTACAGCTTGCACCGGCGCACCTTGCCGCTACGGGACGTCTTGATCGAGACGATGCGCGGCGAGTGGACCGGGAAGACGCGTTCCACGCCTTCGTTGCCGACCAGCCGGCGGACGGTGAACATTTCATCCAGCGCCTGGCCGCGGCGGGCGATGACAGTGCCCTCGAAGTCCTGGAGGCGCTCTTTGTCGCCTTCAATGATGCGCAGCGTGACGACGACGGTGTCGCCGATCTCGAACTCGAGGTCGCTGGCCCGGCGGTATTTCTTGTCGACGACGTCAAAGAGTGGGTTTCGCATCGAGCGCCTCACTTTCCTAAAGCTGGACGATCTCCTTCGCCGGGACGCTCGAGACGTAGCCTGTCCGCGAGCCCGCGCTGGATGATTGAGAACACGGGGTATACAAACAAGCGGCGTCCTGATCTGCGAGGAGGTCAGGACGCCGTTGTCGGGTGCGCTGCTGGGATTGTGTGCGGCGCCACGCTTCGACCTGGCCGTGATTGCCCGAAAGCAGGATGTCGGGCACGGCCAGGCCGCCAAACTCGCGCGGCCGTGTGTATTGCGGGTATTCCAGCCGGTTGTCCTGGAAGGACTCGTCGGCGGGGCCGGCGTCGTTGCCGAGCGCGCCGGGCAGCAGGCGGACGGTCGCATCCACGACGGCCAGCGCCGCGGGCTCGCCGCCGGTGAGCACGAAGTCGCCCAGGCTGATTTCCTCGGGCCGCAGGATCTCGACGATGCGTTCGTCGAAGCCTTCGTAGTGTCCGCAGATCAGCAGCAGGCGGTTCTGCTCCGCAAAGCGGTGCGCCGCGGCCTGACTAAACACACGGCCCTGCGGCGTCAGGAGAATCCGCAGGGCCGGGCGAGGGTCGAGGGCTTCGACCGCGAGGACGGCGTCGACGACCGGCTGACACATGAGCACCATGCCGGGGCCGCCGCCAAAGGGGCGATCGTCAACCTTGTGATGAGGGTCTTGAGAATAGTCGCGAAGTTGATGGGTGTGCAGCTCAACGAGCCCGGCGGTCTGCGCGCGGCCGAGGATGCTGGCCGCAAAATACGGTTGCAGAACCTCGGGGAACAACGTAATCACGTCGATGCGCATCGTCGAGCCCAGTTGTACGCCGGTTTCGCATCACGGGGTGGCGATCCCGTGCCTCTTCAATAAATCGGCCACCGTGTCGGACGGAACGGCGCCCATGCTCAGCCAGTATTTGATCCGCTCCGCGTTTAGTTTGACCTGCGCCTCCGGCACCCGGTTGGCCGGATCGTAAAGGCCGAGTTCTTCGAGGACGCGTCCGTCGCGCGGGCGGCGACCCTCCATCGCGCTGACGCGAAAGACCGACCGGTGCGAGCGTCCCATCCGCTTCAATCGCAGTTTGACTGCCATACAGCTCTCCGCGGGTACTGCCCGTGGTCCCTGACCTTGGGCGACCAGCCCGGCGCGTCGCACAGTTACGACGCGGAGCCCTGTAGTATAGGGCGGCCGCCGACCTTTGCCAAGTGGGCAAAAAACTGGGCGGCAACCGGAGGGACACCAGTTCATCATGATGCCAGGCCAGCAAGTTGGTCATGCTGCGCTGGCCGCACCGAACGCCCCGCTGAGCCAACATCCGGTGAATCTCCGGGACACCGCCGTGCTGTTGATGCCGCAGCGCCCCCACCAGCGCGCCCACGTCCAGCCCAAACTGGTGCTGCGGCACGGCAATCCGGCCTTGCTCTTCCAGCCGGTACGGCCGGTGGTAACGGGAGCAGGCCGGATTGCGGCAGCGGCGGGTGTGTAAGCGAATCCGGGGCAGCCCTTTCAGCGGCGCAGCCATTATCCGCGCACCTGGCGTTCCCGGCGTGTCCAAGCCACGATCCGTGGGAAACCGGATTCACTGTCACTTTGGCACTGCCAGGGCGACAGCCGGAAGCGGTTACGGACGGCATGGCTCGGGCGGCTCGCCAGCTAATCTATTATAGGTACGTCACTTGCGCCGATTCTTGCCGCGTTGATCCCCTGGCACCCCGTTTGCTCGCACATCTACTCATACATGGGGTTTGCGCGCTTCGTGCCTGGGCAGGCACGCGACCCCGTCATTGGACACGAACGGGACACGAAGGAGACCACTGCATGGCGGTCAAGCAACTCGCGTTTGAGCAGGAAGCGCACAAGGCCATTCTGGCCGGCGTCGAAAAGCTCGCGGCGGCGGTCAAGAGCACGTACGGGCCGCGCGGCCGCAACGCCGTCCTGGACAAGGGCTGGGGCGGGCCGACGGTCACGAAGGACGGCGTGACGGTCGCCGAAGAGATCGAACTCCACAACAAGTACGAGAACATGGGGGCACAACTGGTCAAGGAGGCCGCCAGCAAGACGAGCGACGTCGCCGGCGACGGGACCACCGCGGCCACCGTGCTGGCCGAAGCCGTCTACAAGGAAGGGCTGAAGGCCATCACCGCGGGCTACGACTCGAACGGGATCAACCGGGGGATCGAGGCGGCGGTGCGGGCCGTGGTGGACGAGGTCAAGAGGATTGCGCGTCCGATCAAGCTCGAAGCCAAGAACGCCACCGACGTCATCAACATCGCGACGATATCGGCGAACAACGACCGCACGATCGGCGAGATCATGGCCAACTGCTTTTCGAAGGTCGGCAAGGACGGCGTGATCACGGTCGAGGAGGGCAAGAGCCTCGATACAACCGTGGACGTGGTCGAGGGCATGCAGTTCGACCGCGGCTACCTGAGCCCGCACTTCGTTACCGACCCCGAAGAGATGGAGGTCGTGCTCGAGAAGGCCTTCGTGCTGGTTTACGAGGACAAGATCAGCAGCGTCACCAAGCTCGTGCCGCTGCTCGAAAAGACGGCGCAGACCAAGCGGCCGCTGCTCATCATCGCCGAGGACGTCGAGGGCGAGGCCCTGGCGACACTGGTCGTCAACAAGCTCCGCGGCATCTTGCAGATCGCGGCCGTGAAGGCGCCGGGCTACGGCGACCGGCGCAAGGCCATGCTCGAGGACATCGCGATCCTCACCGGCGGCAAGCCGATCTTCAAGGACCTGGGGATCGAGCTGGACAACGTCAAGATCGAGGACCTCGGGCAAGCCAAGAAGATTCGCATCGACGCCGACAACACGACGATCATCGAAGGTGCCGGCGACAGCGACGCGATCAAGGGTCGCATTGCGCAGATTCGCCGCGAGATCGAGCAGACGACGAGCGATTACGATCGCGAGAAGCTCCAGGAGCGACTGGCGAAGCTGGCCGGCGGCGTGGCGCAGGTCAACGTCGGGGCGGCCTCGGAAGCCGAGCTGAAAGAGAAGAAAGCCCGCGTCGAGGACGCGCTGCACGCCAGCCGCGCCGCGATCGAAGAAGGCGTGGTCCCCGGTGGCGGCGTGGCCCTGCTGCGGGCCCGCAAGGTGCTCGACAACTTGAGGGTGAAGGGCGAGGACGCGCAGGTCGGCGTCAAGATCGTCCGCGATGCTCTCACGATCCCGATCAAGCAGCTTGCAGCCAACGCCGGCTTCGAGCCCGCCGTTGTCTGCAAGAAGGTCAACGACGACGCGAACGTGAACTTCGGGTTCAACTGCGACACCGGCGAGTACGAAGACCTGATGAAGGCCGGCATCATCGATCCGGCCAAGGTCGTCCGCTGCGCCTTGGAGAACGGCAGCAGCGTCGCCCGCCTCCTGCTGTCCAGCGTCTGCCTGATCGCCGAGAAGCCCAAGGACAAGAAGGGCCACGGTCACGGCCACGGTCCGGGTCCCGGCGGGATGGGCGGTGAGGACATGGACGACGAGATGGGTGGCATGGGTGGCATGGGCGGCATGGGCGGAATGGGGATGATGTAAAAGTGACGGATGCAGAACGGCGAATAGCGCCTAACTGCACTTTCCTTGAATAACCACGCGAAGGAAGGAAATCGACAATGCCAACCGCAACTGCGAAGAAGTTGAAGATCCGACCGTTGGATGACCGGGTGGTCGTCGACCGATTCGAGGCCGAGGAGCGGACGCGCGGCGGGATCGTCCTGCCGGACACTGCCCGCGAAAAGCCCCAGCAGGGCAAGGTCATCGCCGCCGGCCCCGGCAAGCTGCTCGAGAAGAGCGGCGAGCGCGGCAAAATGTCGCTGAAGGTCGGCGACGTGGTGTTCTACGGCAAGTACACCGGCACCGAGGTCGAGCTCGAGGGCGAGAAGTACGTCATCCTCCGCGAGAGCGACGTGCTTGCCGTGCAGGACTAGTTTTGGATTTTCGATTTTGGATTTTGGATTTCTGGAGCGAGCCCCGTACCGGCGGCTCAATTCAAAAACCAAATTCCAAAATCCAAAATGAGGACACGCAATGCCAGCCAAACAACTGATGTATTCCGACCGGGCCCGCCAGGAGATGCTCGTCGGCGTGCGCAAGCTCGCCCGGGCGGTCGCCTCCACGCTCGGCCCCGTCGGCCGCAACGTGCTCATGCAGAAATCGTGGGGCGCGCCGCGGATCACCAAGGACGGCGTCACGGTCAGCAAGGAGATCGAGCTGCCCGAGCCGTTCCAGAACATGGGCGCCAAGCTCGTCAACGAGGTCGCCAGCAAGACCTCGGACATCGCCGGCGACGGCACGACCACCGCGACCGTGCTCGCTGAGGCGATCTTCGCCGAGGGGCTCAAGAATGTCACCGCCGGCGCGGCCCCGATGGCCCTGAAGCGCGGCATTGACGCGGCGGTCGCCATCGTCGTCGACGAGATCAAGAAGCAGTCGATCAAGGTCCGCGGCAAGGACGACATCGGCAAGGTCGCGACGATCTCGGCCAACGGCGACAAGGAGGTCGGCAAGATCCTGTCGGCGGCGTTCGAGCAGGTCGGCAAGGACGGCGTGATCGAGATCGAGGAGGGCAAGAGCCTCGATACGACGTGGGAGCACGTCGAGGGGATGCAGTTCGACAAGGGCTTCATCTCGCCGTACTTCATCACGAACCCGGCGACGCTCGAAGTCGTGCTCGAAGACCCCTACATCCTGATCTACGAGAAGAAGATCAGCGCGATCCGCGACATCATCCCCTTGCTGGAGAAGACCCTCAACGTCGGTAAGCCGCTGCTGCTCGTCGCCGAGGACGTCGACGGCGAGGCGCTGGCGACGCTCGTCGTCAACAAGCTCCGCGGCACGCTGCACGTCGCCGCGGTCAAGGCCCCCGGCTTCGGCGACCGTCGCAAGGCGATGCTGGCCGACATCGCAGCGCTGACCGGCGGGGAGTTCATCAGCGAGGATCGCGGGCTCAAGCTGGAGAGCATCGAGCTAACGATGCTCGGCCGGGCGAAGAAGATCGTCATCACCAAGGACGACACGACGATCATCGAAGGCGCCGGCAAAAAGAAGGAGATCGACGCGCGCATCGGCCAGATCCGCGCCCAGATCGAGAAGACCACCAGCGACTACGACCGCGAGAAGCTCCAGGAGCGGCTGGCGAAGCTGACCGGCGGCGTCGCGCTGGTCCAGGTCGGCGGCGCCACGGAGGTCGAGGTCAAGGAGCGCAAGGACCTCGTCGACGACGCGTTTCACGCCACCAAGGCCGCGGCCGAAGAAGGCGTAGTGCCCGGCGGCGGGGTGGTGTTCCTGCGGGCCATCAAGCCCGTGCTCGAGGCCGCCAAGAAGGTCGAAGGCGACGAGGCCATCGGCTACCGCATCGTCGCCAAGGCGCTCGAATACCCCGCGCGGCAGATCGCCGAGAACGCCGGCGAGGACGGCGGTGTGGTCGTGGACGAAATCCAGTCGCGCCCGAAGAACTTCGGCTACGACGCCAGCAAGGGCGAGTACGTCGACATGTTCGAGGCGGGCATCATCGACCCGACGAAGGTCGCGCGGGTTGCGCTCCAGAACGCGGCCAGCGTGGCCGGCCTGATGCTCACGACCGACGTGCTCTGCACCGAGTACAAGGAAGAGAAGCACGAGAAGATCGAAGGCGCGACGCGCTAGCCCGCCGATAAGAACACAGAGGCACAGAGACACAGAGGTGAATTGACTCGGTCGTCTCTCTGTGCCTCTGTGTTTCTGTGGTTTGGTTGCGGCCGACGGTTGCTCGAGGCGTATGGTGGCCACGAAGCGAGACTATTACGAAGTGCTCGGCGTGAGCCGCAACGCCGGTCCGGACGACATCAAACGCGCCTACAGGCAGGCCGCACTCAAGTATCACCCCGACCGCAACAAGGAGGCCGGGGCCGAGGAGCGGTTCAAGGAGGCGGCCGAAGCGTACGAGGTGCTCGCCGACCCCGAGAAGCGCTTGCGCTACGACCGTTTTGGGCACGCAGGTCTCTCCGGCCTCGGCATGCACGACTTCTCCGGCATGGCCGCCGACGACATCTTCAGCGTCTTCGGCGACCTGTTCGCCGACCTGTTCGGCGGCGCCCACCCCCGCCATGCCGATCGCGGCATCGACATTCAGACGCTCATCGAGATCGACCTTGACGAGGTGCTTACGGGCGTCGAGAAGACGCTGCGCTTCGAGCGCGAGGACTTCTGCGAGCGCTGCAGCGGCCACGGCGCCGAGCCGGGCACCGAGCGGCGCAACTGCCCGACCTGCGGCGGCTACGGGCAGGTGGAGCAGCAGACCTCGATGGGCTTCTTCGCGACGCGGACCATCGTCGATTGTCCGCGCTGCCACGGCCGTGGTTCGCTGGTCCAAAAGCCCTGCCAGCAGTGTGCCGGTAGCGGCCGCGACCGGCGCGAGCGCGTGATCGAAGTGAAGATCCCCCCGGGCGTGCACGACGGACAGAGCATCCGCATGCGCGGCGAGGGCGAACCGAGCGTGCGGGGCACGGCCCGCGGCGACTTGCGCTGCGTGATCCGCGTGCGCGAGCACCCGTTCCTGCAGCGCGACGGTGACCACCTGATCTGCGTGCTGCCGGTCAGCTTCACGCACGCCGCGCTGGGCGGGCAGGTCGATGTGCCGACGCTCACCGGGGCCACCCCGCTACGCGTTCCGGCCGGTACGCAGCACGGCACCGTGTTCCAGCTCGCGGACAAAGGGCTGCCCAACTTGCGCAGCGGGCGGCGCGGCCACCAGATCGTGCAGGTGGTGGTCGAGATCCCGAAGAAACTGAACCGCGAGCAGGAGGAGCTGCTCCGCAAATTCGCGGCTACGGAGGACAAGAACGTGCTGCCCGAGTCCAGAGGCTTCTTCGAGCGCGTCAAGGAGTACCTGACCGGCCGGACGCACGGCCAGGAGTGAGCGACACATGAGCAAGCACAACAAGGGCGCGGCCGAACCCATCCCGACCCCGCAAGAAGGGCCGCCGGAGACCGCCGCCCCCCCGCCGGCCGAGGATGAGCTGACACAACTGCGGCGGGAAGTCGCGGAGCTGCGCGACAAGAACCTGCGCCTGCAAGCCGAACTGCAGAATCAGCAAAAGCGCACGCAGCGCGAAAAGCAGGAGGCGCTGCGGTACGCCGAAGCGGAGTTTGCGCGCGACCTGCTGGTCGTGCTCGATGATCTGAACCGGACGATCGAAGTCGCCAACACCGCCGCGGACGTCCAGACGATCGTCGACGGCGTGCGGATCATCTACGAGCACTTTCTGAAGGTGCTCGAGCAGCGCCAAATCAAGTGCATCGAGGCCGTCGGCAAGCCCTTCAACCCGGCGTTTCACGAGGCGCTCATGCAGCAGCCGAGCACGGAACACCCGGCGGGCACGGTGCTGGCGGAGACGGCCCACGGATACACGATGCACGAGCGCGTGCTGCGGCCGAGCCGGGTGATCCTGTCCAGCGGTCCGCCGGCCGCGCCGGATGAGCGGGGCAAGAAGCAGGAAGTGCCGGGCGAGGTGTCGTAATGCCGACGTATGAGTACCGCTGCGCGGCGTGTGCTCACGAATTCGAGCAGTACCAATCCATCACGGCTCGGCCGTTGCGGAAATGCCCGGCGTGCGGCGCGCGGGCCCTTCAACGTCTGATCGGCGCGGGCGGCGGGATCATCTTCAGGGGCTCCGGCTTTCACCAGACCGACTACCGCAGTGACTCCTACAAGAAAGCTGCGGAGGCGGAAAGCAAGCCGGTGTCGCCGCCGAGCGATGTGAAGGATGCCGCCGGCAAGCCGTCGGACGCGAAGAAGGCCGCATCCGACGAGAAAAGGGCGGCTCCCGCGAGCGAGGGGAAGAGGCGCGGCAAGAAGCCTCCCCCCCCGCCGACCACGTAGGGTCCGCTGTGCGGACCGTTCGGGCCCCCGCGATGGAATACACGCCGCCGCACTCTGGTTCTGGGGGATATGATCCATCGTTTGAAGACGTTTGGGCTCGTAACGCTGCTGTCGATTGTTGTGGCCGGCTGTCGCCCGCCGGGATCAGCGGACCGCGCCCAGTCGTCGGAGGCGTTGGCTGCGGTGCCCGAGCGACCCGGTGAATCGGCGCGAACCATGAAACCCAAGTACTCAAAGTCCCAATACGACATTACCCCCCTGCCGCGCGACCAGGTACAGCGGTTGGCCCGCAAGCTCGACCCGGACGCCTACCGTATCACGCAGAAGGCGGACACCGAGGCCGCGTTCTGCGGCACGCTGCTCGACAACAAGAAAGAGGGCACCTACTGCTGCGTGGTCTGCGGGCTGCCGCTGTTCTCCAGCGAGCACAAGTTCCATTCGGGCACCGGCTGGCCGAGCTTCTATCAGCCGGTCGATCCCGAGCACATCGCGCGTCACGTGGATCACGGTCACGGCATGATCCGCACGGAGATCAACTGCGCCCGCTGCGGTTCGCACCTCGGACACGTGTTCGACGACGGTCCGCCACCCACCGGCGAGCGCCACTGCCTCAACTCGGCATCCCTGAAGTTCTACGAGAAGGGTGCCGCGCTGCCGCCCGAAAGCCAGCCCGTGAAGACGGAGGTCGCGTACTTCGCCGGCGGCTGCTTCTGGGGTATCGAGCACTATTTCCAGGAGGGGCCGGGTGTGGTGGACGCGGTCAGCGGCTACATGCAGGGCCACACGGACCACGCGACGTATAAGCAGGTGTGCACGGACAAGACCGGCCACGCCGAGACGGTCAAGGTCGTGTACGACCCGGCGCGCATCACGTACCGCCGGCTGCTGGAGGCGTTCTTCACGATGCACGACCCGACGGAGCGCGACCGGCAGGGCCCAGACGTCGGTACGCAATACCGGTCGGGGATTTGGTACACGACGGACGAGCAAGAACGCGAGGCCGAGGCGTTCATCAAGGGGCTGGCAGCCGAGCAGCGCTTCGACGGCCGTCCGATCGTCACGCAGGTTGAGGCGGCAAAGACGTTCTGGCCCGCCGAGGATTACCACCAGGACTACATCACCAAGACCGGCCGCACCTGCCACGTGAAGGACCCGTGGTAAGCGGGCCGGCCGGGGAGCGAACCCTCCGCTACCGATCGGCTCGGATTGTCCGTCCGACGCGCGCTACAGCGCGCGCATGAACGCCACGAGGTCCGCCTTTTCCTGGTTGCTCAGCTTCAGGCCCTGAATCAGGTTGAAGAACTCGACCGTGTCCTCCAGCGTCAGCAGCCGGCCGTCATGCAGATACGGCGGCGAGTCCTTGATGCCGCGCAGCGGGAACGTCTTGATCGGGCCGTCGCTGGCCGCCATGCGCCCGTTGACCATCTGCGGCTTGAAGAAGCGCTCCGCCTTCAGGTTGTGCATGAGGCCGTCGGTGTAGTACGGCGGCGTGTGGCAAACGGCGCATTGTGCTTTGCCCAGGAACAGCTTCTCGCCGCGCAGCTCCGGCTCGCTGGCCTTGGCCGGGTCGAGCCGGCCGTAGATGTTGAGCTTCGGGGCCGGGGGGAAGTCCAGCAGGGCCTGGAATTCGGCCATGAAATGCACCTGGCTACCGCGCTCCAGGATGTTGACGCCCTTCTTGGTGGCGATCACCGGGTCGCCGTCGAAGTACGCCGCCCGCTGCTCGAACTCGGTGAAATCCTCGACGGACTTGAGGGCCCGCTGCGAGCCGAACAGCCGCTGGATGTTGACGCCGCGCAACGACGGCGTATCCAGCCGGTGCCGGAACTCCTGGGGCCGGATGTCGCCGACCAGGTGCGTGGCGGCGTTGGTGTGGCCGTTCGCGTGGCAGTCAAAGCAGATTACGCCGCGGCTGGGCAGGGCCGAGCGCCGGTCGTCGGTCGGGTTGAACTGCTGCTGGGGGAAGGGCGTGACCAGCAGGCGCAGGCCTTCGAGTTGCTTGGGGTTCAGGAGGCCGTTGAACAGCTCGAAGTAGTTCATGAGCGTCACGAGCTGGCCCTGCGAGACGTCGCCGAGGTCCGGCCGCGTGGTGAGGTAGATCGGCGGGGGGAATTCCGGGAGGAAATGCGTCGGCAGGTCGAAGTCGAGATCGAAGCGCGTCAGGTCGCGGCCTTCCTGCTTCTTGATCTCGTCGATGTGGTACTTGGGAAACAGCATGCCGCCCTCGGGATGGTTCGGGTGCGGCAGCGGCAGGAGGCCCTTCGGCCACAGGCCCTTCTCGCGGATGTCCTCGGGCGTCATCTCGGCCAGATTCGACCAGGTTGTGCCCGCCGACAGCTTGATCCGCACGCCCTCCTGGATCGGCTTGCCACGTGACATGGTCGCGTCCTTGGCCGGCTTGTCGCTCAAGTCGTAACGCTCGGCCAGCAGATCCATCTGCCGCTTCATGATCTCGGGCTTGGCCGCCTCCATGCGCGCCATGACCGTCTTGAAGTCGTCCAGGCCCGTGACCGGGGCGTAGCTGGTGGGCTTGTCGCCCGCAAGCGCCGGCACGAACAGCCCCAGCATGACCGTCGCACCGACGGCGGCGACGATCACGCCCCAACGCGCAGTCCGGGAGCGTCTTTGAGATTCGTTCACGACATCTTCCTCCAATTACCTGATCGCGCCCTCCACAGGCGCTGGCAGATTCGGCCTCTTGGCCGTGGGGTGGCCGCGATGTTGCGCGATCGCAGAAGGCTGCGCGCCGCTACGTGGTCCGCGCCAGCCGGTGGCGCCGACAGTGTGTTTCCGAGTTGTTTGGCCGCGCCTGCGCGCGAACACCCAGTCCCATACGGCTCTCGTTCGCATTGTGCAGAAAACGGGACCACGTGTCAAAGAAGCCCAGAGGCGACGCGCAGGTCCATGTACGCGGGGTACCGCGCCGTCGCGCACGGCGCCGAAAAAGTGTTCAATCTGCGGGGCACATTTCCTATGATGGACACAGGGTCACAGGAGGCTGTGCCGCGATGTCCCGACTGGTGATGTACACGACACTAGCGGCGGCGTTGACCGTCGCACCCGTGGTCCGCACCCACGCCCAGTGCCAACTCGCAAACCCGAGTTTCGAGTTCGCCGGGACGGGCGGCATCGTCTTCGACGGCTGGAATCAGTTCGGCGCGGTGTGGGCCTCGTCCGAGATGGTCCCCCACGGTTACCGCTCGGCCGGCGTCGGGGCGCCGTTCGCCGGCACCTGGGCCGTCTCCGGATTGTGGCAGCGGCTGGACACGACCCCAGGCGAGCGCTGGTTGGCCGCCGTGCGCGTCGGACACACCGCGGCGAACCCGCTCACCGGCAGCACGTGCGCCATCCTGAACGTCGAGTGGCGCGACGCAAATGACAATCTCATCAGCTACGAATCGCACACCATCGCCGACGCGGCCACGCCCACGGGTGTCATGCAGCGTGTCACAATCGAGAGCAATCCAGCGCCGGCCGGAACGGTCGCCACCCATTTGCTGCTCGGCGTCCTGCAAAGCCCGGCGCAGAATCCGGGTGCCGCGTTCTTCGATCTCGCCGAGTTCTACAGCCTCGGTCCGCCGACGTTTGACGAGCGGCAGTGGTTCGATTTCCCCGGCGGGCGGAGCGTCGACTTCGCCGGTCGCGCCTGGCGCGTCAAAGGTCCCGGCTTCAACGGTCCCGGCCCCAGCCAGTTCGCCGACTCCTCCAACCACGTCTGGGTCGATCCGCAGGACCGCCTGCACATGACCATCAAGAACGTCGGCGGGGTGTGGTACAGCACCGAGGTCGCCGCCGAGGAGCCGCTCGGCTACGGCGATTACATCTTCACGATCCTCGGCCGGCTCGACCTGTGGGCCGACAACGTCGTGCTGGGGCTGTTCACCTGGCAATACCCGGTGTGCTGGGAGGCCGCGAATCCGTGGAACCAGGACAACGAGGTTGACGTGGAGTTGAGTCGCTGGGGCGAGCCCGGCAACGACATGGGGCAATTCGTCGTGCAGCCGTGGGAGTATCCGCAGAACATGAGCCGCTTCGGGATCACGTTCGAGGACGGCGAGTCCACGAGCTATGCGTTCCGCTGGCTGCCGGACCGCATCGAGTGCCGGAGTTGGCACGGCGGCCCGGCCGCGGAGGCGCCGGGCACGCTGATCCACGCCTGGACGTACTTCGGGCCGCATCTTCCGCGTCCCGAGCAGCCGCGCATCCACGTCAACTACTGGCAGTACAACGGCCCGCCGTCCGACGGCCGCGACCAGGAGGTGGTGTTGGAGCGATTCACGTTCGTGCCGTCATGCGCGGATGACGCGGGCGAATTTCGCTGCGTCGCCGCGTGCCTCACGGGGCCGGACAACCCCATGCCAGCGAGCTGCGCGGCACACGACCGAGACGGCGACTTGGACGTGGACTTGGCGGACTTCGCCCAGCTTCAGCAGTAGTTCCCCAAGCCGAACTCCTCGAACAGGAGCAGTACATGCCGTCGACGATGCGGTTGTTCGGATGGCTCACGATCGTGGTGGTCTGGGGTTTTGTGGCCATGGCCGATCCACCCGCAACGCAACGCGCGACCACGACTGCGACCACGGCCCCGAGTCCGATCGTGCTCACGGAGCGCGCCCGGGAGATTCACCGCAGCGGTTTGCTCGTCGACGGTCACAACGATCTGCCCTGGCGGATACGCACGCGCGTCGGCGGCGCGCTCGAGCAACTCGACCTCACGCAGCTCCAGCCGGGGCTGCAAACGGATATTCCCCGCCTCCGCCAGGGCGGCGTGGGGGCGCAGTTCTGGGTTGTGTATGCCCCGCCCGAAACCGCGCGCGATGGAACCGCCCGGAAGATTGCCCGGGAGCAATTCGACCTCATTCATCGCATGGTCAAGCGGTACGCCGACGACTTCGAGCTGGCCCGCACCGCCGACGACGTCGTGCGGATTCATGAGCGGGGCAAGATCGCCGCCCTGATCGGCGTCGAAGGCGGCCACATGATCGAGAACTCGCTCGACACGCTGGCCGAGTTCTACGAACGCGGCGCGCGCTACATGGGCTTGACCCAGACCGAAACGATCGATTGGGCCGACTCGGCCACGGACGAACCGCGCTCGGGCGGCCTCTCTCCGTTTGGCGAGCGCGTCGTCCTTGAGATGAACCGCCTCGGAATGCTGGTCGATCTGGCGCACGTGTCGCACGACACGATGCGCAACGTGCTGCGCGTCAGCAAGGCGCCCGTGATCTCCTCGCACTCCGGGGCCTACGAGGTCGCCGCACATCCACGTAACGTGCCGGACGATGTCCTGCGCGAGATCGCCCGGAATGGCGGCGTTGTGATGGTGGTGTTCTTCTCCGGCTACATTCATCCCGAGGGTGCGCGCGCGATGGCGGAGTACTTCCAACAAGAGCGGGCGCTCAAGCGGCAGTATCCGGACCCGGCGGAATTCAAGGCGGCCTGGTCCGCCTGGAATCAAGCCCATCCGACTCCGGCCGGCACGGTTCACACCGTCGTCGACCACATCGATCACATCGTGCGGGTCGCGGGAATCGACCATGTCGGGCTCGGCAGCGATTACGAGGGGGTCTCGAAGATGCCGGTGCAACTGGAGGACGTGTCTGGCTATCCGTTCATCACGCAGGAGCTGCTCAACCGTGGTTACTCCGAGCAGGACATCCACAAGATCATGGGTGGCAACATATTGCGGGCGCTACGCCGGGCCGAGCAGGTCGCGCGCGAGTGGAAAGACTGAAGACCGTGTTGGGATGGCGGTCGCGGGCTCAACCAGCAGGAGGCGAAGTCCGTACGTCCTTGTGCCGCAATGCGGACCGACTTTCCGGTACGCAGAGCGGATTGACCGTTCGCTGACGTGTCGTGAGCGCCGCGCTGGGCGGCACTTCGAACTCGGGGCGACAAGACGCCAGTTGGACTTTTCCTGCGTTCTTGCGCTGAAATCAGGGAATTCCGCTTGGACCTGATCAATCTCCTGGAATTCCGCGAGCCCAATACTGTCAGAGCCGTTGCACGCCTCACAAAAACCGGCTCAAGCCGGTCTTAGCAGCGCGTATCCCGCGAAGTGACGCAACTCCTCGCGACGGGCCCGGGAGGCAAAGAGCAGGCGCGAGGCAAGCAACCAACGCTGCCAACGGGCTGTGCGCAGCGGACGCCCGCAGCGGCGGGCCTCTTCGGGATAGCTGCGCCGCTTGTCCAAGAGCCACCCGCGCTCACGGAAAAAGCCTAGCCAGTCGTCCGGCTGGAAACGGAAGGGCGCGTTCCGCATCCTCTCGGTTACGCCCTTTTGGCGTTGGCGGATGCGCATCATTAGAGCAATTTCACTTTTCCC
>PMMM01000222.1 GCA_003162245.1 Phycisphaerales bacterium
CGTGAGCACTGATAGTATTACTCTGGAATGGAGGAAAGCAAGGCGAAGGGGCGATGGTGTTGGCCGGTGGCGGGGTTTGGCGGGTTCTGTGCGATTTTGGATTTTGGAGTTTGGATTTTGGATTGGGGCGGGCGCGGAGGAGTCGGCGAGGCCGGCGGACGCCGCCCACCTGGACGGCGACGCGAGGCGGCGGTATGTTGTGACATCACCTAAACGGAGGTTGACGGCATGGACAAGCATCTGATCGACATCACCGAGCACGCCCAAAAAATCGGGAAGATCAATGAACGCACCGAAGATGAAAGACTGCCGGATCCAGAAATCCGCGCGGCCGCCGAGAAGATCATCGCTCGCGCTAAAGAGTTGTTGGAGGCGCCGCCGCCACCGCTGACACCACGTACCATTCTCCCGGCCGGCAAGTAACCGCCCGGACGATCCGGCGAGCGCCGCCCTTAGCTTCCGTAGCTTCTCCATGCGCTTTGATGCATCCGGGGGCGGAGTGCCGATCCGGCGGACTAAGTCGATGATCTTGCGCGCCTGCTCCGGATCGCGGATAAAACTCTCCTGTACTTCGTTGCGAATCTCGGTCTGGCGCTTCTCGTCCGAGAGGCCGTCCAGGATTGCCGACAGTACGTAAAGTGACGCCTTGATCGGGTCGGGTTGGTACTTACTCATGGTTTCTCCCCTGCGATTAGTTTGCCGCGCCAGCTCGTTGCGGTGGTCCCCGTACCCACCACCCGCCGCCGGCACGCTCGGCAGCGGGCAACGCCGACGGGTTGTTCGGGCAAGGGCGGAGCCCCGATCCACTCACCGATACCGGCGCATGGTCGAAAAGTAATGCGAAATCTTTTCCGAAAACGCCCGATAATATCGTTTGTGGTGCTGCCACTAATGCGGTTTTTGAGATTCACGGCGGATTCGAATCCCATCGCCCGCTGTGAACAAATCACCGACACCGATTTATGATCGCCCCACCTCGGGCCGATTCTCGTCTCCGCCGAGGACAAACAGTCCCTTTTGGTCGCTGCAAGTCCTTTTCGGGGACAATTTGTCCCTGCCAACCGCCAGAAGGCCGGGAGTAAGCCAACGAGCGCCGGGCCGAGCGCTTCGAGGCGGCGAAACACGTGGCGAGCGTCACCTCCCGTGCTGAGGGCACGGATTCCTGCTCCGGTCCTCGTTGATGTCGCCACGCGCACAGTTTAGAATGAACCGGTCCGCGTGGCCGCTTTCGGTCCCAAGCGGGAGAGGTCGCGGAGGGCATGTGCAAGGGTGCTGTCGCTCTGCCAAGCTGCCCTGTTCTCGGGTTGGTGTGCAGCCGCCCGGCAGCGGCGTCGGGCGTAGCCATCTGGGAAGTGTGGGCTCATAAGTCAAGGGAATTCATCCCGGTTTGGCGGGATGAACCTCTTTCTTGCGGTGGTGAATCAGATTGCGTAGCATGATTCTACGAAAATCGGCACCTGGCTTCGGGTCAGAAGACCAGAAAGGGGAGCTTCATGAATGGCCGGCATATTGTTAATCAAACGGGGAGCCTGTGCGGGACAGTATCTGCGTACCTGGCATTGCTCACCTTGGTTGCGATCGGTGGGGCGACGCGTTTGCGCGCTGATTATCCGATTTTTGCCACCGGAAACGGGCCTGATGTCCGACAATCGAGCGCCCAAATCACGATCGACACGGGAACAACCCCGCCGAGTTGGATAGGCAGTGGGGGCACGATTGTCGGAAGTGTCGACCCGACTGGAGTTGCCGTCTTCGATTTCCGGGTGGTCGACGTTGGTCCCGATGTCGTGATTTACGCGACGGGCAGTCGTCCGCTGGCGATCGCGGGCACGAATGTCTCGATTCGCGGCCCATTTGCGATCATGCCCGGAGAGCTAGGCGGAGGCCGCGGAGGCGCAGGCGCGCCAAGTACCCCGGCAAACGCATCGGGTGGGAGCGGCGGAAGCGCTGGTCCCGGAGGCGGGGGCGGAGTGTGCTGTGGACATAATACCGGTTACTCGGGCACCAGCAATAACGGACAACCCGGACAAGTTGGAACATCAGGCAGCAATGGCCAGCCAGGAGCCACTGGCTATGGGAATGCCGGTAACGCAGCGCCCGGAGGCGGGGGCACCACTGGAGGTTCAGGAGCCGCGGGAGCGGGCGGAACCGCGGGCGGGGGTGGTGGTAGTGGCGGTGGGTATCCCACTTGCAACAGTGGCACCGGGTCTGCCTGGGGCGGACACGGTGGAGCTCCCGGAGGTACCGGTGCCGACGGTCCCCCAGCGGATTCGGGTCAGGACGGTGCAAATGGGACAACTCAGGTGTCCAGCGCCTTCGACTTCGTCGCCGGCATCGGCGGCGCGGGTGGCGGGGCCGGGGCTTGCGGCGGTGGCGGGGGAGGCGGGGGATCGGGTCAGGGCAGCGGCGGCGGGGGCGCTGCTGCTGTGGGTGGAAATGAAGGCGGCAGGGGGGGAGACGGAGGTGCGGGCGGGTTCGGCGGTGTAGGCGGCATGGGGGGAGGCGCAGGGAGTGGTGGGAGCGGGGGCGGGGCCGTCATGATCACAGCCACGGGTCGCTTGAGCTTGAGCGATAACCTCGGTGTGTACGGAGCCCCCGGGGCGCTTGGCGTATCGGGTGGCCCTGGTGGAGCGGGCGCTGGCGGCGCATGCGGCCAAAATGGAGCGGGCGGCACAACTTCAGGAGTCTGTGGAACAGGTGCCGCTGGCGGGGCTGGGAGCTGCACGACTACAGGCGAAGACGGGCACAGGCCGACAAATTCATTTAACGGCGCGGGAGGCGGGGGGGGCGGCGCGGGTGCGGCCGGTGGCCACGGTGGCCAGGGTGGGAACGGGGGTTCCGGTGGAGGTGGCGCCGGCGGATCGATTCTCCTGCAAGCCAGCGTGGCCTGTTTCAATGCCCTGACTTGTGACGAGCAAGGTGGTGCAGGCGGCTCTCCAACTCACGGAGCTGGCCAGAACGGGCGGCTCGTCGTTAAAGGTAACAATGATGTGAATCAACTCCAGGTCATCAATTTCGGGACCGCGTTTCTTCTGCAGGGTTCCGACTTGGGTGCGCGTGGAACTAACCCGTTTACGGGAAGCCTGACTCCGAATCTACCGGACGTCATCGGGGGGCCGGCCGCTGCCGGGGTTCTCGACGATTCTGTCGGTTTCGCCGAGAAGCCGGAACTGGACACCCTGCGTGCCAGTGCACCATGTATCGACGTAGGTGTGGCGCAAATCGACTCCGTGTATCTGGGATACCATCAGGTGTTCTTGACCAACACAAGCGGCGACACTTTGTACGGAGTTACGCTAACGATCAGCCGGCTCGGCACCATTGCAATCGGCGATCTGCCCACGCACCAATCTTTTTCGACTCTCGTTCCCGTTGGCGCGGGCAATGATCCGTCAGTGACGATCGGTTGGGTGGGTTTTTCGCAATCGTTTGACACTGAGGCGCTCGGAACGGCCTACATCGTGGGACTCGGGTTGCACACCTCCCCAGTGGTTGTCCACGATCCGGAAAGCGCTGTCGGGTGCGCGGGATCCAGTGTGTCGTTTCAGGTGAGTGCCGCGGGCGCAGCGCAACTTCACTATCAGTGGCGCAAGGACGGGCTCCCGCTTACAGACGACGGGCGAATAACCGGTGCAGTGACCGCGCAGCTCGGCATCGATGCCGTGACGCCGGCGGACGTAGGCAGTTACGATGTCGTGGCTAGTAGCGCTTGCGGCGTGGTGACCAGTGCCAGCGCTCAATTCACGATTGCCTCTCCACCAGAGATCACCCTTCAACCAGCGCCGCTCGCCGCTTGCACGGGCGAGCTTGCTCACTTCGAGGTCGGCGCGGTCGGATCAATGCCCCTTTCCTATCAGTGGCGTAAGGATACGCACCCGATCCCCGGAGCGACCGCCGCCATTCTCGATATCTTTCCCGTCCAAATCGGCGATTCCGGCAATTACGACGTTGTCGTTAGCGACGCGTGTGTCTCGGTAATGAGCGAGGCAGTTACCCTGATGGTCAAATCGCCGGCGCACGTTGTCACCGATCCGGACAGTCGATCGATTTCGGTTGGGCGAACAGTAACGCTGTCCGTGACGGCCAGTGGCACCGGGCCGTTGACGTACCACTGGCGCAAGGGCGGTCAGCCGCTGACCGATGGCGGGCGCATCTCAGGCGCAACGAGTCCCACCCTGACGATCAGCGCGACTTGGATGTCCGACAGCGGCAGTTACGATGTGGTCGTCACGAATGACTGCGGCTCGGTGACGAGCGCCCCGGCGACGTTGACGGTCACCGGCTGCCGCGGCGACCTGAACTGCGACGGCAGGGTCACCTTTGCGGATATCGACGCGTTCGTGCTCGCGCTGTCAAGCTGGGGCGGCTACCTCCAGCGGTATCCGAATTGCGACATTATGTTCGCCGACATCAACGGGGACGGTTACGTGACGTTTGCCGACATCGATCCGTTCGTGGCGGTGATCGGGACGACGTGCCCGTAGGTGCGCGGCCCCCTCGGCGGTTACAGGCTTTCCAGCCGCAGCTTCAGGTCGCGTTCGTGCAGCTCGGCGAGGAACTCGTCGAATTCGCCCATCAGGATGTGCTCGAGGTCGTAGACGTCCTTGTTGATCCGATGGTCGGTGACGCGGTTTTGCGGGAAGTTGTAGGTGCGGATGCGGTCGCTGCGGTCGCCCGTGCCGACCATGCTCTTGCGCTCCGACGCGATCTTCTGCCGCTGCTGCGTCTGGAAATGGTCGTACACCCGCGACAGCAGCACCCGGCGGGCCTTGGCCCGGTTCTTGTGCTGGCTCTTCTCGTCCCGCATCGACACCGTGATGCCCGTCGGGATGTGCTCGAGCTTGATCGCGCTGGACACCTTGTTGACGTTCTGCCCGCCCGGGCCCCCGGCCCGGCTGACGTGCTCGAGCACGTCCTTGTCCCAGTCGATGTCGGCCTGGATTTCCTCGGGCTCCACGAGCACGGCGACCGTCGCCGCCGAGGTGTGAATCCGCCCCTGCGCTTCGGTCTTGGGCACGCGCTGCACGCGGTGGCCGCCCCCCTCGAAGCGGTAATGCAGGTACACCTCGTCCCCGGTGATGTTGATGATCGCTTCCTTGATCCCGCCGAGGTCGGAATGCGAGACCGACAGCGGCTCGACCTTGAACCCTTTGCGGGTCGCGTAGCTGGTGTACATGTTCAGCAGGTCGCCCGCGAAGAGGGCCGCCTCGTCGCCGCCGGTGCCCGCGCGGATTTCGAGGATGATCGACCGGATCGAAGCCTCGTCGCCGGTGACCAGCCGCTCCTGCATCGCGCCGAGCACGCGTTCGCGCCGCGCGGTGAGCGTCGGCAGCTCCGCCTCGGCGAGCTGCTTGAACTCGGGGTCAGAGCCGTCGGCGATGATCTGCTGGGACTCCTGAAGCTGATCGGTCGCGGTCCGGTATTCCCGGTACAGGTCCGCAATTTTCACCAGCGCGCCGTGCTCGCGCGCCAGCCGGGTCATGCGGGCGCCGTTGGTGGCGACCTCGGGCTTGTTCATCTCGGCCGCGATCTCCGCCGCACGCGCCACCATCTCCCGGACGCGGGCCATCCACGTGGGGTCTTGGACAGTGGTGGGCGTGACGGGCATCGCGACGTTCCTCGGGTGATGGACGGGCAGACGCAAACGGCCCGAGCACGTACCTCGGGCCGTGACCGACCGGTGCGGGGCCGGACGCTACTTGGCCGGCTGAACCGTCTTGCCGCCCTTGAAATACTGCCCGCCGAACTTCTTCTGAAACCGCTCGACGCGGCCGGCGGCGTCCACGAACTTCTGCTTGCCGGTATAGAAGGGGTGGCAGGCGTTGCAGATGTCGACCTTCAGTTCCTTCGCGGTCGAACCCGTTTTGAACGTGTTCCCGCAGGCGCACCTCACGTCGATCAGGCGGTATTCGGGATGAGTTTTCGGTTTCATGACGTCAACTTCCTCAGCACGTTCGGGGCGACCGGGTCTTCCGTCAGTCGCCCGAGCCCTATAGTATTGCACTTGCGGGGCGGTTTGGCAATGGGCGCACCGGCGACGCGGGCACGAATCCTGGACCGCCGGCCCGCCCGGCCGACGCCCCGCCGGGAGTGGCCGCGTGGCAGCGACCGACGAAAAACCGGTCGTACGGCTCGATAATGTGGTCAAGATCTACCGCACGCCGGGCGCCGGCGTCGAGGTCTGCGCCCTTCGCGGCCTGACGCTTTCGATTCAGCCCGGGGAATACGCCGCGATTGTCGGCCCGTCCGGCAGCGGAAAGTCCACGCTGCTGAACATCCTCGGCTGCCTCGACCGGCCAACGTCGGGTACGTATTGGCTGGACGACCGGGACGTGTCGCGACTCGACGACGACGAGCTGTCCGACATCCGCGGCCGGCGCATCGGCTTCGTGTTCCAGAGCTTCAACCT
>PMMM01000084.1 GCA_003162245.1 Phycisphaerales bacterium
CCGGTGCCACACCGCCGAGCGGGCCGTCAAGGCAGGCTCTGGCACTGCGTGAGCACTGGTAGTATTCCTCAGGAATGGAGAAGAGCAAGGGGCAGGGGCGACGGTGTTGGCGGTGGGCGGAGATTGGCGGCGGGTGGTGGAGATGGGCAGGGAATGGCGGGAATAGCACGTCACAAGCAGCGAATAACGAGGCGAGGGGGGGCGAAAGGCGGCCGCCATGGGTGTGACTGTTCTTCGTGGGGGCGGAGGGGTTCGCGGCGTCGGCGACGAGTCTCAGCGCTGGACACGGATGGGGGTGCTGTGTCCTAGCCGCGCGCGCCAGCACGAAGCCTGCGGGTGGCTGGTTGCGGGCCGGACACGAGCGGTTCCCAGCACCGGCCGCTCGCGCAAGCCGCTTGTTCGTCGAGGTTCCCCCGCGCGCGCCAGTCTGGCCAAACCCGTTTGCGCGTCGCGGAAAACCGGTGGACGGTGGTGTGCCGCGCACGGCGCTGCTCAAAAGCAGCGACGCCGGGCTTGATGCGCGCCGCACTGCTCGAGAGCAGTGGCACCCGGCACCGGACGCAGCGCGTCATTTGAAACGGCCCCGGTAGCCGGCGGGGTTACTTCGCCGAAAGCAGGTGCAGCACTTCGTCCCGGCACTTCTTCTGCGTGACGCCGAGGCCGAGGAGGGCCTGTTGAGCCGTGCTGTTATCGTCGTGGAAGAGCGCCAGCAGCAGGTGTGCGCTGCCGATCGTCCGGGCTTCGAGCTGGTCGGCGATGCCCATGGCGCGCTCGATCACGTCGCGATAGTGCGGGCTGCCGGGCAGCCGGCCGAAAACCCAGGTATCTTCCTTGGCCCGCTGCACGAACTCGTCGACCTTGGCGCGGATCTTGTCCTCATGGACGCCGAACTTGCCCAGGACACGGGCCCCCATGTTATCAGCGTGCCGGACGATCGCGAGGAGGATGTGCTCGGTCCCGACATACTCCAGGCCGTACTCGTAGGCGATGTCGTTCGCCAAGTCGATCACGGCGCGGGCCTCGGCATCCAGACGTCGCAACGGCATCAGCTCGCCCTCTCAGGGAAGCTGCCAAAACTGGCTGACCCACTTATACACGAGGGACAGCACGGCGACAAGCGCGGTGAAGATCAACGTGACCTTGAGGAGCCGGAGGCGGTGGCGCAGCTCGCGGTCGCGCATCTCGACCAGTTGCTCGTGCAATTCGACGATCTTGCGGTCGATCCGGGCCTCGATCGTGTCCAGCTTCTCGTCCACACGGGCTTCGATCTCGTCCAGCTTGGCGGCCACGTACGTGTCCGCCGCCCCGCGCAATTGCTGCGCGACCGCGTGGAGCACGCCGACCCGCTTGGCGGCGTCGGGCGCGGCCGGGCTCGCCTCGCCAGCCTCGGGCGGAGCGAGCGGCGATTTTTCCTGCGACTCGAACAGCCGGCCCAGCGCAACCGACACGACGTCCCGTCCGACGTGGCGGACGCTGTCGAACATGCCGCTCAGGCGCGAAACGCGCGGCGGCGGCAGGCCGGGCGTGTCCGCCGGTGATGACGGGGGCGTGGGGGCAGGGCTGGGCGGCTCAGGCGGCGACATGAGCGTTTTCCGTCAAAGCTTGCCGTGCAACCAGTAGATCACCAGCAGAATCGTGCACCAGAACGCGATTTGAAGCAACTCGCCGGCCAACGGCCGGACGCGAAAGCTGACCAGTTGATACGAGAGGTACGTGCGTAGCAGCCGCCTATGTGGGTCGCTGCCGCGCAGGAGCGCGACGACCCGCCAGACGCCACCGGCGGTCGTGACGACGTAGTACGCCGCCAGGGCGATGAACAGGGACGTACGATAGATGAGAAACGGGTCTGGCCGAGACATGGGTCACCCGCTAACCGCCCGCGGGTCGGTGCTGGGCAGTCCCTCGAACAGCGCCGCACCAACCCGCACGAACGTGGCGCCTTCCTCGACGGCGACAACGTAGTCCTGGCTCATGCCCATCGACAGGTGCACGCAATCCGGTCTCACGTCGCCGCGCGCCCGGAGGTTGTCCAACAGCTCGCGCAGCCGGCGGAAATACGGCCGCGACGCTTCCGCATCTGAATCGTAGGGCGTCATGGTCATCAGCCCGCGCAGGTCCAGCCGGGGACAACGGGCGACCGCGTTCAGCAGAGGCCGGACGCTGGCGGGCGGCACGCCGGTTTTTGTGGCTTCGCCGGCGACGTTGACCTCGATGAGCACGTCGACGCGTGCATCCAGCAGCTCGGCCTGCTCCTGGAGGGTCAGCGCCAACCGCTCGGAGTCGAGGGAGTGCAGGATGCGGGCGTGCGGCAGCAGCAGTTTGACCTTGTTGCGCTGCAGATGGCCGAGCATGTGCCAGCGTGGGAGCGGCGGCGCGGCATTCGCGTCCGAATCCGCATCCGGCCAATCCAGGCGGGCTGGGCCACACTCCTGCGCCCGCGTGACGAGCTGCTGCACGTGGTTCTCGCCGAGGTCGATGAGGCCCGCGGCGAGCAGCCCGCGCAGGACGGCCGGCGAGACGTACTTGGTCACGCCGACCAGCCGGACGGCGTGCGGCGCGCGGCCGGCGCGCCGGCAGGCATCGGCGATGTTCTGCCGGACGCGAGCGACGTTGTCGCACAGGCGGCGCTGCCAATCGAGGTCGGTCATCAGTCCTCGCCCGCTCACGATTTCCATGCGGCGGCGGCTGGCACGGGTGGAGCCGCGCGCAGGACCATTCTATACTGTGCCGCAATGGACGGCACACTGACCAGCCTGCTGTACCGGATGGGGGGCGATCTGCCCGCCGTGCTCGTGGAGCTGCTGCTGATCGGGATGTGCGTGAACTGGTGCGCCAGCGTGCTGGAGGGCACGCGTGGGACGAAGCCGCTGCGCGGCGTGCTGGTCATTCTGGTGGTCGCGACGATCGTGGTCCGCATCCTCGTGGTGCACTTCGAGTGGGTGCGGCTGGAGTTGCTCTACCACTACGTGCTGACGGGGTTGGCATTGATCGCGCTGGTGGTCTTTCAGCCGGAGCTGCGGCGGGCGGTGATTCGCATGGGGGACGTGCGGTTCCGCCGCGGGCGTCAGCCGGAATCGCAGCTTGTGTCGGCGCTGGTGAAGTCGGCGGGGTACCTGTCGCGCAACCGGTACGGGGCGCTGGTCGCCATTCAGCGTGACGTGGATCTGACCGGCTGGGCCGAGAATGGGACGATGATCAACGCCGAAGTATCGGCGAATCTGCTGAATACGGTTTTCTACCCCGGATCGGCGCTGCACGACCTGGGGGTGATCGTCCGCGGCAACCACGTTCTGGCGGCCAACTGCCAGTTTCCCTCGCCGGACAGCGACGAGATCGACGCGGCGCTGGGCAGCCGGCACCTGGCGGCCGTGGGCATGAGCTACGAAACCGATGCGCTGGTGCTGGTGGTTTCCGAGGAGACCGGGGTCATTTCGCTGGCGGACAACGGCAAGCTGACCCGTTACCTGACGCTGGACGACCTGGCCGCCGAGCTGACGAACCGGCTCGGGCGGCGGGGCAGCCCGGCGGCGAACCCCATCGCGCGGTCCGGACGCACACTCTGGCATCGGTTGCGCCGCATGTTGGTCGTAGTGCCGATCACAGCGGTGCTCTGGTACCTAGCGGATCAGGCGACATTCGCGCAGGCGACGGTCAAACTCGAGCTAACGCTCCAACACGACGACCCGGCGTACATCGTCGACGTGCTGGAGCAGCACGGGCCGACCTCCGCGGCCGCGGCGCCGGGGCCCCTACGCCCACTCGACCAGCTCCATGCGGCCAGCGCCGTCTTCGACGCGACCTTCCGCGGCTCGGCGCGCAAGATCGACCAGCTCCGCAACAAGACGCCCGGTCAGATTCTCAAGCTCGTGTGGATTCTGCGCGGCGCCGACGCCGAGCCTGGCATGCACGTGCTGCAGCCGGACGACCTGAAGGAGCGCATCGACGGGCTGCGCGAAGTCCTGACCGCCGGGCTGACGGTCGACGGCAGTGCGTTTCTGCGGCTGCGATACAGCGTGGATCAGCGCGTCGTGCTACGGATGCGCGTGCAGCCGGACGCCGGCGAGACGCCGATCGCCGTCGAGCGCATCGTGCCGCCGGAAGTGACGGTGGTGTTCCGGCTCAGCGAGCTGGCGCAGTACCTCGGCCGGCATCCCGAGCGTGCGGAACTGGAGAAGTTTGCCGCGGAGCGCTTCGTCCGCGCACCGCTGGGCGATCTGCTGACCGGGCTCGGCCCGGAGGAAACGCGAACACTGGAGGTGCAGCTTGATGGCGCGGCCGGCGGCGTGCGCGTGGCTGGCATGAGCCCGGAGAAGGTCACGCTGACGGTCGGCGTGGTCGGGCAGCGGCGCGTGATCCCCAACGTCGTCGTGCAGCTCTTCGTGAGCCCCGAAGTCCGCGAAAAGTGCGACGTCGAGAAGGTGGACGCGAACGAGTGGCGCATTGACGTGGAAGTGTCGGGCCGCGAGTCCAAGATTCGCGGGCTGGGGCCGGCGGACGTTCAGGCTTTCGTGCACGTGACGCCCGACATGATCCCACCGGCGGATCAAGCGGCCGAGAAACGCCTGCGCTCACTGGACGTCATCATCCTGGCCCCCGAAGGGGTGCACGTGGTGACCGGGCGCCCGCGGACGATACGAGTCAACCTCGTGCCGCGGCCAGGGGCCACGCCGTGAGCAAGATCGAGCATCCGGAGCACCCGCGCGCCACCCCGCCGAAGCGCGCGGCGGCGCTGCCGATCCTATATCTGGACGCGGAAGTCGTGGTCGTGGACAAGCCGCCGCGCGTGCTCTCGGTGCCCGGGCGCGGCGACCACCCGAACGTGATCGACTGGCTGCGCGCGCGACCGGAACTTGCCGGGAACGATGCCGTGCGCGTCGTGCACCGGCTCGACCGCGACGCCAGCGGCGTACAGATGTACGCCCGCACGTTGCACGCGCAACGGGAGCTGGTGCGGCAATTCTCAGAGCGGCGCGTCGAGAAGGTCTACCTCGCGCTGGTGGCGGGCTATGTGCTCGGGGACGGCGAGATCGACTTTCCGTTGCTCTTTGATCGGCGACTGGGCCGCGTCCGGCCAGGGCGAACGCGTGGGAAGCTCGCACTGACGCGGTACCGTGTCGCGCAGCGGGTGGCGGGCAACACGCTTCTGGAGTGCCGGCCCGTCACCGGCCGTCTGCACCAGATCCGCGCGCACCTAGCCGCCATCGGACATCCGCTGACCGTGGACCCCGAGTACGGCGGGGGTCAGGCCGTGCTGCTGTCCAGCATCAAGGCACGCTATAAGCCGAGCCGTCGCCACGATGAACGTCCTCTAATCGACCGCTTGACGCTGCACGCCGCGAGCATTCGCTTCGCGCACCCGAGCAGCGGGGCCGTGGTGATCGTCGCGTCGCCGCTGCCCAAGGACTTCCGCGTGACGGTCGCACAGCTAGCCCGCCTGGTCTGACCACGTCGCGCGGCGTCGCGCCTCGCAGACGCGACGGTAGAATAGGGGCTGCTGCACCGCTGCCCGCCGAGATCGGAGACGTACCATCGCGTGCGATGACGAGCCCGTTGCCGACACACCGCCGCCCGAGGCCGGTCATGCGCCCGTGGGTGACGTCGGAGGAGCGCCGGATGCGTTGGGCGGGCAAGCCGCGGATGTGGAGAGCATCGCGGCAGAAATGCAGGCGGCGCTGGTGACGCTCGCGGCGCGCGAGCAGGAACTTCAGCGGCGTGAGCGCGCGATGGAGCAGGAATCGCGCCGCTCGGAGCAGAAAGCCCGTGCCGCTGCACGGGCCGAGGCCGGGCCGAATCAAGAGCAACTGACCACGGAGCGCACGCAGCTCGACACGCTCCGACGACAGCTCATCGTGGACGGGACCCGGCTGCGCCAGGAGCGGGACCAACTCGAATGGCAGGGGGATCGTTTGCGCCGCCGGTTCGAGAAGTGGCGCGCGCGGATCCAGGGGCAGCGGGCAGCATTGCAGCAGCGGGGCGCGGCGCTGGAGGCCCAGGAGCAGGAGCTGGCGGAACGCTCTGTCCAGGCCAAGCAGCAGGCGGCCCGAGTAGCAGCGGAACGCCAGCAACTCGATCGTCGGCAACAGGAGGTGCGTCAGACCGCCAGCGAACTCGAAACGCGGGACCAGAAATTAGCCGAGCAGCGGCGCGAACTTGAAGAACGCACGCGGTCGGTTGGCGAGCAAGAGCGCCAACTGGCGCGGCAAACGGCGGAGCTCGGAACCCGGCGGCGGGCGCTGCGCGACGAACAGGTCAAGGCGGCGGACGCAGCACAACGCCTGGAGAAGAGCGAGCAGCAGTTGCGGCAGGGGCTGGCCGCTCTCGACGCCGGCCGCCAGCAGCTCGCACAGGCCGAGGTGGAACAGGTGCAACGCCGCGCGACAACCGACGAGGCAGCGCGCCGCACCGCGAATGCAGAGCGTGAAGCCCAGCAGCACCGCGATGCCGCGCTGGCGCTGCGGGAGCAGAGTGAAGCCCGGGACGCCGAGACCCGGCAAGCGGGGCTGGTACTCGAGGTCGAGCGGCAGGAGATCGAGTTCCGGCACGCGGCGCTGGGGCGGGCGGAGCGCGCGTTCGACGCGCTGCGGGCGGAGCGGGAGGCGAACTTCACGCGGGTGCGGCACGTGCTCGCGGACCGGGCGGCCCAACTCGCGCTGGCCCAGCGAGCGCTGCTGGCGGCCCCACGGCGGTGGTGGCTCCGCAGCACAGCGCTGGCCACGGCGGCGGCGCTCGGGGCGGCGTGGCTATGGCTCGGGCAGCATCCGCCGTTGTTCCGCGCCACAGAGGAATTGCGGATTCGGAGCGAAAGCCCGACGTCGTTGCCAGCCGACGGGCGGGCGAGTTGGGCGGCGGGCGTCTTGGCGGAGCACAGCCGCGGCTGGCTCGATGCCCGCCTGCTGGGGGGNNGAGCAGGTTCCGGAGGAGGCACGAAAGGCGTGGGCGACGGCTTCTGCGAGCGGCCGCGCGACCGTGGCCGCGGGCGAAGCCCAGATGGTCCTGCGACTCAGCGTCGTCGGTCTTCGAGCCGAGGCGGCGGAGGAGCTGGCGCGGGCGGCAACGACCGCTTACGCGCGGCGGGTCAACAGCGTCGCCGAGGACGCCCGGCTACCGCGGTACTACCGGGACTTCGTGCTCTGGCGGGACGAGCTGCAGGGCACCCTGGATGAATCGCGCCGGCGTCAGACCGTAGATCAGGCCGCTCTGGCCGAGTTGCCGCAACCCGAGCAGCGCGCCCAGGTCGTGGCCAACGCGGACCGGCTCCAGGCGGAAGTGAGCGTCGTCGGCACAACGCTCACGGAGCAGCGGGCCACCTTGGCGACGCTCCTGTCCGCCGGCGCGCCGCCCGCGGCCGTCGATCCGAATGAGCTCGAGGAAGCGCTGCGGCAGGATTCGATCTACGGGGAGGATCAGCGCGAGCTGCTAGCCGCCGGGCTGAAGTACCGCACCGAGCTGACGGTGGCCCTGCTGATGGCGACGGAGCCGCTGAAGGCGATGAAGCAGGCGCTCGCGGCGTATGCGGGGGCGGTGGCCGAGCAACGTGAGCTGAAGCCGCCGGCGGCCGTGGTCCAGGCACTCGAAGGGTGCGCGGGCGAGGTCAGCGCGGCGGATGAGCGACTGGCGACGTTTACCGACCAATGGCGGGTGTGGGCCGACGCCGTTCAGCACGCTGAGCTGGCGCGCGACGGCGCCGAGGCCGCGGTCCTGGAGCTGGTACAGCGGCAGAACGAGGCCGCGCAGGCAGCACACCAGTTCGCGCTCGACGCCCAGAAGTCGGTCGCGGACAACAGCGCGCGCCTCGAGCAGTTGAGCGCCGGCAGCGGCGGCACACGGGAGGCGGTGGTCGCCGCCGTACTGCGCGGCCACCATGCGGGCTGGAAGGCCGCGGTGGAGAAGCTGGGCGCCGCGGCCGAACGGACGGCGCTGACCGGCAATGTCGAGCTGGAGACGCTGGATCGTCAGCTCCGGGGGATTCGCACACGGCTGGAGCAGCGCCGCGAGCTGGTCCACGAGCGGCTGCAACTGGAGGCGAGCCGCGCGGCGCAGGAGCGATACGCCGCCCGTCTCGCGGAGACGCGCGGCCAGGTGGAGGAGCTCGAGCGCCGCCGCGAGGAGTTCGTGACCGGACTGCTCGGGACATTACAGCAGGTACGTGAGCTGGACGAAGCCGTACGCCGGCACGAGGAACTGGTCGGGCGTCTCCAGTACACGACGGCCCAGATCACGCGGCTGGAGTCGGAGCTGGCCGCGCTGGAGGAGAAGCTGGCCGACGCACGCCGGCTTGGTCCGAAGCCGGACCGCGTGGAGGTCGGCCCGTCAGCGGTGGCCGAAGTGCCGCAGGCGCGGCGGCGCGACGCGACGCTCGCGGGGCTGGGCACGGCGGCGGCGACGTGGGTCGTGTGCGTGCTGATGCTCGTCAAGGTCCCCCGCCGCGGCGCACAGGACGAATTGGCGCGGCTGCTCGCGGCCGCTGGACCCGGCGACCCGCAAGACACTAGCCCGGCCACGTAGCCGTTGGTTGTCCGGCGCGGCGGCCGGGCGGTTTCCGGGTCGGGGCGACCAAGGCCGTCAAGGGTGCCGAGCGGTTGGCGATGTTCCGGATAAAAAGGCCGCTGGCGCTGCCGAGAACCCAAGGGTGCCAAGTGTGCCAAGGTGTGTACCCCCCCTTTGGCATTCTTCCGATAACCTTGTGGAAAGTGCGAGGTGGCAGGTGACAGGTGCCGGGGGGCCATCAGAAGCTCTCAGCCATCAGTAGTCAGCTTTGAGACAAGCCGGGGGCGCGGGGCATCGGCGCGAGCACAGGATCAGTATTCATCGGAAACAGGCAGAAGAAAAGGCGGGGCGGCGAGATTGTCGGCGGCTGGCGGGGGCTGCGCGAGATTGGCGGGGTTTGGCGGCGGATGGCGGAAAAAGGCAACCGCAGAGACGCAGAGAGGCAGAGAAAACGCAGAGTCAGTCCTGATACCGCGGGCAGAATGGGCGAGTTGAGAGCGCAGGGGCTGACCGCAAACAGAACACGACCATCGGGACGGCGCGGAGGGGCGGGCTATTTGAGGCGGGCGCGGAGGGCGGCGACGCGGGCGGCGTGCTTTTCGGCGTCGGGGTGGGCGATTTCGCGCTCATGATCGGCAAGGACCTACATCGGCGCAGTTGGCAGCTTTACACGGCTGGGGCACGCAGCATAATCGGCGCCGACGTGTGGGGCTTTTTGGCTGACGGCGGCGGATGGCATGAACAGCGCGGTTGAACCATCGATCCACGAAGTCGATTTCTTCGGGCAGATCGCATCCGCGGCGAACATTCTGTTTGCGCAGGAGCCGGCGGCCTTCCCGTTCATCCAGGCCAGGGTCGAAGGGTTCGGAGCCGGCGTTGCCCGGAAGCAGCGGAGGGGCGTGCGTTTCTTCGAGCCCGACGGCAGGTGGCGTTGTGCGCCGGGGCGGAGCGGCTTGACGGGCCAAAAGGCATGCTCCGCTTACGCCGATGCAGTCCGTCATGACGCGGCGCAGTTGGCCAACGGTTCCGCGGTGGGGTCATTCCGGATCGCGAGCCTGAGTGTGGTCGGCCCGCGAGATTGCGCCACGGGGAGGGATCGCCCCTTGCATGGTGCGCGCGTGCGCGGGAGGTTGGGATTGGCGCGAACTGGCCCGGAGGATGTCGGGCCCGGTAAAATACTGATGACACGCGTTGCGTAACTCGTCCGGTTGGTCGGCGAACACGGCCAGCCCGCGAATCGACTGGTGGGGCACCGTGCCGGCGACCGATTTGACCGGTGGCCGGCGGTCGCTTACTATCCAAACACGTGCCAACGGTACGGCGCACGCGGGCAAGGTAGGACGGCGCGACGGACACCGATACTTGATCGCGGATTGGGGACTGACTGACGATGACGATGCCTGAGCCGATGACGAAACTGCCCGAGTTCCGGAAGCCACCCGTTGTGGAGGTCGTGTGTGGCGTGCTGATTCGGCCGATCGAGGCCCTGAAAGCGCCACACCTGGGGGAGTATTGGGCCAAAATCCGCGCGGAGTTCTCCGCTGTAGAGGAGCAACCGCTGCTCAGCCCGATGGTCGAAGGGTTCGGCGCCGTTCAGCCCCAGGCGTCAACGATTCAGGTGACGAGTGTGCCACCTCTACCCCGTGTCTGGTTCATCAGCCAGCGGGGCGACCGAGTTATCCAGGTACAGCGCGACCGATTCCTGTTTAACTGGCGACGGCTTGAAGCGAAGGATGCGTACCCGCGCTTCGATTCTGTCTATGGGGATTTCGCGCGGCACCTTGGCTCGTTCCGAGACTTCATAGCGGCGATCGGGGGGGCGCCGTTGGATGCGCAGCAGTACGAACTGACCTACGTGAATCACATCGACGGGGCACTAATCGGGGAATCGGTGGGTGAGCTGGGGCGCGTGTTTCGCGATTTCGCGTGGGTGACGGATTCGAATCGCTGGTTGCCCGTGCCGACCGACTCCACGTGGCGAACATCTTTCGACCTTCCTGGGCAGGCTGGCCGGCTTCATTCCGCCGTTCGGCTGCTCGTTGACGGCGGAACGCACCGTCGCTTTATTCGGTTCGAGCTGACCGCTCGTGGGATCGGGGGCGATAAAGGTCTTGAAGGCCCCGGAATCGAGGGTTGGTTTGAGACCGCGCATGAGTGGATTGTCCGCGCCTTCGCGGATCTGACGAGCGCGGAACTTCAGCGCGAGGTATGGGAACGTACTGATGTCTAGGGCGTCTGCACTGCAGCGAATACAGTCGTTCCACGAACCGTTGGAGTTCGAATCGTCCGCAACTTGGGGACAGATCTCACTGCGCGTTGTACCGGGGCCGAGCGGGTCGATCGAATCCGATCCGCCTGATTCGCTCGTCCGCGTTTGCCGCCGCTCGACATCGTCGCGGTTTGAGGAGGCAGACACCGAGGGAGCATTCTCAGATACGGCCTTCGCCATAAGACCTGCGTCGGGCTGGACTCAACCAGCGCTTCACGCGGCGCTCCTCGGGATGCTCGGTCGACTTGAGGGTGGCGAGTCGCAGGAATGGCCCGCGACCCAAGACTGCGGGTTCTGGCCGCGGGCTGCAAAGACTCACTTCTGTATTTCGCTTTGGCAGCGCGCTAGTCCGGCTGAGTCCGGCGGTTTTTGCGGCGTTCGCACAGCGCATACCTGGCAAGTGGCTGGGAGGGGCTATTCTCCTTTCGATTTTCCGCTCGTCCAGCGCGATGAACCGAGCATTGCCGACGAAGCGATGTTCCGCGCGCTCGCCGCTCTCTGGCGTCGTGACACGATGAACATCTCGTCGACGTCAAGGATGGCATTACACCCGGCATACCAGCGAATCATCGGGATGGGCTCGGTGGCCGTTCCCTTGATTCTGCGGGAGTTACAGGAGCGGCCAGACTGGTGGTTCTGGGCGCTTCGGGCGATAACGGGCGTCGACCCCGTACCGTCGGGTTGCCGTGGGTCGCTGCACAGCGCAGCAGCGGCATGGCTGGAGTGGGGTCGGGGCCATGGCTATCTCGCGAGCTGATCCATCCGGCAGCGACTTCCCGTTTCTGGATGGTGAGGGCTGGAACGAAACCAGTCCGCGAAATCCATCCTACAACTGCGTTGCCTGGGCGGCTTGGGATAACCACCGGTGGTGGCAGCCAAACCCGCCGAGAGACGGGTACTGGCCGCTCGGCGCGGACGACGACTCGTCCGTTGGCGCGTTCGAACGCGCATTCGCATCGCTGGGGTACTCGCCCAGTGAAGGCGGTGAGCTCGAAGATGGATTCGAGAAGATTGCATTCTACGCGATAGGGGGCGAAGTAACACACGCAGCGCGCCAATTGCCCAGCGGTCGCTGGACGAGCAAACTCGGTCGGAACATCGACATCGAGCACACGTTGCGCGGTCTCGAGGGTCCGACCTACGGGACGGTTGTACGCTTTCTCAAACGCCGCCGCACCGGCATTGCAGGGTCGGCGAGGTGAACGACGAACGCGTCATCGAACACCACCCACTCCGACGCGCGCGGCCTATCGCGGCGTGGGGGTTGTCTGGCGCTCGACGTTCGGATCGCTGGCGGGGTCAGCGGGGGGACGTGAGGAAATCGGAGGCGGCGCGGCGGAGGTTGGGGGCGGTGGCGGGGAGGGCGGCGGACAGCGGGGTATCGGGGGGCGTGATCACGATTATGCGCTGGAGGCCGAGGGAGGCGGCGAGGTGGTCGGAGGACTGGACGCGGGCGGTGCGGAGGGCGCCGACGAAGGCGATGGTGGGGACGTTGGCCGCGTGCGCGAGGCGGGCGAGGCCGGCGACGACCTTTCCGCCGCCGGTTTGATCGTCGAGGCGGCCTTCGCCGGTGAGGCAGAGGTCGCAGCCGCGGAGCAGGTCGGCGAGGCGGAGATGGCGGGCGACTTCGTCGAAGCCGCTCAGCAGCCGTGCGCCGAGGAGCGCGGCGAGCCCGGCGGGAAGGCCGCCGGAGGCGCCGCCGTAGGGCAGGGCGCGAATGTCGGGGCCGCCGGAGCGCTGAAGCACGTCGGCCCAGTGAGCGAGGCCGCGCTGGAGGGTCTGGACGGCTTCGGGCGAGGCGCCCTTCTGCGGGGCGAAGACAGGGGCGGCGCCGCGCGGGCCGAGCAGCGGGTTGTCGACGTCGCAGAGGACGTCGATCGCCAGGCGCGGCGCGGGCTTCGCGCGCAACCCGATTTTGGATTTTGGATTTTGGATTTTGGATTGGAGCGGACCGGACCCGGACAGAGTCTTCGCGGCGCGCGGAATTGTGTGACCTTTGTAGTGCAAAGGCGTGGGCGGACACAGGGCAACGATGCGGGCGAGCGCGCCGCCGCGGATTGGCGGCGGGAGCGCGGCGCCGGCGTCATCGGCGAACTCGTAGCCCAGTGCTTGCAGACAGCCGGCACCGCCATCGACGGTGGCGGAGCCGCCGACGCAGAGCAGGATGCGCCGGGCGCCGGCGGCGAGAGCCGCTTGCAGAAGTTGGCCGGTGCCGAAGCTGGTCGTGCGGAGCGGGTCACGTTCGCGCGGCGCGAGCAACGCGACGCCGGAGGCTTCGGCCATCTCGACGACGGCCAGGGCGGGCGTTGCGCGGCGGAGCCACCAGCGTGCGGTCCGCGGGCGGCCGAGCGGATCGAGGACGGTCGCGGTCCGCTCTTCGGCGTGCAGTGCTTCGGCGAGGATGCGTCCGGTCCCCTCGCCGCCATCGCCTAACGGGCAGCAGGTGATCTCGGCGTCCGGCCGCACGTCGCGGACGCCGGCGGCCAGCGCGTCGGCGGCTGAGCGCGCGTCGAGCGCGTCTCGGAATTTGTCAGGCGCGACGAGGATTCTCACTCGGCGGTTTCTTCGGGGGCCAGGTAGCTCGTCTTGCGGGCCCGTGCGACGCCCCGCCTCGAAGGGGCCCGAAGGAACTCGACGAGCCGTCGTCCGGGCGCCGTGCAGACGGTCGGCGCGAACCTCTCCAACGCGGTCCGCAGCAGCGTCGCAGTGCGAAACAGTGTCCGATACGCCCGCTGGATCTCCGCGCGTTCCGCGCGGGAACAGCCCGCGCGGCGCAGACCAACGACGTTCGGACCTACCAGCTCCATCCGCTCGATCAACATCATGAACGGCGAAACGTCCATCGTCACCCGGCTGCCGCCGCCGAGCATGGCCAGCTCGCCGATGCGGACAAACTGGTGCACGACCACGTTGCCGCTGACGAACGCGCGGCTGCCGACGTCCACGTGCCCGGACAGCAGGCCGCCATTGGCGATGATGACGTGGTCGGCGATGACGCAGTTATGGCCGACGTGCCCGGTGGACATGATGTAGCAGTGCGGTCCGACGAGCGTGGTGCTGCCCGGCGTGGTCCCGCGGTGGATGGTGGCGTGCTCGCGCACCACCGTGTCGTCGCCGACCTGCGTGAAGCTCGGCTCGCCGGGCCACTTCAGGTCCTGCGGCGGGTGGCCGACGACGGCGAAGGGGTGGATTTGGCAGCGGGCGCCGAGGGTCGTGCCCTCGGCGACGTAGCCGTGGGGGTACACGCGCGTGCCGGGGCCGATGCGCACGTTCCGCTCGACGATCGCGTACGCACCGATTTCCGCCGTCGGGTCGAGCTCGGCGGACCGGTCGACGATGGCCGTCGGATGGATGGGCATCGCGCCTACTTCTTCTGCGCCGCTTCTTCCACGTCGAAACGATCGAGCACCGCGGCGGTCTGCAGCGCCCGGTCGAGCAGCCGCTTCATCTCGCGGACGGCCGCGCGCAGGCCAACGAAGACGGCCCGCGCCACGATGCTGTGACCGATGTTGAATTCCTCAAAGCCGCCCAAGGCGGCGACCGGCTCGATGTTCCGGTACGTCAGCCCATGTCCCGCGTGCACGGTCAACCCGCAGTCCCAGCCGAGCTCCAGGGCGATCACCAACTCCTCGAGGGCGGCGGCCTGGGCCGGCTCGTTCTGGGCGTGCGCATAACCGCCGGTCCACAGCTCGATCGCTTTGAATCCGCACGCCGCCGAGGCCAGCACCTGCTCCTTGGCCGGTTCGATGAACGCGCTGGTGATGATCCCGGCTCCGTTCAGGCGCTTGACGACCGGCGCCAGCCTCCGCCGCAGCCGGGCCACGTCGAGCCCGCCCTCAGTCGTCAACTCCTGGCGATGCTCGGGCACGAGCGTGCATTGGTCCGGCTTCAGGCGGAGCGCGATCTTCACGATGCCCGGGTCGAGCGTCATCTCCATGTTCAGCTTGGTCGCGACGGTCCGCTTGAGCAGCTCGGCGTCGCGATCGGTGATGTGCCGGCGGTCCTCGCGCAGGTGGAACGTAATGCCGTCGGCCCCGCCGAGCTCGGCTTCGGCGGCGGCCCAAACCGGGTCCGGCTCATCCGCACGCCGGGCCTGGCGGACGGTCGCGACGTGGTCGATGTTGACTCCCAACTTGTTCATGGGCGTGCCTCTCCTCTGGAGCGGGCTATGGTAGCACGTTCGGGGAGGAGGGGCACCAGCGCACCGCCTGCACAAAGGAAGTGAACCCGGGAGGCAGATCTCCGCGGCACGCTCGTCAGACATTCTCAGGGGCCGCCCGGCGGGGCGGCGATCGTCACCGTCCCCCCGAGGTACCGCGACACATCCAGCCCGCCGGCCGCAACGGAGTAGCGGCGAGCGAAATCGGGGAGATTCTCGGCCGTGACCAACTCGCACGGGATCCAACGCACAGGCATAGGCTCGCGCTCGCTGGTCAGCGCCTGAACGGCCAACTCGACGGCGGCGTAGCCCAGGTCCCCGTCCAAGGGACCCGCCAGCGCCGCGGCGTCGCCGGGCGTTGCCACCGTACCGAGCTGTCCCCACAGCGGTGGTGCCGCGGAGAGCGTGGCGAAATGGAAATCCCGGTTCAAGCTGCGCAGCTTCCGCACCCATCCCGCCGGCGCTGTCAGCCACACATCCGGCTCGATCGTGACCAGCAACCCGGCGCTCGGGTAGAGGCCGAGCAGGTCTTCGACGACCTGCGCGGGCGAGCGGCTGCGGTCGGCCAGGTTCTCGTCTTGAAGAAGCGTGAGGCCGGCCTGGCTGCGCGCGGCGCTGGTAAAGCGCTGGTAGCAGTTGGTCGACAGGGGGCTGGCGCCGTCGCGATGGATGAGCAGATAGGCGTGGCGCGGGGCGGCGATGCGGGCCAACTCGCGGCCTAGCAGCTCGGCGGCCTCGGGCAGGTTCACGCCCACGTGTCCGTACACACGTTTGTCGTCGAAGCTCCACCCAATCGTGATGAGTACCGCCTGCGCCCGCGCGATCCGATCGAGATTGGCGCGCAACGCGGTCGGCTCCCGCGCGTCCGATTCCGTTACGTACAGGCAGACCGCCGCTGGCTGCTTCTTGAGCACGTCGGTCAGCGTCGCGCGCAGGCTGTCCGGAGTGTCTTGCGGGGGCACCACGCATTCGACGCGGATGGTGGGTACGGCCTTGGCGTACCGTAGCACCCCGCCGCGAATCCCGGGCCAGCGAGGGTCGTCCGCATGGGGGCTGACCACTATGATCGGCGCCCCTTCCTTGAGCAACGACCGGCCCGGATTGGTCCGGCTGGTGCGGTCGCATCCGATAACTAACGCTCCGGCAAGGAGATACAAGCTAATCGCCGCCGAAGCGCCGCGCCGTCGCCTGCTGCTGGCCGCCTGAGGGCCCATCGTGCGCCCGCCATTTTTGCCGTCAGGGAGTATTGCAACTGCCGTTTGCCGATTACGCTATAATAAGAGTAGCGGTACTTGCCGGCCAGCTCCCTGGTCGGCGAAATTGAGAGGTATGTCCATGATGCGCTTGGCAATCATCACGCTCGTGGTCGGTCTGATCGCACTTCCCGCCTGGGCGCAGACGAGCAACGCGACCACCACCGACCCGAACGCGCAGACGACGTTCCACCTCTCGGGCGGAACACCAGGAAGCTGGGTCGAAGCCGCCATCGCGCGCCACAAGACGTTCACCGACGCGCGCGTCAACGCCCGCCGCAGCGGGCAGACGTCGACGCAGAGCGAGTTCGGCTCCGGGTCCACCGCGACCACATCGGCGACCACCGGCGGTGCCAGCGATCTCCTGACGCAGCTCAGCAGTTCGCTCAACACGCTCGGCTCAGTTGGCTCCCTGAGCACGCTGGGCAACCTCACAGGCCTGCTCACCGGCCAGACCGGAACGACGACGACTGGCACCACTACCGGCACGACGACCTCGTCGAGCGGCACGACAATCGCTCAACTGCTGGCACTCCGCGACGCGCTGGCCGGCCAGAGTTCCAGCACCACGACCGGCACGGCCAAGAGCACGACGAGCGCCACGAACAACAGCTCGACGACCGCGAGCAACGATACGACGCATACTTTCGGCGGCGCCATCGCGCGACTGCCGAAGGCCTCTCAACTCCAGACGCAAACCACGACCGGGACCACAACGGGCACCGGGACCGACCAGCCGAAGTTCGTGGATCGGCTGATGGCGAGCTGGGCCACGACGTTCTTCACCGCGATCTCGGTGGGCTTCCAGACCACCGACTTCATCACCGCCCTGAAGAAGGGCTTGCAGCCGCTGTTCCCGGCTCTGGCCCAGCAAGGGACGAACACGACCACGAACACGAACACGAACACCAACACGAATACCGACACGAACACCAACACGAATACCAACACGAACACGAACACCAACACGAACAGTGGGCAAGGGAACACCGGCGGCATCGAGAACATTGCGGCGCCCAGTGGTACCACCACTGACACTGGTAGTTCAACGCTGTAGCATCTCTGCTGGCGGACGTGGCCGGCCCGGGCGACGGCCCGCGGCACGTCGCCGGCGCGAAGTGAAGCGCGTCTGGCAGCGCGCTCTCGTCGGCGGCCCGCCTCGGAACATCCAGAACACGCAGGTGGAACATGACCGGCGTCCCCGAACGGCACGAGAAGCTCCGGATCGTCGCGCGGGCAGCCTTGATCGTCGATCTGATCGGGTCCGTGGCGGCGGGCGGCTACGGGCTGAGCCTCCTTCATGACCGGCCCGACGCGGGATTGGGCTTTCTGGCCGGTGGCGCGGTGGGCGCATTCCTCGGTCTGCTTCTCTACTGCCAGTTCGTGCTCATGCACAAGATCGTCAACTATGCCTACCGGGCCTACGACACGCTCCTCGATGCCGCCGCCGTGCTGCGCCGACAGGAGGGGTACACTCACACGATCGCCGAGAACAGCAACTTGTCCGAATGGGCCAAACGCATCGTGCACCGCGAGAAGGACTTCGAGTTTCTCCGCGACAGCATCCAGGGGGCGATCGTGCGTCAGGACTGGGAGGCGGCCGAGCACCTCATCCGCGACGTCGACACCGTCTTCGGCTATCACGACGCCGCCACGCGCTTCCACGAGCAGCTCGAGCAGGCCCGCAAGGCGACCGGCGAAGAGCGGGTCGCGGCGGCCCTAGCGCGATTCGACAAGTTATGCGATGACGAGAAGTGGGAGCAGGCGCGCCGCGAGTGCGAGCGGCTCAAGACGGTGTTCGTCGGCGATGCGCGAATCGCGTCACTGGCGGACGAGATCGAAGCGCGGCGGCGGGAACACAAGCACAAGCTACTGGCGGATTACGACGAAGCGGTGCGCAACCAGGACGTGGATCGGGCACACGGCCTGCTCTTCACGCTCGACAAGTACCTCACGCCCAAAGAGGCGGAGGCGATCAAGCAGTCGGCACGCGGGGTCTTTCGGGCGCGGCTGGAGCAGCTTCGGACGCAGTTCAGCCTGGCGGTCGCCGACCAGGAGTTCAACAAGGCGATCGCGACCGGCGAAGAGCTGATCAACGAGTTCCCGAACAGCGGGTACGCCGGCGAAATCTCCAAGATGATGCCGGTGCTCCGTACGCGTGCCCAGCAGCCAAAGGCGCCTCATGCGGCCGCCGTCGCCCGCACCACACCCTCGTGACGAATTCGCGTGCCGCGTGGGTCGTCCGTGCTTCGTGGTGGCCCGGGCTCCGGGCCGCGTGAACCTGATCGGGGAGCACACCGACTACAACGAGGGCTTCGTCCTCCCGATGGCGCTGGAGCAAAGCACCTGGGTCGCCGCCGCGCCACGAGATGACGGACACATCCGGGTCGTAGCCACGGACCTTGACGACGAACGGACCTGGTCGATGCAGGACTGGAGCGCGGCGCGCTACCCGGCGTGGACCCGCTATATCGCGGGCGTCGCCGAGCTGCTGCACCGCCGCGGCGCCCGGCTCGACGGTGCCGATGTGCTGATCCGCAGCGAAGTGCCCGTGGGCGGCGGGCTCTCCAGCTCCGCGGCGCTCGAAGTGGCGACCGCGCTCGCGCTGGGGACGATCGGCGACCGCGTCCTCGGCGCTACGGAGCTGGCCGACTTGTGCCGCAGCGCGGAGCACGAGTTCGCCCAAGTTCCCTGCGGCATCATGGACCAGTACGTCAGCGTCCTGGCGCAGGCCGGCTGCGCGTTCCTGCTGGATTGCCGGACGCGGACGTGGGAGCACATCCCGCTCGACCTGCACGGACACACCGTGCTGGTCGTGAACTCCGGCGTGCATCACGCGCTGGCGGCGAGCGAGTACGCGCTGCGCCAGCAGCAGTGCCGCGACGCGGTCGCGTTTTTCCGGCAGCGCGATCCCCGCGTTCGGGCGCTGCGCGACGTGAGCGCCGACCTGGTGCGTCAGCACGCCGGCGACATGGACCGCGTGCTCGCGGCCCGCGCCCGGCACGTGACGACGGAAAACGAGCGGACGCTGGCCGCGGCCGCGGCGTTGCGGCGCGGCGATCTAGCGGAGTTCGGGCGACTGATGAGCGAATCGCATCGCTCGCTCCGCGACGACTACCAAGTCTCGTGCCCCGAGTTGGACCGATTGGTCGAGATCGTCGGGGCCGTTCCCGGCGTGCTCGGCGTCAGAATGACCGGCGGAGGCTTCGGCGGGTGCGTCGTCGCGATCGCGCGAGACGACAGCATCGCGGCGGTCGAGGCGGCCGTGCACGAGAAGTACGATGCGACCGGTGACGGTCCGGCGCACGTGATCCAGACGCGTCCCGGCGCCGGCGCGGCAATCGAGGTTTCGGGAGTATAGCGACGTGACCCCGGCGTCCTTACTGGCCAAACTGAGCGCGCGGCAGGACCTGACGCCCGATGAGGCGCGCGGGCTGTTTGACGCCGTCATGGAAAACCAGCTCGACGCAGCCACGTTGGGGGCGATCCTCACGGCATTGACTGCGAAGGGCGAGACCGTCGAGGAACTCGTCGCGGCGGCCCAGGCGCTGCGTAGCCGGGCGTGCCCCGTGCGTCTGCCGCCCGGTGTGCACGCGATCGACACGTGTGGGACCGGCGGCGACGGGCAGCCGATCTTCAACGTGTCCACGACGGTCGCAATCGTCGCAGCCGCGGCTGGCGCCACCGTCGCCAAGCACGGCAACCGCAGCAATGTGCGGCCGAGCGGGTCCGCCGAGGTGCTTGCAGCGCTCGGCGTGAACGTCGACGCGGATGTGCCGACGTTGGAGCGCTGCCTGGAGCAATGTCGCGTCGCGTTCCTGTACGCCGTGCGACTTCATCCCGCGATGAAGCACGCGGCCCCGGTGCGGCGGGCGCTCGGGACGCGGACGATCTTCAACCTGCTGGGGCCGCTGACGAATCCGGCGGGTGTCCGACGGCAACTGGTCGGCGTCAACCGGCCCGAGCTTGTGGAGACGATGCTCGCGGCGCTGCAGAGGCTCGGCGCGGAGCGTGCGATGGTCGTGCACGGGCTGGAGGGCTTGTGCGACCTGAGCATCGCCGGTCCAAGTCGTGTGGGCCGTTGGGATGGGCGCCGCGTGACGTTCGAGGAAGTGGACTGTCGTGCGATCGGCGCCATGCCGAGCAGCCTCACGCCGCTCCATGTCGGTAGGCCGGAAGAAAGTGCGGCGATGATCCGTACCGTGTTGGACGGCGAGCCCGGTCCAGCTCGCGAAATGGTCGTCTTCAACACGGCCGCGGCGCTGTGGGTCGCGGATCTGGCGACTGATTGGGCCGACGGCGCTCGTCGAGCCCGCGATGTAATCGACGGTGGTGCCGCGCGCGAAACGCTTCTGAATTGGGTCCGCCTCGCACGAGAATGTTCCGCGCGCTGACGGTTGGCGGCGACCGCCTTGCCCGTTAACGGCCCCCTACGGCGCGACGCCCGGAACTTGGTGCGCCACCGCTGCCGCGCCATCGACCGACACAAGCACCGTCCCGTCCACCGGCGACTGCGATGTGAAGGTGATCTCGAGCGCGTGCGTAGCGGAGAGGGGCGGGGCCGTCGTGATCTCAAGCTGTGCGGCCCCCGTGCTCGGTACGAAGTTGCCGAACGCGATCGGATTAACCTCGACATCCGCCAGCGTCGGCGAATACGACGCCGCGCCGTCGCTCACGGTCACAGCCGCGTTCGCAAACGCCAGCACGCCGGAACGGTAGATGTCGACCGTTACGCTGCCCTGCGTCTGCCCCACGCCGACCGTGCTGATGTCGCACGAGCCATCGAGGCGGATTCCGTCGCCGAGCCACAGGAGGACGGCGTCGATCGAACCGTTGATCCCGTGGTTCGCCCACGCCAGCGGGCTGTCGGGATCGGTGTCGATATTGGCGACGCCGTTGCTACGCCCGTACCACAGATCGACGGCACCGCGCACGGTCTCGCCGGCCGTCGCGGGCGTGGAGCAGCCCTGCTGGCCGAAGTCAATGTACGCAGCCGCGTTGAGAGTGCCCGAAGCGAACGCCACATGCGGGCAGTCGCCGTAGCGGTCCGCCCACGTCGGCCGCAGGTCGAATCGCACGTCGGCCAATGCGGCGCAGGCTCCGTAGACCGTCGCGGCGGCCACGAACTGCTGGACCACGGCGTCGACGGCGGCGACGACGTCTTCGGACAGCCCGCTGTCGCTCTCGGAGGTGGCCGGCGGCTGGTTGGGAGTTCCGGAGTCCGGGGATACGGTGGCCGATGGTGTCGAGCCCGGTGCGGACGGTGCGCCGGCTGACGGCGTCCCGGAGCTAAGCCCCCCCGCTGGGCTCGCGCCCGTGGGGGAACCCTGGGAGGAAACGTGTCCCGGCTGCGAGTTCCACCACGTCCCGCCGCGTGCCGGCGACGGCTGATCCTGCGAAAGCGGTCCCGGCGACGGGGTGTCGCCAGCCTCCGCCGCTGCGGTCTGATCGATGTTGGACGAGCTGTCGCTTCCAGGGGCCGGCGTGCCCGGACAGCCGCCGAGGGCGAGCATGGCGAGCCCCACCAGCGGCCCCACGCACCGCGCGCGCTTCATGTTTGCACTCCCTGTCACGGCCGACGAAGAAGATGAGTCCTCAGAGGGAGTTTCGCCGCCGGGCCAGCCGGTCCACAGATAATCTCGCAATTTTCCCCCCGGTCTGCGTGCGCAAAGCCCACCGGGCGTGTCCGCACGCTGGTGGGGCCGGGCTGCGCGAGCCGTGTGGCGGGGCCTATTCCTCTTCCACGTCCTTCGTCTTGTACTGCGCGACGATTTGCTGCTGGACGTTCGGCGGGACGATGTCGTAGTGCGACAGCTCCATCATGTAGCTGCCCTGGCCGCCGGTGACGCTCTTGAGCTGCGAGGCGTAGGTCGCGACCTCCGCCAGCGGGACCTGGGCGCGGACGCAGACCTGGTTCCCCGGGAGCATGTCCTGCCCGAGGATTTGGCCGCGCTTGCCGGCGATGTCGCGCGTGATGTCGCCCATGAAGTCGGTCGGCACCGTCACCTCCATGATCACGACGGGCTCGAGCAAAATGGGCTTGCACTGGGCGAAGGCCTCTTTGAATACCTGCCGGCCGGCGATCTGGAAGGCGATGTCCTTGCTGTCGACCGGGTGGGTCTTGCCGTCCACCAGCGAGACCTTGACATCGACGACCGGGAAGCCGGCGATGACGCCCTTCTTCATCTGCGACTGGACGCCCTTGTCGACACTCGGCCGGAACGCCTGGTCGATCACGCCGCCGAAGATCTTGTCGATGAATTCATACCCCTTGCCGCGCTCGTTAGGCTCGAGATCGATGGCGACCTCAGCGAACTGACCCGCGCCGCCAGTCTGCTTCTTGTGCCGGTACTTGACGTACTTGACGGAGCTGGCGATGGTCTCGCGATAGGGGATTTTGGGCGGCTTGGTGTCCACCTCGAGCTTGAAGTAGCGCTTCATCTTGCTGCGGATGACGGTCAGGTGCTGGTCGCCGAGCCCGCGCATGACCAGCTCGTTCGTGTCCTGCTCGCGCTGGTATTCGAAGCACGGGTCCTCTTCCGCGTAGCGGTGCATCGCGCCGCTGATCTTCTCCACGTCGCCGCGGGCCTTCGGCTCGATCGCCAAAGCGAACATCGGCGTGGGGATCTTCGGCCGCGGGATGCGTCCCTCGCCAGCCTTGGAGAAGAGCACGTCGCCGATCTTGAAGTCGAGCTTCGCGAACGCCGCCAGATCGCCCGCGCTGGCGCAGTCGATCTCGGCGTGGTCGGCACCGTGGAGCTTGAGCATGTGCCCGGGGCGTTGCCCGCGGCGGTCCCCAGCGACGAACACTTGTCCGTCGATCGTGAGCGTCCCGCTGTGGACGCGAGCTACCGAGTACTTGATGTTGCTCTTGGGATCGGTCGTGATCTTGAAGACCTGGGCGACGAAATCGCCGGCGGCTTTGGGCTCGATCGGCGTTTCCTTGGCCGCCTCGCCCTCGCCGACGATCAAGGTGCGCTGCTTGCCGACGACCGGCGAGGGGGCATACCACACGAGCGCATCCAGCAGCTCCTTGACGCCGACGTCGTGGCGGGCACACACGAAGACCACCGGGACGAGATGCCCCGACGCAACCGCCTTGCCGATGGCCGGCCCGAGCTTGTCGGGCGGGACCGAGCCAGTCTCCATGAACTGCTCCATCAGCGTATCGTCCGTCTCGACGATCGCGTCGATGAGCGCGGTGTGGCATTCGCCCACGTCCAGGACGTCGGCCTTCCCGGAATCGTTCGCCAGGCAGTCGATCACGCCCTGGCCGCCGTTGGTCGGCAGGTTGATCGGGTGACACTCGTTGCCGAAGCTCTCGCGCACGCTTCTGAGCACCTCGGCCAGTTGGACGTTCTCCGCGTCGATGCGGCTGATGACGATCATGCGGGCGAGACCATACTCCTTGGCCAGGTGCTCCATCCGCCGCGTATTGACGCCGACGCCGCCGAGAGCGGAGACGACGATCACCGCGGTCTCGACGGCCGGCAGGGCCGAGATGGCGAGCCCGCCGTAGTCCGGCATGCCGGGCGCAACGATGGCGTTGATCAAGTGCCCGTCGTGCTCCAGATGGAAGAGGCTCGAATCGACGCTGTGCTTGCGCTCCTTGGACTCGTCGTCGTAATCCAGGTGGCTGCTTCCGTCCTCCACGTTCCCGAGCCGGGTGGTCAGGCCCGCGCGGTGGAGGATCGCCTCGCCCAGGGTGGTTTTCCCGGCGGCGGCGTGCCCCACGAAAGCCACGTTGCGGATCTTCTCGACGTCGAATACAGCCATGCCCGAGCCTCCGGTCCGGCGTTCAGGGTTGTCGCCCCGTCCTGGGACGAAACAGGCAGTATAGCGGGCATGGCAGCGATTCCAAGTCGCCGGGGAACCGCGGCCCGGGCCCACGCGGCCGGTCGCGTTGCGCCGCGCATCAGTTCGTCGGCCCGCTTGACTGGCCGGAGCCCAGGCGCAGCACGCGGCCGGACTCCGGGCGGTGCGCCCCGAATTCCTGACGTACCGAAGGGGGCCAGCCACATTGCAGCCACCAGGAGAGCGGGGCCTTGTCAGGCACACTGGACGACCCCGCAGCCGCGGAAGAAAACCGTTCGCGAGGCCCTTGACAGCGGCCGCATGGGCGTTACACTCCATTAAGAGTGTTATAAGGCCCCTACAAGAGTGCTTTGGTTCCGATACGGCCTTTATAGGCCGTCGCCGGACCCAATCCAACGGTCATGGAGTACGACGATGATCGAACGAATCACCTTAACGGGCGGGCGGGGCAAGGACGGACAAGCGGAGCGGGTCGCAAGCGTCGATTTCGCGATGGGGAACGTCGTCAGCATCGTCGGCCCGACCGGCTCGGGCAAAACGACGCTCATCAACGATCTTGAGCTCTTCGCCGATGGCTCGACGCCGACCGGGCGGCGCGTCCTGATCAACGGCGTGACGCCGGCGGCGGAGTACCGCGATGATCCGTCGCGCAACCCGATCGCGCTCATCACACAGCACACGAACTTCCTCTCCGACCTGCCCGTAGGCGACTTTCTCCGGATTCACGCGGGCGTCCGGAGCCGCGACGGCGTGGTCGCGGAGACCGTTGTCGCGCAGACGCTCGCGTTCGCGAACCAGCTCACCGGCGAGCCCGTGCTGCCGGCGCTCCGAATGACCGAGCTGTCGGGCGGGCAGACGCGGGCGCTGCTGATCGCGGACGCGGTCATCATCGGCAACGCACCGATCATCCTGCTCGACGAGATCGAGAACGCGGGCATTTACCGCATGAAGGCGCTCGAGTTGCTGCGGCAGTACCGCAAGATCTTCGTCTTCGTCACGCACGATCCGTACATCCCGTTGCTCTCCGACTTCCGCGTCGTCATGGCCGCGGGCGCGATGACCAAGGTGATCCACAGCGGCGAGGCGGAGCGGCGGCTGGCACTGCGCGTCCGGACGGCGGATGACCTGCTGGCGGGGTTCCGCGAGCGGATTCGCAGCGGCGGGGAGTTCTCGGCCGACGAGTTGGAGGCGGTGGCATGAAGCTGGCCATTTGTGCGGGGCCGGCCACGTGCGGCAAGACCTCGGTGCTGCGGCATTCGACGCGGAAGTTGCTGGCCGCCGGCAGCCGCGTCGCGTTCCTGAAGATCGACGTGCAGTACGCGGAGGAGGACGAGGAGCTGGCCCGCGAGTTTGGCATTCCCACGAAGAAGGTCTACTCGGGTGAGCTGTGCCCGGATCACTGCAACGTGATGGTGCTGGGTGAGGCGCTGGATTGGGCCGCGCGAGAGAGCGCCGACGTGCTGCTCGTTGAAACGGCGGGGCTGTGTCTGCGCTGCTCGCCGTACGTCGACGGCGGGCTGGGAATCGTCGTCCTTGAAGCGACGAGCGGGATGAATCTGCCNNCCGATGCTCTCGCTGGCCGACATTGCCGTGGTGACGAAGATCGACCGCGTGTCGCAGGCGGAGCGCGAGGTGTTTCGGGCTCGCATTCTGGACGCCGCGCCCGACATACGCGTCCGCGAGGTCAATGCGCTGCACGGCATCGGCATCGACCCGCTCGTCGAGCGAATGCGGGCGACGCCGGACGTGTGCGGCGAGCTGACGCTGCGCGGCAACCCGCCGGTGGGGACGTGCACGATCTGCGTGGGAAAGAAGACGGTCGGCTGGCAGTCGCACTTCGGAGTCGTGCGGCCGCTGGAGAACCAGACGTTCTACCGCGGGGAATAGGCATGGCCGGCGCGCCGCGCATCTACTTCGACAACGCCGCCACGACGCCGATCGACCCGCGCGTGCGGGCGGCGCTGCAGCCGTATCTCGACGATTGCTTGGGGAATCCGTCGAGCTTGCACGTGGAGGGGCGCACGGCGCGGGCCGCGGTCGAGAATGCACGGCGGCAGGTCGCGGAGCTCGTCGGCGCGTCGCCGCACGGCGTGGTCTTTACCGGCAGCGGCACCGAGGCGGACAACCTCGCCCTGGCCGGCGTGACGCGGGCGTTCGCCGGCCAGCCGGTGCACATCGTCACGAGTGCGATCGAACATCCAGCCGTACGCGAGACGTGCGCTTGGCTGGCGCAGCGCGAGGGCGTGAGTGTGACGTACGCGCCGGTCAAGTCGGACGGGATTGTTGATCCGGACGCTGTGGCGGCGCTGATCGACCGAGAGACGCGGCTCGTGTCGATCATGGCGGCCAACAACGTGGTTGGGACTTTGCAGCCGGTGCGCGAGATGGCGCGGGTGGCCCACACGCACGGCGTGCTGTTCCATACGGATGCGGTGCAGGCGGCGAGTTGCGTGCCGCTGGACATGCAGCGCGACGGGATCGACCTGCTGTCGCTGTCGGGGCACAAGCTGTACGGACCGAAGGGCATCGGGGCACTCGTGTGCGGTGACAGTGTGCCGCTGACGCCGGTGATTCACGGCGGCGGGCAGGAGCGCGGGCTGCGCTCGGGGACGGAGAACGTCGCTGCGATCGTCGGGTTCGGCGAGGCGGCACGGCTATGTGCGGCGACGCGCGGCGAGGAAGCGGCGCGCCTCGTGCAGCTTCGCGAGCGGTTGATCGAGGGGACTCGGACGCGCGTGCCGAACGCGTACGTGATCGGCGATCTGTATCGCCGGCTGCCGGGGCACGTGTGCCTGGGGTTCGCGGGGCAGGAAGGCGAGAGCATCAAGCTCATGCTGGCGCTGGACGAGGCCGGCGTGGCGGTGTCGACGGGGAGTGCGTGCAGTGCCCACAAGGCGTCGGAGCCGTCGTACGTGCTGACGGCACTCGGGTTCGACGCGTTCCGGGCGCGCGGCGCGCTGCGGATCACGCTGGGACGATTCAACACCGAAGGGGAAGTGGACCGGTTCCTGGACCTGCTCTCGCGAGCCGTCGGCACACTGCGGCCGATCACGACCCGCGCGGGAGCCGTGGCGGGAGTATGCTCATGACAACGGCGGATGTCGCATTGCCGGGGCTCGATTGCGGACTGTGCGGATTCAAACTGTGTTCGGACCTGGCGGCGCGGTTGCCGGCGCAGCCCGAGCTGCTGGAGCGCTGCATTCACCTCGCGCCCAAGACGGCGCCCGCGACCCTCCTCCGGCCACTCCCGCAGCGGGAAAGCGGCACGACGGCGGCAGCTACGACTGTAGCGGCGCCGCGGCGGGCCGCGGGGCAGGCGCTGCCGGTCATGGCGCGGGCCGAGCCGGAGCCGACGTGGCAGGACAGTCTCGGGCGCGAGTTCGACTTCTACCTGGAGCATTTCCCCGAGGAGCCGGGGCCGCGGGAGACCATCCTGCCGCACAACCCGCTGATCACGCGCGAGATGGAGATCAAGGTCGGCGACGTGCTCATCGGGCGGCCGCTGGGGATGTCGTGCGGGTGCCCGATCACACACTGCGGCGTGGCGACGGAAGTCGATCCGCGGACCGGCGTGATCGTGTGGTGCGTCACCGGCCCGCTACGGCCGCGGCAGGAGGGATTCAAAGACCTCGGCTACTACACCGCCGAGGCGTACGACGGGCTGATCCGGAAGCAGCGGCCGGACGTGGAAGTGAAGATCGGGATGCGATACTTCTTCCAGCCGCGGATGTGCATGCTGCAATGGCGGCACAGCGGGCTGGTGAACTTCATGAATCGGACGAAGGAGGGCTTGCAGGTGCGGCTGGAGGGGCTGTGGATCGGGTGAGGGCAGGCGGCGATCAGGCGGGGACTCACCGCGAAGGACAGAAGGACGCGAAGGAAACGCTCTTTGTCAGAACGCCGGAAGGAAAAGCCGGGGAATCGCCGTTGAAGACGGAAGGCCGCGAAGAGGCGGGGGCGGGCGAGCGTGGCCGGAAGCCAGGTATGGCGCGGGCGGGGCGGGCTGGTATAATTAGCGGGGGAGCGAACGATGACCGCGACCGCGACACAGCCGATCCGCGTTTACGCCGACACGTCGGTCTACGGCGGCGTGTTTGACGACGACTTCGGCACGTCCAGCCGGGCCTTCTTCGAGCAGATCGAGGCCGGCTGCTACCGCCTGGTGACGTCGCCGCTCTTGCGCGAGGAGTTGTTGGGGGCTCCGGCCCGGGTGCGGGAATGGTACGAGCGATTCGCGCCCGGCAGCGAGCAGGTCGTGGTATCCGAAGCGGCCGTCCTGCTGCAGCAGGCGTACCTGAGCGCGGGCATCGTCGGCCGGCTGTGGGAAGCCGATGCGCTGCACGTCGCGATCGCCACGACGAGCGGCTGTCGCGTGATCGTCAGTTGGAACTTCAAGCACATCGTGAGTTTTCAGAAGATTCCCCTGTACAACGGCGTAAACCTGACGCGTGGGTTCGGGGCCATCGCGATACACTCGCCGCCGGAGGTGGTTGAATATGAAGACCAAGACATTTGACTGCGTCGAGATGAAACGGGAAGCGGCGCTGCGCGTGCACGAGCGGCTGAAGGACATGACCGTCGAGCAGCAGATCGAGTACTGGCGGCAGCGCAGCGAGGAATTCCAGGGGGAACAGGAACGCTTGCGCGCGCAGGCGGGCGGGATTCACCGCGAAGGACAGAAGGACGCGAAGGACGGAGCCGTTCATTAGAACTTCGAAAACAAAGGCGGGGGCGACGCCGGCCACGACGGGGCGGCCGAGGGATTGAGGGACCAAGGGACCGAGGGGCGGAAAGCGAATGGCGGAGGGCGGATTCGGGGGCGGTGGGTTGGGTGACACGGGGCAGGTGACAAGCGACAGGGCAAGATGGGGGCCGCTCGGGTCGTCAGTTGTCAGCGCTCGCCGGCCCGCTACCGGAGCACGTAGGGGCCAGCGGTTGTGCCGGATCGGGAGCACAAGCACGGAGCGGCGCGGAGCGGACGCCCCGAATTATACGCATCCTGTTTATTTC
>PMMM01000034.1 GCA_003162245.1 Phycisphaerales bacterium
GGAAAATGTGGGTAATGACAAGCTGCTTGTGACGGGCGCAAAACCGACCCGGCCCAGCGGCCCCGATTATGCTGGTACGGCCCGGAGCGGCTCGCGGCGGTCGCCGATAGACTATCCAGAGCTTGATGTGCCGGAGACGGGCGTGCCGGACACAGCCAACCGACCCCAATTCCCGTCGGCGACGACGAACAGCAGCGCCGCCGCGGATCTTGCTGCGCCCACCGCTTCGCCGGCCGACACGCGCTCGCGGCCCCGCTGGTCGGGCGGTACGCTCTACCCGCAGCCGTACCTGTGGTACGTTTTCCTCTCGTCGATGGACGTGGTGTTTACGTGGCTGATCCTGCAGGCCGGCGGGCGCGAGGTGAACGCGATCGCGGACTGGATCCTGCGGAGCCACGACGTGCGCGGGATCATCCTCCTGAAGTTCATCCTGCTCGCGTTCGTCGTCGTGGTGTGCGAGATCGTCGGCCGCCACAATCACGCGACCGGACTCAAGCTCGCGCGGTGGGCAGTGGCGATCTCGGCGTTTCCGGTGCTGGTCGGCGCGTTTCATCTGCTGGAACTGGCGTTGTCTACGGCGGAGGAGTGAGGGGGCGGGCGCGGCGCGAGGCACGCTCGTGGAAGCCGAAGTCCTGCGCATTCTGGATGTGAATCTCAACCGGGTCCGCGAGGCGCTGCGGGTCATCGAGGATTACCTGCGCTTCGTCGTCGACGACGCCGACGCGGCCGCGGCCATCAAGCAGTGCCGGCATGACGTGCGGGCGATCATGGCGGCACTCGGCGGCGATATGCTGCTGGCCGCACGCGACATCGTCAGCGACGTCGGGCGGGACGTGAAAACAGCCGGGGAGCTGCAGCGCGCGTCGGTCGAGGACGTCGTGCGGGCCGCGTTTGGCCGCGTCAGCGAGGCGGCCCGCGTGTTGGGCGAGTATGGCAAGCTCATTTCGCCCGCGGCCGCCGCGGCGGCGGAGACGTTGCGCTATCGCGCGTACGAGCTGGAGCAACGGGTCGTGCTGCGCGGCACGCTTCGGCGGCGCTTCCGCGACGTCCGCCTGTACGTACTCGTCACCGAGGCACTGTGCCGGCGACCGTGGTTGGAAACTGTTGCGGCGGCGATCCGCGGCGGCGCCGGTTGCCTCCAACTCCGCGAGAAACAGCTCGACGACGGGGAGCTGCTGCGACGCGCGCACCAATTACGCGCGCTGGCGACCCAGCACGGCGTGCTGCTGGCGATCAACGACCGGCCGGACATCGCCAAGCTGGCCCGGGCGGACATCGTGCACGTCGGGCAGGACGATCTGCCGGTGCGCGAGACGCGCCGTATCGCCGGCGCGGGCATTCTGGTCGGAAAGAGCACGCACACGCTCGAGCAGTTCGACGCGGCGTTGGCTGAGGAGCCCGATTACGTCGCGGTCGGCCCTGTGTTTCCCAGCGGGACCAAGCCGCAGCCACACATCGCGGGCCCGGCGACGCTGGCGGCAGTGCGGGGGCGGACCGAGCTGCCGCTGGTGGCGATCGGCGGCATCACGGGCGCCAACGTGTCGCAGGTGGCCGCCGCGGGCGCGACTTGTATTGCGGTGAGTGCGGCCGTTATCACTGCCGACGATCCGGAAGCCGCGGCGCGGGCGATCGTGGCGGGGATGAGTTCGCCGTAGAGCGGCTCCAGAACAAGCCAGCGTCTGGCGCCAAAGGGCCGGCCGCCAAGGGCGGTTCGTCCGCCGGTATAATCAGGCGGAATGGACGACGTTCGCCGACGACTCGATGACCTGAAGGCCGCGCGGCGGTCGGCTGCACACGCGCCGCCGCGGCGGGCCACGCCCGTATCGTCACGCCTGGACGACGTGCTCGGCGGCCACGAGATCGAGTGCCAAGGCCGGCGCTGCTGGCTGGTCGAGACGCCGCTGATAGAGGTCTGCGCGGAGGCGCACGTGGGGCGGTGGGACCTGTCGCGTGGGCTGCGCGACCCGACGCGGCACGCTACGGACCCAATTGTCGAGCCGCCGCGGACGATGGTGCTCGACATCGAAACGGGCGGATTCGCCGGCATGCCGGTGTTTTTGATTGGCGTGGTCCTGCTGGACCGCCAGCCACTACGCGTGGATCAGTACCTCGCGCGGGATTATCCGGAGGAAGAGGCGATCCTGCGGGCGTTTGCGGAAGTCGCCGCCCAACGCGACACGTGGGTCACGTTCAACGGCCGCAGCTTCGACGAGCCGTTCCTCCGCGACCGGGCGATCCTGCATCGCGTGCCGCTGGCGTCCGCGCGGCTGCACATCGACCTGCTGCACGCGGCTCGCCGGCAGTGGCGACATGCCCTGCCGAATTGCCGGCTGGGAACGCTGGAGGAGCACGTGCTGCGTCGCCCGCGGATCGGCGACGTGCCCAGCAGCGACGTGCCGGACCTGTTCCACCACTTCATCCGCACGGGGAACGCCGGCCCGCTGGGTCCGGTGCTGGAGCACAACCGGCTGGACCTGGTGGCGTGCACGGAGTTGCTGGTGCGGCTGGGGGCGGTTGGGCATGAATAGCCAATGGCAAATGGCGAATGGCGAATTGGCGGGGCGGGAGAGCGGTTGCCACGGGGCAGGGCCGCCAAGGGTGCCAAGGAGTTGGCGGAGTTCGGATAAAAAGGCCGCTGGCGGGGTCGAAAAGCCAAGGATGCCAAGATTGCCAAGAGTGTGCGCCCCGTAAATGGCAATCTTCCGATAACTAGCGCGCCGGGCGGGGCAAGAGTATCGGGGCGGGGGCAAGAGTATTGCCGTGGGGCGATAAAAACGCGGATGCGAGCGCCAGAAGCGAAGAGTCTCAAGAATCTCATCAGTGTACGGGGCGCAAATGAGATTCTTGAGACGCTGTGAAACATGGGGGCGGGGGGCGCAGGGGAGAAGGGGCGCGGGGGCGGAGGGAGAGCGGTCATGATAGGAATACTAGCACAGAAAGGGGCGAAGGGTGGGCGGGGCGGAGGGTTTGGCGGAGATAGGCGACGGCTGGCGGAGATTGGCGGAGAAAAGCAGGGATCGAGGGGCTAAGGGACCGAGGGATCAAGGGGCGGGACGGGCGGGGGCGGGGTCAGGGGGCTTGGGGGACGGGGAGGTTGAGGAGGCGGCGGCGGAGGCGGTCGAGGTTGAGGGCGGTGAAGGGCTCGCCGGCGAAGACGATCTGCGTGGCCTGCTGGCCGTGGCGCTGGAAGTAGTCGCGGAGGCACTCGGTGACGTTCATCCAGCGGATCGTGCCGTCCGAGGTGCGGATGACCAGCATCACCGGGTGCGCGTGCTTCTGCCAATACTCGGCGTGCCGCGGCTTCTTGATCTTGAAGATCTCCTTGTCGTCGCGCTGGCGTTTGTACAGGTACGAGTCGGCGGACTTGAGTTGGAGGTGGACGCGCTGGCCGCTCGCCTGCCCGCGTTCGTCCTTGAACTCGATCTTACGGGCAGCCGCCGAATGTGCAGTGCCCAACCCGGGTGGCACAAAGCGCAGCAATCAGCGCGCGTGGCCGCTTTCCGTTATACTGGCGCCTCTTGAGGTGGGACATGCGGAATGCGCAGCAGACGGGAAGTCGCCGTTGGCACCCTTTGATCGTACGTTGGACACGCACCGCGAAGACCAACCTGGACGGAGCGCTGCGGGATCTGGGTCGGTTGGCGTTGACCGTCAGGTGGGCCTGCCGCTGCGCGCTCGCCCTGGTGCGTCGAATTCGCCCCTTCGCAGTCCGCCTGCGCCGGATCGGCGGGGTGATCCTTCGCACAGCCAGCGATTGGCTCCGCCCTATCGTTGCGCGGCTAGGGCCAATGGGTAAGGCCCTCGGCCGCGGCGCCGGCCGTTTCCGCTGTATTGCGAATAGCTGGCTAGGTCTTCGTGCCCAGCCGTCCTCAGCGGTGCCGTCGCGTGCGCGACTGGTGCTCAGCCGCTGGCTCAGCGTCACAGCGTGTGGTGCAGTCGCCGCCGCGCTCGTTCTGCTCTTCGAGCCGCTTGCCCTGCGGCTCGGGGAGCCCATCGCCAGTTGGCTGGGTGGGCTTCCGCCCGCCGAGGCGCTCGTGCTGGTCGCCGTTCCGACCCTCGCTGTGTGCTGGGCCGCGGGTCGCAAGCGGTGGCGAGGCTTTCTCGGCCTGCGTTTCTTCCACAGCTACCCACCGCTCTGGGTGGCGATCCTGGTCGGTTACGCCGGTTTTCTGCTCGGGCACATCTGGGTCTACGGCGTTGATTCGGCTGGCGAGCAACTCTCAGACGTAACGTGGTTCCTCGGCGCGAGCCCCCGATTCATCCGGTGGCCTCTACTCCTGGGGCTGCCTCTCCTTGCGCTCCTCACATTTCGGCGCGACGTCGCCGCGCTCGTTGCCCCCGCAGATACCGACAAGCTGGCGGCGGCTCTCGCACGGGACTTCCAGTCGCTTCGCGCCTGGCTTTGCGACGACGCCGAAGTCACCGACCCGCGGGAAGACCGCTTCCATCGCTGCCAGATAGCGCGGCGGATAGCCAGGCGCGTGAGGGCGTCAGAGGCGGACCCCACGACGGCCATCATCGGGGCGCTCGGCTCGGGCAAATCCACCATCAAGAACTTCGTGGCGCACTACCTACGGCGCGAACCGAAGATCCTGATGGTCGACGTGTCCGCTTGGCACTTCGACTCGCCGGAAGCCGCAGTTGGCGGCATCCTGCGTGCGCTTGTGAGAGAGCTTGGCCGCCACGTCAACGTTCTACCGCTCGTGGGTCTGCCCGGCGAATACGCGGCGACCATTGAAAGAGCCGCAGGACGCTATGGGGCCTTCGCGAGCCTCCTGCGCGGATTATCCCAACCGGCAGAGGTCCTGCGGCACATCTCGGACATCGCCTGCGCTGCCGACCTGAAAATCGTGCTCTGGGTGGAGGATCTGGAGCGGTTCTCAGGAGCAGACCAACTCCCCGAGGACGGGAGGGCGTTTCGAGAGGCTGAGCGCCTGGGGCCAATTCGCGCGCTGCTTCACCTCCTCGACCGCTACCCCAGCGTCTCCGTAGTAACGTCCGATGTGTCGCTGCGCACGCGATTCGACTTGGGGAAGATCGCCAGGTTCGTCGAAGACCTGCCGGCCATAGACGAGTCTGACGCCCGCCTTGTTGTCGAGGTTCTTTGTCGCGCCTGTGCCGAGGGGTACCCCCGGCGCGTTATCACGCCCTTCGCGCCCGGCGAGGGCATCCTCCCGCCCAACACCGGCTCGGCGCGCGCGGCTAGCAATTGGCTCTCCGACTATCGGGGCGACCCGGACGTCCTCACCTCCATCATGCGCATCCTGCGCACGCCGCGTGATCTTAAGTCGGCACTCCGCAGGGCGCTCGAGACCTGGGAGGCAATGCCCGGCGAGATCGAATTCGACGCGGTGTTGGTGGCCTCGGCGGTCCAAACGGCGCGACCCGGCCTGTTCACGCTTCTTAGCGACAACATCGAGCCCTTGCGACGCGGCCTGACAAACCCGATCCGCCTGCCGACAACCGAGAAGAAGCCGCATGGGGTCGTCCAGCAGATCGAGGAGATGCTGAAGGGCGACGATGAAACTGTCGGCGCAGCATTCCGCAGGCTCATCGGGTTCCTGTTTCGGCACTACCCCCCCGACGGACCGCCAGACGCTAATAATACGCATTCCGCTTAGTTT
>PMMM01000154.1 GCA_003162245.1 Phycisphaerales bacterium
GCCGCCGGTTCCGCCGCCGCCGCCACCGGAATAGGACGCACCCGTGCCGCCATTGCCGTACCAGCCGCCGCCACCACCACCCGGGCCGCCGCCATACCGTCCGTATGCACCGGCGCCGCCGTAGGCACTGTTGTTCCGGAATAGGCAATTGCGCACAGTCAGTGTACCGGTGTTGTAGATGGCTCCGCCCATGCCCGCGCCGCCGCCGCCACCCGCGCCGCCGCTTCCACCGGCGCCTCCCTGCGCGGAACCGCTGGCGAAGGTGAGGCTGTCCACGGTCAGGCTGCCGGTTACGTTGAAGAAACGCAGGCTTCCGCTGCCCCGCGCAATTGTCACGCCACCGCTCGGACCGGTGATCGTGAGATCGCACGTCACGACCATCGCCGCCGGGCCGTACGTGTAGTCGCTCGCTGCGGTGTACGAGATCGTCCCGCTCAGCCCGCTCTGAAACACGATGGCGTGCGTTCCGCCCGCGGCGTTGGCGGCGTCAACCGCGGCGCGCAACGAATCCGCGCCGGTCTCGCCCAGATTCAATACCGTATACGTTGTCGCCCGCGCCGCGGGTCCGCCGACGGCCAGTACAACTGTCACGGTGATCGCCGCAACAGACGGCCCGCTGTGATTCAGCCTTCGGCTCACGGTCGTGCTCCTGTCCGTCATGCCACGGTTCCCGAACCGCCTCATTGTTGCGGAAGTGGTCGCCACGCCCTCCGTTTCTGGCGACAGAGGGGTGTGGTTCGCAGGGCGTCAGCGACGAAGTCGCCCACAGATGGGCAACGCTACACGCAACAGAGGGTCGAAACCCGCAGCGCGCTGCCGACTGTGCCGCGCGATCGCAACCCACCTACTCCTGTCGGTCGGGTCGTCGCGCCGCTGGATGAATCCGCGGGGGGCAGAATTGCCTAATATGGTCCGCACCAGCGCGGGCTCGGGGCCCGGCGCGCCCTGGCGTGCAATGGGCCGATCGCGCTGACGCCGGTACTACAGACACTCGGAATCTTCGCGCGGCGCGCCGATTCTCCGGCCGGCTACGGCCGAGACGAGGGGTCGGCCGTCATTCCGAGTCACGGACGAAGTCCGCGCCCGCGAAGCCGCGCACCATCGCCTCGTGGGCGACTTTCCACCCGGGAAGGGCGATGGTACGCTGCCTCGTGCGCGATCGGCGTGCGGCGTTGTCCGCGAGGAGCAACATGAGAGCAAACGGCACCGTCTTCAGTTTCAAGAGCGGCGACAAGGGCCCCCTGTCGGGCGACGTTCTGCTGATACCGCTGGTGGCCAAGCCCCAACCGCCGTTGGAGCTGGTGGCGCGCGTGGACAAGCTCTGCAATGACACGGTCTCGGAGCTGCTGACCGTCAAGGCCCTGCGCGAGGAGGTCGGACATCTTTGCCACACGACCCACTCCGGCCCCTGTCCACGCATCGTGCTCGTCAGCCTGGGCGACGCGGAGAAGCTGAACGCCAACGAGATTCGCACCGCGGCGGCTGCGGCCGCGCGCTGGCTGGCAACCGAGCGGCTGACAACCGCCACGCTCTGGATCGACGGGCTGACCGCGACGGAGGTCGAGCAGTCCGTCGCCGAGTGGGCGCTGGGCATGGCCCTCGGCGGCTTTCGCTTCCTGGCCCACAAGGAGCCGGACGAGAAGGTGCCGGCCAGGATCCAGATCCTCCTCCGAGCGCGCGAGCCCGGCCAGGTGGACCGTGTTCTGCCCGAAGTGCGGAATGCGGCGTTGCTCGCGGACGCGGTGAACTACGCCCGCTCTCTGGCCCACGAGCCGGCCAACGTCATCAACCCCGGCACGCTGGCTGACCGGGCCCGCGAGCTCGCCCGTGCCGCCAAGCTCAAGTGCACCGTCCTCACGGCTCCACAGCTCAAGAAGCTCGGCATGAACGGGCTGCTGATGGTTGGCCAGGGCGCCGCGCACGCCTCGTGCCTGATCCAGCTCGAATACCACGGCGCCCCGCGGGCACAGAACACGACCGTCCTCGTCGGCAAGGCGATCACTTTCGACACCGGCGGCTACTCGATCAAGCCCGCGGCCGGCCTCGAGGGGCTCAAGTTCGACAAGTGCGGCGGCGCGGCCGTGCTCGGCATCCTGAAGGCCGCCGCCGCGCTCAAGCTGAAGTGCAACCTCGTCGGGCTGGTGGCGGCGGCCGAGAACGCCATCTCGGACACCGCCTATCGCCCCGGCGACATCATCCACATGATGAGCGGCAAGACGGTCGAGGTCGTGAGCACGGACGCCGAGGGGCGGCTCATTCTCGCCGATGCGCTGTGGTACGCGCAAGAGAAGCTGAAGCCGACCGTGCTGATCGACGTGGCGACATTGACCGGCGGCGTGGGCGTGGCGCTGGGCACGGTGGCGGCCGGTGTGCTCAGCAACGACGACGGCCTGGCGGGCGACCTCGGCGAGGCCGGGCGGCGCACCCACGAACGCCTGTGGCGGCTCCCGTTGTGGGACGACTACCGCGAGCTGATCAAGAGCACCGAGGCCGACCTCAAAAACGTGTCGGGCAAGCGCGAGGCGCACTGCATCGTCGGGGGCATTTTCCTCAAGGAGTTCATCAGGGCGGGCACGCCCTGGGCGCATCTCGACATCGCCGCCGTCGCCCATCTGGAGAACGGCAAGGGTCCGACCGGCAAGGGTGCAACGGGGTTCGGCGTGCGGCTGCTGGTCGAGTTTCTGCGGCAGCGCGGGGCGTGACGTCGAGCGGCCGGTCCGCACAGGCGCAGCTTGACACACGTGCGCGGGGGGGCTAGTTTCGCGCTGGGCGTGCACGCGAAAGGCGACGTATGGAAGTCCGCATGGACTTGGCGCAGATCCGCATCTCCGAGACACACGACCACCAGGTGATCGTGTTGCGGGAGCGGAGCGGCCCGCGCCTGCTCCAGATCGTCATCGGCCTGACCGAAGCGATCGCCATCGACCGCCGCGTCAAGAACTTTCAGCTCGAACGCCCCATGACGCACGACCTGCTCGGGAACATCATCGAGCAGTTGTCGGGCGAGCTCGAGAAGATCGTCATCAACGACCTCCAGAAGCACACGTTCTACGCCAAGCTCGTTATCCGGCACCACGGCGAGCTGGTCGAGGTCGACAGCCGCCCGTCGGACGCGATCGCCCTCGGCGTCGGCCACGACGTGCCCATCTACGTCGAAGAGCACGTGCTGAAGGAGGCCGCGACGCAGTAGCGGCCGGGGAGCCCGTCCGGTGCGAATCCTCGTGCTAGCAGCGTTCGCCGGGGGTTTGGTCCTGTGCGGCGCGGGCGGCTGCACGTGGCTGTCGTACCTGGGGACGACCGAGCAGGGCCAGGAGTTCGGGAAGGTCTTCTTCGTCGGCGGGGCCGGCGCGCTCGGTAACGTCGTCGGCACGTTCGACGTGCCGCGCGGGCTACGGGCTGCGGGCTACAAAGGCGCGATCGAGACCTTCGGCTGGCAAAGCATCGTCGGCGGCACGCTGCGCGACCAGATGGACCGCAACCGCAATCACAGCGAAGCCCGCCGCCTGGCGAAACGCATCCAAGATTACCTGGACCATCATCGCGGGCGCAGCGTGAACGTCATCGCGCTCTCCGCGGGCACCGGGATCGCGACCTGGGCCCTGGAGGCCCTGCCCCCCGCCTACTCGGTAGAGACGGCGGTGTTCTTGAGCAGCTCGCTCTCGCGTGAGTACGACCTGAGCGACGCTCTACGGCGCGTCAACCGCCGCCTGCACGTGTTCTATTCGGAGCGCGACCCGGTGTTGCGCTACATGCTGCCTGTCGCGGGTTCCGTCGATCGCGAGTTCTTGTCGCAGAATATCGTGGGACTCCGCGGCGTGGCCGTCCCCGCGAACGCACCGCCGGCGACGGCGGACCTGTATCGGTTGCGCGTCCGCAACCACCCGTACCAGGACGCGTATGCGGAGTACGGCTACTTCGGCATGCACGCCGACAGCGTGTCAGCCAGCTTCATCCAGCACGTGGTCACCCCGCTAATCTTACGTGGCGACGACGGCGGCAATCCGCCCGAACCGTAGCCGGGCGTCGTCATGCGCCGTCCGCCGAGCGGTCTACGGGCTGCCGATTTTGCCGTTCACGATCGCCAGGATCTCCTGCTCCTTGGCGATTGCCTGCCGCTCCAGTTCGGCCCCGCGCGCGACGATGTCCGCGACGAACGCCTTGTCATCCAATCCGGCGCAGTTGATCTTGACGTTCAGATACGCGCCCCTCACGGCGGAGCACGCCGCGAGCGCCCCGACGCCGGCGTCGGAGACCGAGTTCGGGTTGCCGACCTCCGCCATCGCCTTGATTACGTCCATCGTCGCCAGCGCCGTTTCCATCACCTGGAACGGAATCTCGATCGCGTGCCGCGTCGCCGCCTGCATCGCCGCGTGTCGCGCGGCCTTCTCCGCCTCGCTGCCCTTCGGCAGGCTCATGGCATCCATGATCTTGTTGAACGCCGCCGTGTCTTCGTCGATCAGCCGCAGCAGCGCGACGTAGTGCGCCTTGCCCTGCTCCGCCCAGTCGGAAAACTCGACCCACCGGTCGTCCCAGCCGCGTTTGTGCGATGATAGGTTCGCGACCATCGTCGCCAGCGCCGCCCCCAACGCCCCCAGCGCCGCGGAGATGGACCCGCCGCCTGGCGCCGGCGACTCGGACGCCGTCTCCTCGACGAAGCCCTCCAGCGTCAAATCGACGAGCCGCTTCGCCTTACCCCGCCGGGCCGCGATCGCGTACTCGATGATCTTCTCCTCCGGCTTGAACGGATACAGGTCGTTTAGCCCGAGTGTCTTGACCGCGATCTTGATCAGGTCTTTGTCCGACACGCCCGTCGAGCGGTGCTGCTTCTTCAGGAAATACCGCCCGGCGTCGAGCAGCGTGCGCAGCGGCATCAGCCCCACCAGTTCCGACCCCGTTACCCGCACGCCCCGCGCCTCCGCCTTCTTGCAGCACTCGTCGAACGCGACGTGCAGCGGCGTGACGCCGAGGTTGGTCAGGTTGATCGACACCTGCGCGATGCCGTACTCCTCGATGAACCAGCCAATGGCCTTGACGCACTTGAGCGTGCCGGGGAGCCAGACGGGGTGGCCGTGCTCGTCGCGGACGATGTGGCCGGTCGCGGGGTCGCGCTTCTCGCGGCCCTTCTCGCGGATGTCGAAGGCGATCGCGTTGGCCCGCCGCGTCGAGGTCGTGTTCAGGTTGACGTTGTACGCGACCAGGAAATCGCGGGCGCCGACGGCCGTCGCGCCGCTGCGGGCATTGAACGTCACCGGCCCGAAGTCGGGTTTGTGCTCGGGTTTCTTCAGTCGGTCAGGCAGCGCCTCGTACTCGCCCTCACGCACCATCGCCAGGTTTCGCCGCTCCGGCTTGAGGGCGGCGTGTTCGTAGCAGTAGATCGTCAGGCCAATCTCGTCGGCCAGTCGCTGCGCGAGCTTGTGCGCCCAACCGACCGTCTCCTCCATCGTCATGTTCGCGACCGGCACCAGCGGGCATACGTCCATCGCCCCGAACCGCGGGTGCTCGCCTTTGTGCTTGCGCATGTCGATCAACTCGGCCGCCTTGCGGGCCGCGCGGACCGCGGCCTCGAGCACCGGCTCCGGCGGCCCGACGAACGTGACGACCGTGCGGTTGGTCGCTTGGCCGGGGTCGACATCGAGCAGCCATACGCCGTCGACGGTCTCGATCTGGTCCGTGATCTGCCGGATGAGGGCGGGGTCGCGGCCCTCGCTGAAATTCGGCACGCACTCAAGCAATGGTCCGTTCATCAACTCGCTCTCTCCAACTCGCGCGCAAGGGAGGCTCACGCCCTGCCGCGCGGACATTCGGCACACCCCGGCTTCACATCTACGCCGGCGGTTCGGCCGGCTCCTCCTGTTGCGCCACCTCCAGCACCGGCGGCGGGGCCTCGTACTTCGGCAGCTTCGGTTCCGGCACGGCCTCGAGCAGCTTGCGGACGATCTGCACCGAGTCGAGCCCCTGCGCCTGGGCCGCGAAGTTGCACGCGATGCGGTGCCGCAGCACGGGCACCGCGACGTTGCGGACGTCATCGAGGCTGACGCTGTACCGGCCGTCCATTGCGGCGAACGCCTTGCCGCCCCAGATCAGGAACTGGCCGGCGCGCGGCCCCGCGCCCCAGTCCACGTACTTCTTGATGAACTCCGGGGCGCTCGGATCGGTCGGCCGCGACGCCCGCACCACGCGGGCCGCGTAGTCGATCACGTATTCCGTGGCCGGAATGGCGGCGATGAGCTTCTGCATGTTGAGCACGCGCGTCGCGTTCAGCACCTTCCGCATCGCCGGCTCGGCAGTCTGCGCGGTGCGGGCGAGGATCTGCTGCTCCTCCTCCAGGCTCGGGTAGTCCACCCAGATGTTAAACATGAAGCGGTCGAGCTGGGCCTCCGGCAACGGGTACGTCCCCTCCTGCTCAATCGGGTTCTGCGTCGCGATGACGAAGAACGGGTTGGGCAACGGGTACGTCTCCCCGGCCGCAGTCACCTCGCGCTCCTGCATCGCCTGGAGCAGCGCCGCCTGCGTTTTCGGCGGGGCCCGGTTGATCTCGTCCGCCAGCACGATGTTCCCGAAGATGGGTCCCTTGACGAAGCGGAACCCGCGCCGGCCGTCCGGCAGCTCGTCGATCACTTCCGTGCCGGTGATGTCGGAGGGCATCAGGTCGGGCGTAAACTGAATGCGACGGAAGTCCAGCGACGTGATGCGGGCGAGCGATGAGACCATCAGGGTTTTTGCCAGCCCGGGCACGCCGACGAGCAGACAATGCCCGCGGGCCATGACGGCCGCGAGCATCTGCTCGATCACGGACTTCTGGCCGACAATCGCCTGCCCCAACTCCTGCGTGATGGTGCTCTTGGAGGCGGCGAAGCGGTCCAGCAGCGTCGCGAAGGTCTCCTTGGCCATGATGGGAACTAAGAATACCGAGTAGCGCGCGGGGAGTTAAGGGCGCGGCCAGTGTGCAATTCGCCATTCGCTATTCGCCATTCGCAATTCCCCGCGGCAGCCGCCCCTCGTCGTACGCCCGCTCCAGCCGCTCGTACGCCGCGCTGTAGGCCACGAACCGCACTTGGTATTCCAGCCGGTCGGCTTCGGCGAGCGCTTTGTCGGGGTGCCAGCGGCGGGCCGCGTCACGCCAAGCCCGCTTCAGCTCGTCCCGGGTAGCGCTCTCGGGCAGGCCGAACAGGGCGAGCGCGTCAGCCTCGGGCAGCCGGGCCGCCTGCCGCTGCACACCCTCCGCGACCGCCGCCTGCTCCGCCGCGTCCGCGGAATCACGCAGCCACTCCCAATCCCACACGTCCGGGAGCAGCGCCCCCAAGCTCGACCCGACCACCGTCATAAACCGCGTAAACGGCTTGCCGCGCAAGCGCAACAGCCCGTCCAGCAGCAACCCGGCGCCCGCGGCGGCGGTTCCGGCAACGCGCGCACTCTTCTTGCGCTGCACCGCCCGCTGGTCGCGCAGGAGCGGGCCCACATCCTCCTGCCACACCCGGCGGAGGAAGCGACGGAACGCCTCGGTTTCATTCGCAGCAGACGGCATAAGGGCCTCTCGGAGGCACGAATTGCGGCGAGCCGTCGCCCGCCGCCCGTGAATCGTTTATATCATGCGTCGGCATGTTGGCCCAGCTTGACGTGTCTGGTTTGGCGTACCCACTCGCCGGGGCGGCGTCCATCGCCATCCTGCTCCTGGCGCTACTGGGGCGCTACCGGCTCCCGTTGGGCGTCAGCGAGGCGTGGTTCGTCGGGGCCCTCAGCGGGGCGCTGCTGCTCAGTCAGGCAACCTTGCGCGGCGCGACGGAGGGCTTCGTGCTGGGCATTAGTCTGGCCGGGCTTGCCATATTGTGGGTCATCGTCGCGGTGTGGATTGAGCGCGCCCCCGCGGCGGAGGCCGCAGCGGATCTAGTGAACCGCCATGTCGCGCGGTGCGGACTGGCCCGCCATGCCGCGGCTCTCGCGGGCCTGCTGGCGATCCCGGCGCTGACGATATACGGCGCGCCGCTCGATCCGCCGGCCCTGCAAGTCGTGCTGGGGATGCTGCTGGTTGCGGCAGGCGGCCTGTATTTTTGGCGGCGCGATGCGCTCGCCCGGCACGCCGCCATCGCACTGGCCGTCCTTTTGCTGGTCAGCACCGCGCGGGCGTTGCCGGCAGCACTTGGGACGAGAGCAGTGCCTTCCGCGTTCGCTCTGTTGCTCGCTGGCGGCGTCAGCCTGGCCGTCGCGATCGCGACGATCCTCGCCGACTGGCGGCTGCGCACACACCTGTCGCGGACCGCGCCGGAAGGGCTGGCCGCTCCCCCGCCCAAACACCGCCACGCGAGCACGCTGGTCGTCGTGCTCGGCGTGCTGGTTGGCGTCGGCGGGCTCCTGCGGTCAGACGCGGTCACCACGCCGGTGGCCGTCGGCTTGGCGGCCATCGCCGTGTCGGCTGTCGGCCATCGGCGGCGGTCAAATGCACTTGGCGAGTTGGGCTTGGCGCTGACGGCCGCGACCGCCTACACCGTGCCGGGCGCGTGGCTGCCACGATCCGCGGCGAATGGTCTGTTCGGCTGTGCGCTGGCGGGCGTGTGGATGCTCTGGCTGGCGCGGTTCTGGCACCAGCAGCTTAACCAGGAAAAACCCTGGACGACCGCGGGGCGCCTGATCCCGCTTGCCCGGCAGCTCAGCCACACCCTGGCCGGCGCCGAAGTGCTGATGGCAGGCCTGTTGATCGTCCTGCCGGCCACCCCGCGCGACCCACATCCGTGGCTCGCGCTGGTCACCCTGCTGTTCATGTTGCTCCATTGGACCATGCTCGTGCGCGACGCGGCCGTGCGGCACGCGCCGGCCAGCGCCCTGGCCGCGTGTGCCGTTCTCGTCGCCGCACTCAGCCCCGCACACTTCCTCGCGGCCAGTTATGGCGTGCCCCTGACGCCAGAGCTGCTTCTGACACTGGCCGCGCTGGCGCTGGCCCTGCGAGTCAGCCGGCGTGGCGAGTCACCGGCGGCGGCGTATGCGTACAACGCGTATCTTGGCGGCCTGCTCCCGCTCGCGATGTTCTACGACATCGTGCTCAGCGACACTGCATCCGCGCATCCCGCGCTGACGATCGCAGCCGGCGCCGGGCTGCTCCTGGCCATCGGTTGGCGCTGGGGTATCGGGCATTGGGGTTCGAGTCCCGCTTGTTCGGCGGCGAGGGGTTCCTATAATGGTGCGGCATAGGTTCAGGTAACCCGTTGGCACACCGTCGCGGCTCCCTCAGGGCTAGTGAGCAGGCGGTCAGCGATCGCGGCAGCGAGTGGAGGCCACCATGGCGGAAAATGAGGTCGAGCTTCGCAGAATCGCGTGGTCGCAGACGTTTCCCTTCGTGCGGCTGTTCCGAACGCTCGGGCTGGCGCTCGACTTCAAGCGCCTGACGCTGGCACTGGCCGGCGTCGTCCTCGCCTACCTTGGCGGCCGGATCCTGGACTCGATCTGGATACGCAGTGGGGCGGGCGTGACCGTGCTGGAGTCTCCCGGCCACATTCAGACGGAGGTCGAGGCCTACAGCAAGCTGCCCGCAGCGCAGTTCAACGAATGGCGGCAGGCCGCCGCCACGCTCCGTGACGAGGCGCGCGTCCGCGTGCTCGTGCTGGCGGGCAAGGCGGCCGACCCACCGGATGCACAGCGGAGGCTCGCCTCGTCCAGGGTGCGCTCCCTGGTCATGGACGCGAAGTACAAGGAGTCCCTCCGCGACGCCCGCAAGCTCGTCACCGAGCGCTTGAAGGCCGGCCTGGAGGTGATTGCCAAGGACAAGGACCTATCGCGCAGCGATCGGGCCAGCCGGCGAGCGGCGCTCATCGGCGCAGCCGATAGCCTGCGGCTGCTGCTGGACGACGGGTGCCGCGTTTGGGTGAGCCCGCCGCCCGATTCCGTGGCCGCCATGAGCTTGCTGCTGGCCGCCGACCCGAGCGTGGAGGCTGGCCAGCTAAGCAAGGACCGCAGGGACTTGCAGACGGTGACGAACGTGCAGCACGGCTTGGCGCAGTGCGAGCGCCTCGAGCCCCGTGGTCCGTTCCGCGGCCTGCTGGGCTTCGAAACGCACTGCTTCGCCGCCGCCATCGAGGGCGTATGTGCCGGGCGCTGGGGGTTTGCCGAGGGCGCGGCCGATGCCAACCCCGCGCTGGTGAGCAGCATCGCCTCCGCGGGCCGCGGGGTGGTGTGGTTGGTCACGCACCGGCTGTGTTTCTCCGCGCTGTTCGGCCTGTGGCTGCTCGTCGTGTTCGGATATTTCGGCGGGGCGGTGTGCCGCAGCGCGGCGGTGCAGTCGGCCCGCGACGAGGGCATTCCGCTGAGCGAGGCCCTGCGCTTCGCACGTGAGAAGTTCAGCGGCTTTCTGCTCGCACCGCTCATGCCGCTGAGCTTCTTCATCGTGATCGGCGTGCTCATCTTCCTGGGCGGGCTGGTCGGCGCCATCCCGTGGATCGGCGAGTTGTTCGCCGGCGTGTTCTACCCGTTGACCCTGCTGGGCGGGTTCGCGCTGGCCGTGATCCTCCTGGCCGTCGTGCTCGGCTTCCACCTCATGTGGCCGACGATCGCGGTCGAGGGCTCCGACGGCTTCGATGCCCTGTCGCGGGCGTGCAGCTACGTCGGCAGCCGCATCTGGCACTGCGGGTTCTACTCGGCGGTGCTGCTGCTCTACGGCGGCGTGTCCTTCGTGCTGGTGCGGCTGGTCGGGACGCTCACGTTGAAGCTCGCCCACACTGCGACGAAGGCCGGGATGAACCTGGCCAGCAGCGGGGCCACCGACGGCGTCGGCAAGCTCGACGCCATCTGGCAGATGCCGGCCTGGTCGGATCTCTCGCTGCTGCCCGCGACCGGCGACATACCTTTCTGGGGCACGTTCCACAACGCCCCGCTCGACGGGACCGAGACCATCGCGCTGTTCTTTTTCCGCCTGTGGGTGTACCTGGTGGTCGGCGTCGTCGGCGCGTTCGTCGTGAACTTCTTCTTCTGCGGCAGCACGCAGATGTACTACCTCCTGCGGCGCGAAGTTGATGCGACGGACTGGGAAGAGGTCTATTACGAGGAGCCGGAACCGGAGTTACCGTCCGTGCCCGAGCCCGCGGCTGTCCCGGTGGAGCCGGAATCGTCCGCTCCGCCGCCGCCGGCCGATCAACCGCCCGAGCCGCCGCCGGGCTAGGCATGGCCTCCGGTCCATCGAACCCAAGGCCTGCGGACGATCGCGCCAAGCCCCGGCCGAATCTGTCGTCCGGCGACGCGCTTGAAGCTCTACGTAAGCTGAGCCAGGTCCGGTGGGCTGGCAGGGCAATCGGCGCCGGGATTGCTGCCGCACGCGACGCCGTGGCACGCGTGCTGATCCGCGTTGGCGTTACACCGAACGCGCTCACTCTGGTCGGGTTCGCGATCACCTGCGGGGCGGCGTACTGCCTGGCACGCGGGGCCGGCCAGCAGGTCCCCTATTTCCACTACGTGCGCGCCGGACCGGTCGGCTGGTGGCCGATCTGGACGCTGGCGCTCCTGTTCCTGGCCGCCGCGTGCGACATGCTCGACGGCGCGGTGGCCCGCCTCGGGAACCTGAAGACGCGCTCGGGGGCGATCCTGGACTCGACCGTCGATCGATTCAGCGACATGGCGCTGTATATCGGCTGCCTGCTGTACTTCGCGTTGCACGATCCGCCGAACATCACCTACCAATTGCTCGCCGTGCTCAGCCTGTGCAGCGCCGTGCTGATCAGCTACATCAAGGCTCGCGCCGAGAACGTGATCGAGGACTGCACGGTGGGCTTTTGGCTCCGCGGCGAACGGTTCGCCGGCCTGATGATCGCCTGCTCCTGCGGGCACGTCTCGACGTACCTGTGGCAGATGTCGATCTCGTGCATGTTCACCGTCTGGCGGCGAATCAGCTACGCGTACCGGGTGCTGAGCGCCGAGGATCGCGGCCGGCCGCTGCCGCCGCGGGGGCCGGCGCCGGGCTGGTTCGGGACTTTTCAGTGGTGGCGGTACCCGCGCGGGTCGACCGCGCACGACGTAGTGACGGGCGCGCATATCCTGTTCATCATTATCGCCCCCTGCATCTGGCCGAGCCTGATGGCCGTCGGCGCGTGGGGCGATCCGTTGCGACGCTGGCTTGGGTGGTAGAGGGTCGGAAACCGCACTTGCTCACGGGCCACGCTACAATCGCGCGTACGCGTCCGGGCCGCATCGGGCGTACGTTGCAGATAGGGTGTGCGCACGTGAATCACGGCAGACGTTGTCGTCTTGGGACCATGCCATGAGTGAGTTGTCTGAAAACGTTCTGGATGCGATTGGCCGAACGCCGCTGGTGCGTCTGCGCTGCGTCGCCGAGCGGTCCCCGTGCCCGGTGTACGGCAAGGCCGAGTTCATCAATCCGGGCGGCAGCATCAAGGACCGCATCGCCCGCGCGATGGTCGAGCAGGCCGAACGCGACGGCCTCATCCAACCCGGCGTCTCCACCATCATCGAAGCCACCGCCGGCAACACCGGCGTCGGCCTGGCCCTCACCGCCGCCGTCAAGGGCTACCGCTGCATCTTCGTCCTACCCGACAAGATGAGCGCCGAGAAGCTCGACCTGCTCCGGGCATACGGCGCGGAGGTCGTCATCGTCCCCACCAACGTCCCGCCCGATTCGCCTGAGAGCTACAACGGCGTCGCGGACCGGCTACTCAACGAGATCCCGCGCGCCTGGCGACCCAACCAGTTCGGCAACCTAGCCAATCCCGACGTCCACTACCGCACCACCGGCCCCGAAATCTGGGAGCAGACGGCCGGCCGCGTCACCTGCTTCGTTGCCGGCATCGGCACCGGCGGCACGATCTCCGGCGTCGGCCGCTACTTGAAAGAGCGCAATCCGCAGGTCCGCATCGTGGGGGCCGATCCCGACGGCTCCGTGCTCTCGGGCGGCACGCCGAAGTCGTGGAAGGTCGAAGGCATCGGCGAGGATTACGTGCCGAAGACGTTCAACAGCCAGATGGTCGACGACTGGGTGCGCGTGACCGATGCGGAGTCGTTCGCCGCCGCACGCCAGCTTGCCCGGCGCGAAGGTCTGCTCGTCGGGGGGTCCAGCGGCACGGCGGTCGCGGCGGCGCTGCGGTATGCCGAGCGGCTGACGCCGAACGACCTCGTCGTCGCGATCCTGCCGGACACCGGACGGAACTACCTGAGCAAGTTCTACAACGACGAGTGGCTCCGGCTCAACGGCTTCGCCGACACGCCGGCTCGGCGGGCCACGGCGGCGGACGTGCTCGAAATGCAGGGGCAGCGCAAGCTGCTGGCGTTGACGCCGGAGCACACCGTTCAGGATGCCGTGGCCCTCTGCCGCGTGCAGGCAATCTCGCAGATCCCGATCATCGAGGGCGACCGCTCCGTGGGCAGCATTCAGGAAGTGACGCTCGCGCGCTTGCTCCACGACGGGCCCGCGCCGGAAGACGTGAAGCTCCGCGGCGTCATGGCGCGCCCGCTGCTGGAAGTGGACGCTACGATCGCGCTCGACGAGGTGTACCGCCTGCTGATGGCCGGCCACACGGGCGTGCTCGTGCGGCGCGGCGGCCGGATCGCGGGAATCATCACGCGGATCGACCTCGTCGAATACTGGGATCGACCGCCGGCGTCCGCAGCGGATTCCGCCACCACCCAGACCACAACCTGAGGACGTGCCAGTCATGCGCTTCTCGACGAAGGCGATTCATGTCGGCCAGGCCCCGGAGCCTGCCACCGGCGCGACGGTGCCGCCGATTCATGTGACCAGCACCTACACGCAAGCCGCCCCGGGTGTGCACAAGGGATTCGAGTACTCCCGAACGGACAACCCAACTCGCCAGAATCTGGAGGAGTGCCTCGCGGCGCTAGAAGGTGGCGCGGTGGCCGCCGCGTTCGCCTCGGGTCTCGCCGCGACGAGCGCGGTGGTCGGCGCGCTGCTCCGCCCGGGCGATTCGGTCGTCGCGTACAGCGATCTTTACGGCGGCACGTACCGGCTGTTCGAGCAGGTCTTCAAGCCGTGGGGACTCGTGCCACGCTACACGGACAGCACGGACCCCGTTGCGATTGCCGACCTCGTCGACCACACGACCAAGCTCGTGTGGATCGAGACGCCGACGAACCCCATGTTGCGGCTGCTCGACATTGCGGCGGTCGCACGGGCGGTGCGCGAGAAAGAGGCACCGCTCAAGAGCGGTGGCACGTCCGAGATTCTGCTCGCCGTGGACAATACGTTTGCGACGCCGGCGTTGCAGCAACCGCTCGCACTGGGGGCCGATCTCGTCATCCACAGCACGACGAAGTACATGGGTGGGCACAGCGACGTCATCGGCGGCGCGGTCGTCACGACCCGCACCGAAACGCTGACGCCGATTCGGTTCTACCAGAACGCGGCCGGCGGCGTGCCGGGGCCGTTCGACTGCTTCCTGGTTCACCGCGGCCTCAAGACGCTCGACGTCCGCATGAGGCGGCACTGCGAGAACGCGCTGCGCGTCGCCGAGTGGGCCGCGCGGCAAACCGCGTTCGAGCACGTCATCTACCCCGGCCTGCCGTCGCACCCCCAACACGAATTGGCCCGCCGCCAGATGGGCGGCTTCGGCGGGATGGTCACGTGCGTGCTCGCCGGCGGGCTCGACGCCGCCCGGCGGTTCCTGTCGGCCACGAAGTTGTTCGCCTGCGCCGAGAGTCTCGGCGGCGTGGAGTCGCTGATCAACCACCCGGCGACCATGACACATGCGTCGATGCCGCGCGCCGTGCGCGAACGAGTCGGCATCGTCGACGGCCTGGTCCGGCTCAGCGTCGGCCTCGAGGACGCGGACGACTTGATCGAGGATCTGGCCGCGGCGCTGGTACGCCATTGACCCGGGCCGCGGGTCAGCGCGCCTTCTTGCCCGAAGCGGGCTTCGTTCTGGAACCAGACCTCGACCATCTGGCTGGCGTGTTCGTCGCGAACTGTCTCGACAAAAGGCGGGCGCCGGGCCGCCAGCGCTGCGTCGCGACCGGGTCAATCGGGCGATGCGAAACCGATCGTGCTGCCTGGCTGGCCAACCCAAGCAGGCAGATCAACCCCCATTGCGCAACCTTGACCGGTTGCGAACTATGCGCAAGTTCCATTCGTGACGCGTATCACTTCTCGGCGGAGACCGGTTCGACCTTCCGCAGGGCCACAGCAGCGCCGAAGGCGGCGGCGATGTAGAGCACGCAATCGTAGGGCACGCGCAGGTGAGCTTGGCCCTGCGAGTTCACCGCGGTCATGGCTATCACCGACACCGCCACGGCGAATACCGTCAAGGTCAGCGGCCAAGCAGCTCGATCGCGCCGCCTGATCGCCCAGACCAGCGCCACCGACGCCAGCGAAATGACCGCGGCCGGCCAGACGAAGTAGTCGAGTGCCTTTAGCGCGAGGTGGTTCCAGAGGCGGTCGCGCAGAGAGATTGCAATCGACGCCATCCAGGGACCGGGCCACCACCGGAACGGCTCGCCGCCCATCGTTCGCCACAACTCCACGGGAAACGTGGCCAGGTAGCCCAGGAAGTGGTGCCGGAGGTTCTCGCGGGCGATGGCCCCCATCTGCCGGTAAAGAGCTACCTCGGCGTGGGTGTCCCCGGGGGGCAGTTCGGCGGTGAGCAAGCCGGCCACAGTCCAGGTCCGCTGATCTTTTGCGCTTAGCCCGTGGCTCTTCACGCGCTCGAGAACCCGCGCGCGCAGCTCTGGTTCAGCGGCGCCGGTGGGTGACAGATGCCAGGTGCGCGCGAAGAGGTTGGCATCCAGGCAGACCTGCATACTCGCGTACCCGCGCGTCCGGGCGCAATGCACGATCCAGGGCGCTGTGCCGGCGGCGACGATCAGCCCGGCCAGCGCGCCGCCGCCCAATGCGCGCAGGCGCCACCTGCGGTCCAGCAGCGCCGCCGCCAGCATCGTGGCGATAAACAAGCCCGTCTCCATGCGGATGTAGGCCAGTGCACACCCGGCAAGGCCAAGCCCCAGTGCATAGCGCCAACTCCGCGTCAGCAGGCGCAGACAAAGCCACGCGGAGAGCGGAATCAGGAATGTCGCGACCGCCTCGCGGAGGAGCCAGCCGCTGAAGAAAGCCACCCCCGGGCTCAGGCCGAACAGGGCCGCGGCGAGCAGCGCCAGCCCCCGTCGTCGCGGCCCTAGAATCTCGACGGCTAGCAGGTATGTCAGCCATACGCCAAGCGTGCTGAGGACGGACTGGATCAGCATCACCGGCAGTTGGCGCTCACCGAAAACGGCGTAGATTGCGGCCACAAAGGCGGGATATCCGGGTGGACGAAACGCGCTCGGAAACGTCCCGTTATGCAGGAGGCTCAGCGCCCACAGATGGTACCCCCGCGCATCGGACCATTCTACCGATATGGGCCAGAAGAGGGAAAACGCTACCCGGAGCGCAAGGGAGGCCAGCAGAATCACGATCAGCCACCCCCCGGCGCCAGAGAAGCGCCGGCGCTCGGCCGCCGTTACCGGGTCCTTGAACTCGCCCACAACTCCCTCCTGCGAGTGCATCGCTCGCGCACAGACACGTCAACGATCGACACGACACCAACGAGGCGAGTCTACAGAGAGCCTGCCGGCTTGACAAACCCTCACTCGGCCCCCAGCCGATCGAACGCGGGGTCCTATGTCCTCTCCATGCGCCACTCATGCGACGTTAGCGCCGGCGACACCCCGCTCGACTCCTCCCCGGCCGCCTCCGCCGGATACGCGAGCGGCTGGACGGAATCCGGGTACGCTCGCCGCAGGGCCGCGTGGACCAGGCCCAGGAAGAACGGGCTTGGAGACAAGGGCCGGCTGGTCAATTCGGGGTGTGCCTGCGTGCCCACGTAGTACGGATGCAGGCTTTCCCGCAGCTCGAGGATGTTCATGATCTCGGCGCGCGGCGACTTGCCGGAGAAGATCATGCCGCCGGCCTCCAGTTGCGGGAGGTAGCGGGGGTCCACCTCGTAGCGGTGGCGGAACCGCAGCCGCGTCCGCGCGCCGAACATGCGGGCCGCCAGCGTCCCGGGCTTGACGAGCACGTCCTGTCCGCCGAGGCGCATCGTGCCGCCGAGCCCTTCGATCTTCTTCTGCTCCGGCAGGAGGTCGATCACGGGATGGCGGCACTCGTTGTCGATCTCGGTCGAGTTCGCGTCCTCCAAGCCGCAAACGTCGCGCGCGAACTCGATCACGGCCATCTGGAACCCATAGCAGATTCCCAGGCAGGGTAGTTGCTGCGTGCGGGCATACTTCAGGCACGCAATCTTGCCCGTTGCCCCGCGCGTCCCGAAAGCACCGGGGACAATAATGCCGTGGATTTCCCGCAGCGCTTCCCCCGCCGTCTCTTCCGTCAGCTCCGATGTGTCGACCCAGCGGACCTGGACCTTGCACTCCAGATGCGCACCGGCGTGCTCCAGCGCTTTGAGAATGCTCGCGTACGCGTCGCGCACCGCGGTGTACTTGCCCGTGATGCCGATCGAGACCTGCCGCGTCGCGTTCCGCAGGCGGTTCAGGTACGCGCCCCACCGTTCGCGGGCCACCCGTTCCGCCTCCTCGTTCGCGCGCGGCGTTAATTCCAGCCACTCCATCACCGCCCGGTCGTAGCCCGCCCCGCGCAGCAGTTCCGGAATCAGGTACACGCTCTCGCAGTCGTGCATGCTGAAGACGCGTTCCGGCGGCACGTTTGAGAACAGCGCGATCTTCTCGCGCACCTTGCGCGTGACGGGCGACTGGGCCCGGCAGGCGATGATGTGCGGCTGGACGCCACATTCGAGTAGCCGGCGGATGCCGAGCTGGGCGGCCTTGCTTTTTTGTTCACCAAGGATGGGCGGCTCGAGCACGTAGGTCAGCGCGACGAAGCAGACGCTGTGCTGGCCCTCTTCGAAGGCGAGTTGCCGCATGGCCTCGATGAAGTGTGCGTTCTCGACGTCGCCGACGGTGCCGCCGATCTCGACGAACACGACGTCGGCTTTCGTCGCGATGGCCAGCTCGCGCAGGCGGTTCTTCACCTCGCCGGTGACGTGCGGGATCATCTGCACGTCGCGTCCGAGGTAGGCGCCCGTGCGTTCGCGCTCCAGCACGCGCCGATAAACCTGCCCGCTGGTCGCGAAGTTGAGGCGGCTGAGGTCCTGATCGAGCGCCCGCTCGTAGGTTCCCAGGTCCATGTCGCACTCGGTCCCGTCGTCGAGCACGAAGACCTCGCCGTGCCGGAACGGGTTAAGCGTGCCGGAGTCGATGTTGAGGTAGCCTTCGAGCTTGATCGGCGAGACGCGCAACCCCTTGTCCTGAACGCACTTGGCCAGCGACGAACTGAAGATCCCTTTGCCCAGCCCGCTCATCACCGTGCCAAACACGATGACAAACTTCGTCCGGCCGAGCTGGTAGCCCGCCGGCAACGGGAGATAGAACTCCGTCTCGCCGGATTGATCGCGGATCGAATTCAGTATGCCGTCACTGTCCATTTCACGCACCCGCGCCGCGCAGTCGGCAGCGCGCCACAAATTGATCGTAGTCCTGGGGCGTGTCGATCCCGCCGCACGCCCGCTCGACGGTCTCGACCGCCAGCGCGTACCCGCGTTCGAGCACGCGGAGCTGTTCGAGCTTCTCGGTCTGCTCGAGTCCACCCGGCGACCAGGTGGCGAGCTTCAGGAGGAACCCACGGCGGTACGCGTACACCCCGAGGTGCAGCAGCCATTGGCTCGGGGCCGCGCCCCCGGCGCCGTCTCGTGGATATGGTATCAGGGCGCGCGAAAAATACAGCGCCCGCCCCCGATGATCGGTGACGACTTTGACGGCGTTCGGATTGCGCGGGTCCGCGTCCGCCGGAAACGGGCACGCCAGCGTCGCAACGGGGCACTCGGGCGGCTCGCCGGCCAGGCGGTCCACGAGCCGGTCCAGGTACGCCGGCTCCATCTCCGGCTCGTCACCCTGCACGTTGAGAATGATGTCGTCCTCTGCGCCGGGGAGACCCTGGACGGCTTCAGCGATGCGGTCGGTGCCGCTGGGGTGGTCCGCGCGGGTCATCACTGCTTCGCCGCCGAATGACCGGACCGCCGTCGCGATTCGCTCGTCGTCCGTGGCGACGAGACAGCGTCGCACGCGCCGGGCGGCAGCAGCCCGCTCGTATACGTGCTGGATGAGGAATTTGCCGGTCGCTCGGGCGAGGGGTTTTCCGGGGAAGCGCGTTGACGCGTAGCGAGCCGGGATTAGGGCGACAACATCCATAGACCGGCGACACGCGAACAGAACTCGACGACGTTTCGATCTGGGGCGCAGGATACCGCCCCGGCCGCCCGAGGCCAAGCCCGGGCCCCGGGGCATGTCCGTCTGCGCGGACGCCGTGCTGCGCAGGCCATTCCTTCCAGTGCACTGCATCATATCTAATTGAACGCACGGCTGTTTCCCATGTCTGACCTTCTGTAGGAGGATCAGACACGTGCGAAGGGCGATTCTGGTCGTATTGGCCGATGAAGAGCGGGCCACCTTGACCGTTTGACCGCTTGAGCGCGCAGCCGCACCGCGCCAGTGCGGCTCGTGACACGGACCCGGATCGTGCTGGCGGCGGCCAGCGGAGCCGAGAACCAGGACAGCGCGCCTGACATGGCGCTGGCCCGCGGCACGGTCGTGACCCGGCGGAAGCGCTTCGCGGCGGACCGGCTGGCCGGGACCGAACGCGAACGTCCCCGCCCGGGCCGCAAGGCCACTAAACGCGAGCACTGGGCGCGGACCATCGTCGAGGTCACGCTGCACACGACGCCGGAGAACGCCACGCGGTGGAGCCAGCGCAGCTTGGCGGAACATCTGGGCGTGTCCCAACCGCTGGTCGAACGGGTCTGACGGACCCACGAGTTGACCCCGCAGCGCGTGCGGGCGTTCAAGTTCAGCCGCGACAAACGCTTCATCAAGAAGCGGATCGGCGTGGTCGGGTTGTATCTGCGGCCGCCGGAGCACGCGCTGGTCCTGAGCGTCGATGAGAAGCGCCAGATTCAGGCGTCGGACCGTACGCAGCCCGGTCTGCCGCTGTCCCTTAACCCCGAGCATCGGTGGTTTCCGCGACCGCAGACGGCCGCATACCTGTTGCCGCCATCTTGAAGATCGCGCGCACCTGGTTCGCTTCTGCCAGCACCTGCTTGAGCTGCCGGGTGCGCGCATCCGCGGAGTAAACGAACGGCGGCGGGCCGGCGAGCCGCTTGCCCTGTCGCATCATCGCGGCGCGCGCACCGGCGATGCGCGAAGCCGTCATCTCACGCTCGAGCTGCGCGAAAGCCGATCGAGCGCTGTGACGAAGACACGATTCGCTGCGCTCCGCGACGACTCTCCGCAGTCGCCGCATAGCAGGTCGATCAAGCGTCGTGCTCGATTCCCCAGGATCGTCGAAACGCACGCCGATCCACTCGTGATCGTTGCCACCTTCCTTCTGAATGAGGTGCCGGCAGGTTTCAAACTGAGCGTTGCACGAGGCGAATCGGGCCGGCGCGCGGACCGACTATCGAGTGTAGATTGCGTACCGGATCTCTGACGTGGCTTCCTCGCTCATCAGCGCCGCCCAGGTTCCAGCGCTCTCCCTTTCTCTTTCTAGTCGGCGGCGTGCAAGCCGGGAGGGGTCTATAACCCGCCGTGCTCTCGGGAGTTAACTACGTGGTTGGCCGTTAACGAGAGAAACCGAGAGTGCAGGGCCGCGAGGACGGCCAACTCGGCGGCCGGGCTTCTGCGTCGCATGCGAGCGCGATCAGCCCGCTCGCTCTGGCACAAGGGTCGTCGTAAGCGACTGCCGTGACTCGCGTTAAAACAAATAACCCCGGGTGCTCTCTGGCCCGGGGTCTCGCGTGAACTGGTCGATCGCCCAGCTCGCGACCGAGCGTCGATCTCCCCGAGGGCGGGTCGCCTGTTATTGCGCCCATCGAGATGCTGGCTGTGCTTGCCCCGGCGTTGGTCTGGAAAGCGGCGTAGCTTCCTCATCGGCCAAGGCTGAAGAACAGGCCCATTACACCGTGCCCACGTCCGCTGCGGCGTCACAACCAGTGGCTACGAAAGCGCCTGGGTGAGCAGACCAAAGCGAGTTGAATGAACCCGCCCTGCCGCCCGTCAGGATATGGGCGAGGTGGTGAGCATGCGTAGCGCTCACCCGACCGGAAAGGCGGTGGACGATGCGGCCCGAACGGATCAAGTGCGTTTGCCCCGAATGTCGCACGACCTACCGCGTACCGGCCACGGCCCTGGGGCACCATGCCAGGTGCCGCGCATGCGGCAAGACCTTCCGCGTCGGAGAGAACTCTCGCCCTCCGACTGAGGACGACATCATCCGCTGGCTTCGCGAGGTGGAGGACCAGGACGAAGCCGCCATCGAACGTCAGCAGGCTGCAACCGATGAATTGACGGCAGGCTCCGACGCCGCATTTGACGCTCGTCCCCCCCGAAAGCGTTTGAGTGCGTGACCCGACGTGGTTTACAGCCGTAGCTGGATGACCAAGCAGTCTCGGGCAGCGGGATCCCCGCTCGCCCGCAGAGGTCCTGCTGTGGTTCGTTACCGCAGCCTCACTTCGCCCGAAAAACTCCGCGACCGACCTTGGCCACGTCCCGCATTTCACGCAGCGCCACGCCGACGCTCTTAACCAGCGCCTTGTTCTTCGACTTGTAGCCCGCTTTGCAAGCTGCGGCAGTGACAGCCTTCGCCGCCATAACACCGCCGTGGGTCTGGAGGACTTGCTGGATGTGAGCCTTGAGTGAGCCTGGGCGGTACCCGGCTCCGCGACGACCCTTGCCCGGTGGAGCCTTCCGTGCCGGGGCCGCTGCGCCGAGGACGGTCAGCGCCTGATCGAGGCCCGCCATTTGGGAATCGAGGGCAGCACGCTGGGCGGCTACTTCGTCGCGATAGCGCTGAATATCGCCCACCACGGCTGCAAGCCCCGCTGCTCCGCCAAGTCCCAGCGTCTTGAAGGGACGCTTCACGCGCTTGGCTTTGGCTGCCGGGGCCACGCGCTTACCCTTCGGAGCATGCACGGTGGACCTGTGGCGACCCAGGTGAGCCGCCATCCCGAAGCTCCGCCCGCATGCTGAGCACTTGAATTTGCCCTTCTTTGCCATCTGTCGTCTCCTCGTGAATCAGGAACGGCGACACGGTATGCCCTGGTCTCACGCTCCGCAACTGGGACAGGAGCGGAAAGAAGTTCAAGCGTTGTTGTGGAAGGGAGTGACGCGAACGGTGGGGAGCCCGCCCCACCCTGCGCGTATCGTTCCCCGCGCAGAGGACGACGATCAGATCGACGAGCGCGGCGCCGAGGTCTTCGTGTTTCTACTCGACGGACGGTCGGGTTCGTCCGTTCAGGACGGGTCTGCGGGCTCCGTGGGCTCTGCGGGCTTGCCCTTGGGCTTGGGCTTAGGCATGCCCTTGGCTTGCTGTTCGTCTGCTATCGAAGTCAGGGCGTCGGCCAGTTGGCGTAGGACTCCAGGGTCAGTCGGAATGACCACGCGATCATCGCGACCCCCGTAGGTGTGGCCATATTGGAATGACACACCCGTCCCCTGGACATCGAGATGTCCGCCGCTGCTCCTGACCGTGAACGGACCCGCTTTGCGGATGATAACTGGACCCTTGCTCTTGGCCATAACCCCCACGATAGCGTAGGCGTCAGCCTTTGGCTAGGCGTCAGCCTTTGGCTACCCGGCCCACACGTCTCGTCTCCCGCGTGGGTCGTGTCCGCTCAAGCCCCGCCTTGTGAGGTTGACGGGCTTAGCTGCGTGGTCGGCACGGCAGCGCGTTTCGCCGCCGCTGCGGAAGTCCGTCGCCAGACGACCGTGCCCGCAACAACCGCAAGCGACAGGAGAACGACGACGAGCGTCATATCGTCGCGCGGTACTGCGTTGAGCGTCGTAGCTGGCGACGTATTTCTTAACGAGACCAGGGTACCTGAACGTTGGCGGCTGCGTCCGTCCAGGGTAACATCGACCGACATGGGCATTATTCCGGATCAGATGATGGACGCGATTCACTTCGCCGATTTCGTCATGGCGAAAGAGAAGAAGGATCGCATCGGTAGCAGCCAGGGCGTGGTTTACCCCATGAAGTTCTTCTATTTTCACGGCCAGAAAGAGATCACGGGACTGATGGGCGCTCCGTTGCACCACCCAGGACTGGACGACAAAGACGTGCTGGCTATCGTGATGCGTTTGTTCGCTCAAGCTCTGGAAGCAAACGCGGTGCTGCACGTCACCGAAGCTTGGACCGCCACACGATGTGCCTTCTGCGGCGGTGACATCCTTGGCGTACCCGAAGCGCCATGTGAGGTTTGTGGACATGAGGTTGTCCCACCATCGGAGAATCCCTACCACGAGGAGATGCTCATTTGCACTCTGAGCGTCAGGAACACGGAGAAGGCGTTTCTCTGGACCACCCGATTTGAACGAGATTCGGACGAGAAAATCACGGGCTTTACCGACAAGCTTCAATGCCAGCCGATGGAAGTGAGCGGTCGTTTCATGGAGGTCTGGAAGCTGGAACGGTGGATGGCGCCGCATGTGGCCGTCAACTACGCCAACATCTTGAAGGCGCTGGGCAAGGTGGTTGACGAGAAGTGGATCAAGGCTGCGCGGCTCGCGGAGGAGATGTTACCGTCTGATTACCCACTCATCCGCCTTAACGTCGAAGATGTCGTGGCGGCCCTGAGAAGGATGACGTTGGAGCGGAACTGAGTCGGTCCGAAGCCGCAGACTGGTGCCCGAACCGCCAGGAGATTATGATGGAGGAGCACCTGGGCGGCACGGGGCCGCAACGGATATTGCAGGGGCCAGCATGGCACGTCGGAAGAAAGAAACGGGACTCGACGCCTTTGTTCGTGTCGCTGAGCAAACCGCCCGCCCGCTGAGTGTCAAAAAAACGCGGGAAAGCGAAAGGCTGATGGGTATCCCAGCATACACCGTCGGGATGATCGTTGAGCACCCCACGCGACCAGACTGGGGACCAGGGAAAGTGCTCGCCGTTGAGCACGAGCGGATTACGGTCTACTGGCGAGACTTGCGGGAATCCAAGGCGGGCGACGCCGTCAAGGTGATGAACATCAACGCGATCCCGTTATCCGTTGCTGCCAGCCAGTCCGATCCGTGGCTGGATCATCTGCCTCGTTTCGAGAACGGCGGCCTGCGGATGACCAAGCGCCGCCTGACATTCGCGGAAGCACTCGACCTATTCCTGGCTCGGTTTCCGAACGGGTTCAAAGACCCGAAGTACCTGGATGATCGGAAGTTTCAGGAACGGGCGTACAAGTGGCGGGCTCATCAGGCGTTTGAAGAGATGCTCGGGAACGGCAAGGGCGAGCGGCTCCTTGCGGCGGGCGACATCGATGGCTTGGTTCACGCGGCGCAGCACGTTGTCGGCATGGTCAACTTGTTGTCCCCCTACGAGCAGATGGCCCTTCACGATGCTCTCGCCGACAAGGACGCGGCAAGGTCGTTCTTCACGGGCTTGTTCGCTTTGCTCTCGGCATCGAAGCCATCGGCAGAGACCTTCGAGCCATACGCCGCTGCCGTTCGCAATCTGCCTGCTGAGGAGGACCGAGCACGCGTGGCGACGTGGCCCGTGCTGACGATTCTGCCGTTCCTGGCTCAGCCCGACCGACACATGCTGCTCAAACCGTCGGTGACGGAGAAGGCGGCTGAGCGGCTGGCCTTCAATCTGAATTACCGCCCCGAGTTGAACTGGCTGACCTACGAGCGGCTCCTGGTCATGAGCGGGTTGCTGTTCGATAAGCTGAAGCCCTACGGGGTCAGAGACTTCATCGACGTGCAGTCGTTTATGTGGATCACGGGCCGCCAGCACGCGACCGACTGACGGGGTCGGAGACCCGCGAATTTTCGGGACAAAGGGACGTGGAACGAGTACGCGGAGTGGTTGCTCCGCAAGCTCGAAGCTCTTCACAAGGTGTTCTCGTCGCGGGTGCGGCAGCTTGCGCTTGGCGACCAGGACGACAGCCGACAGGACCAGTAAAAGATTACGGCTCCGATCTCCTCGTTGGTTGAAACGACCAAGGTCGGTTGATGAGCTTGGCGGCACCGCTACACGCCGCGTGTGCGAGAACGTATGATGGGCGTCCTGCGACGGGGTGAATGGCCACTCCGCCCGACGAGGCTCAGACGATGGGGCGACGGCAGTGCCGCAGAACGGTGATATCGACCTGAAGGCCGAGGACATCAGCCGCCTGGCGTCCCTCGACGCCGTGGCCGCGTTTTTCACTCGCCTCGGCTATCCGACCGACCGTCGCAAGGAACAACCCGCGACCGCTCTCGGCCTCCCGCCCGAGACCGCCGACGCGATCCGCAAGATGGAGCTACTCGCCGAGGACGACGAGCAGTTCCTCTGCGTCATCTTCGTCCAGCTTCGGTCGATCACGGCCAAGGCCCGCAACGAACTCGTCCGCAACTTCGGCCGACGCAGCGCCGACCATCTGCTCGTCCTGACGAAGGACTTCGACGTTCTCGAATTCGTCCTGATCGACAAGCAGACCCGTCAGCGACACGCCCCTGGCGGCGGCCCGAGCGTACAGCCCATTCCCCTCTCCGTCACCGTCATGCGAAAGGCCAGCACCCATCTCGACCTTCGCATCCTGCGTCGGTTGACCTGGACGGGCAAGGATGGGCTCGACCAGTTCGACAAGCTCCGCAGCGTCTTCGAGGCGGCTCACTGGAGCGAGAAATACTTCCAGAACCGAGCCCTGTTCGCCGACCATTACCTCGAAACGCGGCTCCGCGAAGATGCGGCTTGGAGCGATGATCCGTCGGCCGCGTTCGCCGCAGTCCGCAACCTTTTCAGCAACGCCCGTGGCCGCTGGAGCAACGAGCCCGAGCAGACGATCCGCGACGAGCTGTATGAGCCCGCCTGGAAGCTGCTCGGCTTCAAGGCGAAGGTCGCCAACGCCGCAAATCAGGACCACCCGACGCCCGACTACGAGCTTCACGGATCAAACGGGACGCTGACCGTTGCCTTCTGCTACCGCTGGGATCGCTGGCTCGACGGCCTCGACCTGAACGACCCCGACACGCCCGACGAAAATCCTGGGGCCGCCGTGGTCTCCGCTCTCGCCGAGGGCAAGGCCCGCTGGGCCATCGTCACGAACGGCAAGTACTGGCGGCTCTACAGCCGCGATGCCCACTCGCGTTCGACCAACTTCTACGAGGTCGATCTCGAAGAAGCGTTGCTCGCGTCGGGCGAGACCGACCCGAACGAGGCGTTCCGCTACTGGTGGCTCTTCGTCCGTCGCCAAGCGTTCGAGCCGCTGCCGCAGGCCGAGCAGCCGACCTGCTGGCTCGACACCATCGTCCAGGGCAGCCGCGACTACGCGAAACGCCTGGGCGAGCGTTTGAAGGAACGCATCTTCGTCGAGATCTTCCCGCACCTGGCGCAGGGCTTCTTGAAGGACCGCAAGAAGCGGCTCGGCGTCACCCGCCGTCCGACCGACGACGAGTTGAAGGACGCGTTCGAAGCGACGCTGACGCTGCTGTACCGGCTGTTGTTCCTGCTTTACGCCGAGGCCCGCGACCTGCTGCCCATCCGCGAAGCCGCGTACAAGGCCGCCAGCCTGAAGCAGATCAAGGAGGAAATCGCGGAGAAAGCTGGCATCGCCGAGACCGACGTGCCCACGCGGCTGAACGCCTACCCCGACACCGAGACGACCCTCTACGATCACCTGGCTCGCCTGTTCGGGGTCATGGACCAGGGCGACGCGGTGCTCAACGTCCCCTGCTACAACGGCGGCCTGTTCCTGACCGAGCCCGACCACAACTCAGCCGAGCGGGAACACCGCATCGCCCGCTTTCTGCTGGAGCACAAAGTCCCCGACCGCTATCTCGCCCTGGCCATCGACCGCCTGGCCCGCGACGTGGACGAGAAGAACTTCTCGCTCGCCTTCATCGACTACAAGTCGCTGGAAGTCCGCCACCTGGGCAGCATCTACGAGGGGCTGCTTGAGTTCAAGCTGAAGATCGCCGAGGAAGACCTGACGACCACGACCGAGAAGAAGGCCGAAAAATACATCCCGCTCTCACAGGCCAAACCTGGGCGGGGCAAGAAGGCCGCCGCAACCCCCGTCGTCCGCAAGGGCGAGGTCTACCTGTCAAACGACAAGGCGGAGCGGAAGGCGACGGGCAGCTACTACACGCCCGACCCCATCGTCGAATACATCGTCGAGCACACCGTCGGCCCCGTCCTGGCGGAGAAGCTCGAAGCCCTGCGGGCGGATCTGAACGCGGCGGGCAGCACGTATCACCGCCACCTGACCAACGCCAAGAACAACCCTGGCCTGCTGCCGAAGAACGCCGACCCGCGTGCCTTCGCTGCCTCCAAGACTTACGCCGAGCATCAGGCTCTCGTGGATCGCGTCTTCGACATGAAGGTGCTCGACCCCGCGATGGGCAGCGGCCACTTCCTGGTCGAGACCGTGGACTTCATCACGGATCGGCTGCTCGACTTCCTCAACCGCTTCCCGAACAACCCCGTCCAGTTCGCCCTCGCCAAGACGCGGCGGAGCATCCTGGACGCCCTCGGCGAGCAGGGCGTCACCGTCGATCCCGACAAGCTGACCGACATCAACCTGCTCAAGCGGCACGTGCTCAAGCGGTGCATCTACGGCGTGGACCTGAACCCGATGGCCGTCGAGCTGGCCAAGGTCAGCCTGTGGCTCGACGCGTTCACGCTCGGGGCTCCGCTGAGCTTCCTGGACCACCACCTGCGCTGCGGCAACAGCCTGATCGGGGCAACGTTCGAAGACCTGAAGAAAGCGACCAGCGGCCAGCTTCTTGGAATCGACTACGCGCCACTGCTACGGGCAATCGGCCACGTCCTGTTCGTGAACGAGATGTCCGATGCGACGGCGGCGGAGGTCCACAAGTCGGCGGACGAGTACTCGCAGGCCCGCAGGGAACTCTCGGGCTACCAGATCGTCCTGGACCTGCTGGTCGGGGACCATTTCGTGGATCAGCCCGCGACGGGTCGCGGCCCCACGGCCGCGGGGCATGTCCAGCCGTCCTCACTGATCCGTGACACGACGCTCGACCTGACGACGCGAGACGCGTTCCTCGCGCCTCTCAAGGACAACGCCCGCCGCACGGTAGCGGAAACCGAGGTCGTCGCTCACCGTTCCGATCTGCGGTTTTTCCACTGGGAAATCGAGTTCCCCGAGGTCTTCTTTGGCTTCGCGGACACGAATCGTCGGCATATCAAGCCCAGGAACGACATCGCCGCTGGCTCGGCAGGCTTCGACGCGGTGGTCGGCAATCCGCCGTATGACGTTTTGTCTTCGAAGGAAACTGGCAGTGATATCGCCGCCCTTGCCGACTGGATCAACGCTCGGTCGGAATACGCCCCGAGCTGCAAGGGCAAGAACAACCTGTACAAACTCTTCGTGTGCCGTGCTCTTCACCTGGTCAGATTCGGTGGCACCTGGGGCTTCATCGTTCCGATGGGGATCCTCGGAAACGACCAGTACAGCGAGATTCGCCGCGCGGTCTTTGCACACGGCACGCTTCTTTGTGTTGACGCATTTCCTCAGAAGGACGACCCCGAGCGCCGCGTCTTCAAAGACGCGAAGCTCGCAACCACCATACTCATTGCAGTTCGCGCGGACCCCGCAGAGTACGCGACCCGTGAGTTTGCGTCGCGCCAGCATCCTGCCGCTGTCGTCGAGAGTCACTCGCCATGCGTACGTCTTACCAGCCGAGATGTCGCGGCCGTAGACCCTAATAACCTGACCGTCGTAAGTTGCAGCGAAGACGACTGGCATCTCGCCCGACGTATCGCGTCGTCCGATCGCGTCGTGCGACTTTCCTCAGTCGCTCGCTGGTATCAAGGGGAGATCAATGAGACCAACGAACGAGCTGACGGGACACTTGTTGATGGCGGCGATGCCCTCGTGGTTCGTGGTGCCGCCGTGTGTCTTTACGCTGTTCGTGAGGCCTCCCAAGGAAGCGACTTGTGGCTGGACACCAGGGCCTTCCTCTCAGACAAATCGCCCAGTAGCAGGGCATTCCATCATCGGCAGGCGCGGGTAATCATGCAAAACGCGAGCCCCCAAAACAACTTCCGTCGCCTGATCGCTGCGGTTCTTCCTGCCGGACAGTTTTGTAGCTACAAACTGAATTACTGTCCCGAGCCCGACTGTAGAGTGTCAATGCACGCGCTGCTTGCGATGATCAACTCCAAGCTCTTAGATTGGTATTTCCGTCTCCTCAGCACTAGTGCAGACGTTAATCACTATCAACTCGATGTTCTTCCGTTTCCACGCTTCGACGTAACGCCCCCTCGCGGGACTGGCCGCCGGAGATCCCAGCAGTACGAATCCCTTCGGCGTGCAGCAAAAGCGTCCGACTGGTCTGGCGCAAGGGCGGTCGTCTTGCCGTTGATTGCAACACCACCCTTTGGACCAGCGGCACTCGATTGCATGGAGTTGCTCGTGCAGGAAATCACCGACATCGAGACAGCACGCGGCGAGATCGCTCGGGCGGAGCGATCCGCGCTGGCCTCGAAGGCCCAGCCGCTCCAAGACCTGCTCGACCACATGATCTACCGCATGGCGGGCCTGGCCGACGACGATATCGCGGGACTTGAGGAACGCTTGGCCCGGATGCTGTAAGCTATGAGCGTGTTTCTGTCCGATAACGAAATTGCGGACCTGTTGGCCGAGGCTAAGACGCTGCCGGCGGATTGGCCGACACGCCTTACGCTGCGCCCGAAGCGCGGGCACAAGGAACGCGAGCTGGACCTGGCCGGCGAGAAGGGATCGCGGTTCCGGTTGATCCTGCGTCAGGCGGATTTGAACCAGCTCGATTTCTCGGTGATCCTGGCGCTGCTGGCCCCGAATACGAACCAGGTCTTTCGCTTGCTGCGCTGCAACGGGAAGAGCCACGAGCACACGAATAGAATCGAACAGGAGACGTTTTACGATTTCCACGTTCACCGGGCCACGGAGCGTTACCAGCAGGATGGCTGCCCGGAAGACGGCTATGCAGAAGTGACGACGGAGTACGCGGACTTCGCAGGGGCGCTCGACACCGTCCTGTCACGGGGCGGGTTTGTCCGGCCCAAGTCCGACCAGTTGGGCCTGTTCGACGGAGGAAAGTCGTCATGAACGTCGAGGCTATCGAACGCGACTTCCGCGCGAAGGTCGGGCGCAAGGTCCGACTGGCCAGCGAGGGAATCGATCGCTTTCGCGTGTTCACGCCCTTTGTTTTCGACGACGGCGACCACCTGTGCATCGTGCTGCGTCGTGCCGGAACAGATTGGGTGCTGACGGACGAAGGCCACACTTTCATGCACCTGACGTATGAGATCGAGGAGAAGGCCCTGCAGGAGGGGACGCGCAACCGGATCATCGACGGGGCACTCGGCGCGTTCGGCGTGCAGGACGCAGACGGCGAACTGCGCCTGCCTGTACCTGACGCCCGCTTCGGCGACGCGCTCTTCGGTTACGTGCAGGCCCTCTTGAAGATCACGGACGTTCGCTTTCTCAGCCGCGAGCGCGTCAAGTCGGCCTTCTGGGAGGACTTCCAGACCTTGCTGAGGGAGACGGTTCCCGACGTGCGGCGCACCTTCGACTATCACGACCCTGTGCATGATCCTGAGGGCAAGTATACGGTGGATTGCCGCGTTAACGGCACCGCACGACCGCTGTTTGTGTACGCGATCCCGAACGACGACACGTGCCGCGACGCCACAATTGCCCTGCTGCAATTCGAGCGTTGGGACCTGCCGCACCAGTCGCTGGCGGTCTTCGAGGAGCAGGAGTCGATCAACCGCAAAGTGCTTGCCCGTTTCAGCGACGTGTGCGAGAAGCAGTTTTCCAGCTTGGGTGCGAACCGCGACCGGATCAGGCGCTACATTGGGGAAGCTGCCAATATCACGAGCCCGTAGGCCGGGGCGGCGAGTCACGGATGGCTTGGCTGCCGAAGGGTTTGCAGTAGTCGAACCATGCCAAGCATCACCCATTCTGATGACGCAGTGACGGGGGGCTGAGAGCGTGATTCCGTTCGTCATCGACAACGACCAGCACCGCCTCGGCGATGTGCTCAACGCCCTGCTCGCCGAGAGCAGCGGCAAGCCGCTCGACATCGCCACGGCGTACTTCTCGGTCTCGGGCTATCGGCTCGTGAAGGACGGGCTGCACAAGGTGGGGGCGTTTCGGCTGCTGCTGGGGGCCGAGCCGCAGTCCGGGACCGACATCGGCCTGCGGCCCGACGAGCGGAAGGCCCTGCTCGCCAGGTTGCGGGGCGACGTGGAAGCATCGCCGTTCAACGCCGAGACGCTGAAGCTGGTCGAGGATCTGATCGCCTATCTGCGGGCCGAGAAAGTGGAAGTCCGCCTCTACGAGCGGGGTTTCCTGCACGCCAAGGCGTATCTCTTTCACCACGACCTGATCGGCCCGCAAAACCGCTCGGATCGCCTGCGGCCCTACGCCGCGATCGTGGGGTCGAGCAACTTCACGGGACCTGGGCTGACCAGCAACCGCGAGTTGAACATCGTCCACCGCGTTTTCACGGAAGGCGACGAGCCCACCGACCACGCCGCCGCCGAGCGGGTGTCCTATCTCAGCCACGATTCGGTCGGGCAGAAGGAAACGACCCTGGATCCGAGCGGCATGGAGGTGCCCGCGACCGCTCGTCGGCTCATCAAGAGCGAGGTCGGTGCCAGGGCTATCTCCGACCTGACGCAGTGGTTTGAGCGGCAGTGGCGGGACGCGGCGGATTTCAAGCAGGACTTGATCGACCTGCTCGACGCGAGCAAGTTCGGCACCGTCGAATACACGCCGTATCAGGTCTACTTGAAGGCCCTGTTCGAGTATTTCCGCGACGAGCTGGGCGAAGATGCGATGGATGTGGGCCGCAGCGCCGTCGCCCTGGCCGAGTTCCAGGACGATGCGGTCAAGCGAGCCCGCCGCATCCTGACCCGCTACGACGGCGTGCTGATCGCCGACTCCGTGGGTCTGGGCAAGACCTGGATCGGTAAGAAATTACTGGAGGACTTCGCCTACCACCGCCGCCAGAAGGCCATCGTGGTCTGCGCGGCATCGCTGCGGGAGATGTGGAAGAAGGAACTTGCGTCGGCGACCATCGCCGCTCAGGTCGTGGGGATGGAGGAGATGGGGCGGGAGACTTTCGACCCGAAGCGGTGGGGCGACGCGGACGTGGTTCTCATCGACGAGAGCCACAACTTCCGCAACGACAAGGCGAACCGCTACCTGGGCATCGAGCAGATCATCCAGCTCAACGGCGGGCGGGGACGGGACGGGGCCAGGAAGAAGGTCATCCTGCTGTCGGCCACGCCGATCAACAACGACCTGTATGACCTGCTCAGCCAGATACGCCTGTTCACGCAGGCGGAGCCCGATTACTTCCGCGACATCGGCATCGGCGACCTGAACCTGTATTTCCGCCGTGCCCGCCAGCAGATGCGGCAGGAAGATGCGTCGGCTGGCACCGTTCTGTTCAACCTGCTCGAAGAGATCGTCGTCCGCAACACGCGCCCCTTCATCCGCGTGGCGTATCCGAATGCCACGATCAACGGCAAGCCCGTTCGTTTCCCCGACCGCAAGCTCCGCACGGTGAAATACAGCCTGGGAGCGACCTACGCGGGGCTCTACGACGAGATCGTGGCCGCCGTCGATCACCTGTCCCTGGCACCGTATAAGCTGGAGTCCTACCGCAAGCCCGAGACGGTGCTCGACAGGCAGGATCACGAGTGGGAGCAAGGTCGCGAGCAGGGCTTCGTCGGCATCTTCAAGACCCGCTTCCTGAAGCGGCTGGAGTCAAGCGTTGAAGCTTTCCGCCTGAGCCTGCATCGAGCATTGACGTTCGAGTCCACGTACCTCGATTACCTGCTCGACGGCAAGGTCGTTTCTTCCCGCGATTTTCAGAAGGCGATGCGGTTCCTGGAAAGGGATGTGGAGGACGAAGCCGAACCCGCGAGCGTGGCGGACGAACTGGATGCCGACGCAGAAGCAAAGGCCCATATCGACAGCTTGCCGCGAGTGGACCTGAATCAATACGACCTGCGGAAGCTCAAGCACGATGTTGAGACCGACATCAAGCTGCTCAAACGGCTCTACGACAAGAGTGGTTCGCTGGCGGCCAACGACGCGAAGCTGGAAGCCCTGAAGGAGCTGCTCGCGGGCGACCTGAAGGGCAAGAAGGTGCTCATCTTCAGCTCGTTCAAGGACACGACCCGCTACGTCCATCGAACGCTGACCAACAACAGCAACGCCCAGTGGCTAAGAAGCAGCGGTCAGCCAACGATCCGTCGCATCGACAGCGGCAACCACCCCGATGAACGTGGGGCGATACTGGGGCAATTCGCCCCCGTCGCCAACGGAAAGGACGTGGCACCGAAGGACCAGATCGACATCCTGATCAGCACCGACGTGCTGTCCGAGGGCCAAAACCTCCAGGACTGCGGGATCGCCGTCAACTACGACCTGACGTGGAACCCGATCCGCCTCGTGCAACGAAACGGCCGCATTGATCGCATCGGCAGTCCCCACGAGACGGTCGTGATCCACAATATGTTCCCCGAGGATGAGTTGGAGCGGCTGCTGCGGCTCGTTGAGCGACTGACCGACCGCATCTCGCGGATTGACGATCTCGGCCTGCTCGATGCCAGCATCCTGGGCGAAGTCGTCCATCCGCGAACCTTCAACACGATCCGCCGCATCCGCGATGAAGACGGGACGGTGCTGGACGAAGAAGAAGAGCGGGCGGAATTGGCGGGGCCTGAGACGCTGCTCAAGCAACTCAAGGAACTGCTCAACCGCGAGGGCAAGGACGCCCTGGTGGCCCTGCCTCACGGCATCCACTCGGGCCTGCGGCGGGACAAGTGCTACGGAATGTTCTTCTACTTCCAGGCCCCACGTCTCGACGGCTCAGGCCAACGGCACTTCTGGCGCTACATCGACGCGAAGACCCACGAAGTGCTCGACAATCGCTTCCAGATCGCCCAGATGATCGCGTGCCAGCCCGATGAGCCCCGCTTCATCGGCGACCAGGACGTGTTCGTGCTGCAAGAGAAGGTCATCGACCACATCCTGCGGGCGGAGAAAGAGACCGAAGCCAAGGCGGCAGCCCCGAGGACCATTGACCCGACGCAGCAGGCGGTGGCCGAGGAGTTGAAGAACGCCCTGCGTCGTGGAACGGTGGACCGCGACGCCACGAAGGCTGCCATCCGCTATCTCGGGCAGCCGATGGGTCGCTTCGCCATCAAACGGCTGAAGGCGACGTACGCCGAATGGAGCACGGGCCGCGACGACCAGGTGCTCCTGTCGGCCGTGCAATCGCTCGCAGCGGACTACGGAAAGGAACCGACGGATTCCGCTTCCCGTGAAACCACGCTCGCCCGTGAGAACCTGGAGCTGGTCTGCTTCGAGTATGTATCCTGCTGATGGACACGCACCTCACGCTTGTTGTGGCTTTACTCGTAGACGCCAGTCGCCGGCAATCAGGGTGCAGTTCCGCTCGAACCAGAGCGCTTTCACGCCGAGATAGCGTAGGAAGTGAAGATCGTCGCGGAGAGGCTTGTTCGGAAGCAACACAGCAACGTCGGTCGCGCCAGCCCGATCCAGCTTCCGCCTGTAGTCGAGAAGTTGGCCGACGGCCAATCGTAAGCACGCTCTATCACTTGATGCTTTGACTTCGATCAGCAAGTCCTGCTTCGCGCAGTAGTGCTGAATCAGGGCGTCGAAACGATTGGTCTCGGGGCCTTCCAGGACGCCGAGTCCCTGCGCACGGCACAGTTCCCTTAGTCTGTTGGTCATTCGATTGTGACGCTGAACCATACGGACCTGTGTGACGCTACGTCGAATCAAGTCCGCTTCTTCACGTTCAGCCAAGTCTCGGCTTGGCTTACCCACCAACGTATTATACGCATCCTGTTTAT
>PMMM01000081.1:0-30128 GCA_003162245.1 Phycisphaerales bacterium
TAGCCGCCCAGCCCCATCGCGATCGACCCGGCCGCGACTTCCGCCAGCCCGGCCACCACGACGAGCCCCGTCGCGCTGACGGCGCCCGCGAGGCCGGCCGCCAGGGCGAACGGCACCGTCAGCCCGTCCGACATTCCGATCACGACGTCACGAACCGTCTCGGCGGCGGTGAAATGCTGCTCGATGTGCGGCGTGGCTGCCACGGGCGACTCCTCTCGTGCCTGCGCGGGTGATCCTCGGACCACAACTCGGCCTACTCTATTCTCTGGCGGGCGATTTCCGCCAGCGCCGGCATCGAGCCGCCACACTCCACTTGAAACGCAGTGTGCTATCATCCGTGCGGCCGAGAAGGCATGGGTGGCGAGCTGATGACGCCGTTCGAGCTGACCATCATCGAGTTCGGCATCGCGCTGGGCGCGGGACTGCTCGGTTCGCTGCTGGGGCTCGGCGGCGGCATCATCGTGGTCCCGGCGCTCACCCTGCTTTTGGGCATCGACATCCGCTTCGCCATCGGCGCCTCCATCGTCTCGGTCATCGCCACCTCCAGCGGTGCCGCGGCTGCGTACGTGCGCGAGCGCATGACGAACCTGCGTGTCGCGATGCTGCTCGAACTGGCCACGACCAGCGGAGCGTTGAGCGGCGCGTACCTGGCGGGGGTCGTCGGAGGTCGGTGGCTCTACCTGATCTTCGGCATCGTCCTGGCGGTTTCCGGCGTGGAGATGCTCCGCAAGCAACGCGAGCCGCACCCGGCTCCCGCGCCGTCCGACGCGTGGGCTGACCGCTTGCAGCTCCACGGGCAGTATTTCGACGCGGCCGCAGGTCGGGAGATCGCCTACCGCGTGGGGCGCGTCCGCCTGGGCTTCGTCCTGATGTACATCGCGGGCGTCGTCAGCGGCCTGCTCGGCATCGGGTCCGGCGTGCTCAAGGTGCCCGCGATGGACCTCGCCATGCGCCTGCCCATCAAGGTCTCGACCGCCACCAGCAACTTCATGATCGGCGTGACCGCGGCCGCGAGTGCCGGCGTCTACTTCGCGCGCGGCGACATCGATCCGTTCGTCGCCGCCCCGGTCGCGATGGGCGTGCTGATCGGGGCCACGCTCGGCTCGCGATTGCTGGGGCGCTTGCAGAGCCTCGTCATCCGAATCGTGTTCGTCCTCGTCCTGCTTGGCGTGTCGCTGGAGATGCTGCTGAAGGGCTTGCGATGAGCCGAAACGACTCCGAGTCGCTGCCGACGCCTCCCGACCGCAGCGAGGTCGCCGCGCGGCGCGTCGAGCTGTTGATCAGCACGCTCCTGCGCGTCGGCGTAATAACCAGCCTGACCGTCGTCGCCGCCGGTACGCTAATCAGCTTCATCCACCATCCCAGCTACGTCTGGTCGCCGGCGAAGGTGCAGCGCCTGACGCGGCCGGGGGCGGCATTCCCGCGGACGCTGCGGCAAGTGTACGACGGCGTGCTCGACCTGCGCGGGCAGGCGATCGTCATGGTCGGGCTGTTCCTCCTGATCGCGACGCCCGTCATGCGTGTCGCCGTGTCGGTCGTGATGTTCGCTGTCCGCCGCGAGCGGGTCTTCACGGCGGTGACAGCGGTGGTGCTGGCGCTGCTCTTGCTCTCGTTCGCTCTGGGCCGCGCCGGGGGGTGACGCCGTGTGAGGAACATCGCGCTTCGACAGCCAACTCAGGGCTCGACGACAAAACGGTACCCAACACCCACCTCGGTCAGAATGTGTCGCGGCTGCGCGGGGTTCCCTTCGAGCTTGTGGCGAAGCTGCCGCACGAAGATCCGCAGATAGTGCGACTCCTCGGCATGGCCCGGTCCCCAGACCTCCTTGAGCAATTGCCGATGCGTCAGCACCAGCCCGGCATGACCGGCCAGCACCATCAGCAGCTTGTACTCGATGGGCGTGAGGTGCACTTCCTGTCCTTGGCGCGTGACTCGGCGGCGGACGAGATCGATGGTGATGTCGCCCGCCACGATCGTTGGCTCGGTACTCGGCTGCGCCCGGTTCGCCGCATGGCGCAGCGCCACCCGCACGCGGGCCATCAGCTCGCCGACGCCGAACGGCTTCTGGATGTAATCGTCCGCCCCGGCATCCAGCGCGGCGACCTTGTCCTGCTCCTGGCCTCGCGCGGAGAGGATGACAATCGGCACCGTCGACCACTCGCGAACGCGGCGAATAACGTCGATGCCGTCGATGTCAGGCAGGCCGAGATCGAGGATGATGGCGTCCGGCCGGCTTTGCGATGCTTCGAGAATCCCCCGCTCGCCAGCATCCGCCTCAATGAGTCGCCACCCCGCGGCCTCGACCGCCGGCCGCAGGAAACGCCGGATCGGCAATTCGTCCTCAATCACCAGAACCGTGGCCGGCGTACCGCTCATGGGCGTGTCTCCGGACCGTCAATCGCGGCCGGTGTGCTCTGCGCAGGCGCATCGGGTAGCGCGGACTGGCCCGTCTCGGGTGGCGGCTCCGTGGCCGGCAACGAGAACCAGAAACGCGCCCCGCCCTCCGGACGATTCTCGGCTCCAATCTCACCGCCGTGCAAACGGACGACTGCCTCGCAGATGGCGAGCCCCAAGCCGGAGCCTGAACGGTCCGTGGCCGGCGTGCGACGTACGAAGCGCCGGAAGATGTCCTTCTCGCTTCCGGGTGCGAGACCGGGGCCGGTATCGAGCACTTCGACCAGGACACGCCCTCCGGCTGCAGCGGCGCGGACCGTGATTTGCGACCCGGCCGGCGTGTAGCGCGCGGCGTTTTCCAGAAAATTCGCGAGGACCTCTTCAATCAGCGCGCCGTCCACGCTCACGAGCGGCAGGTCCTCGGGAACGGCCGTCTCGACGCGATGCTGTCGCAACGCCGCGTCGAGGCGATGTAGCGCCGCGCCGACCAGCTCGTCCAGCGGGTACCACTCGCGTTGCAGACGGAACCCGACCGACTCCAGCCGCGTCATGTCCAGAAGCTTCCCCACGAGCTGATTCAACCGCCCGGCCTCATCGGCGACGGACTGGAGCAACTCCCGCCGGGTCGCTTCGGAAAGCTGGCCGCTGTCGTCCAACAGGGTGCTGGCCGCCCCCGCGATGGTCGCCAGGGGCGTGCGCAGATCGTGTGAGACGCAGCTCAGCAGGGAACTGCGGACCTGCTCGGTTTCAGCTTCGCGGCGGGCCGATTCAGCCTGGGCGGCAAACGCGGTTCGCTCGAGCGCGATCGCAAGCTGTGTGGCGAAGGTCTCGAGCATGTGCCGCTGGTCCGGCTCCAGCGTTCGCTCGGACTGCCGCGGCCGCAGGCCCAGCACGCCCAGCGACTTGCCCGAGGCGACCAATGGCAGGTATATGGCTTGAGCTGCGGGCAACGTGTCGGTGCTCCAGCCCGCCCACTTCTGATGGTCGTGGACCCACTGGGCGGCCGCCCGCTCGTTGGGTTCGTCGGCACTGAACCCCCCCTGCCGCGCGATCCCCGCGAGGTGCTGCGAGCTGTCGGGCAGCAGCACGACGGCGTCGCCCTGAAACACGTCCGCGACCTGCCGGACGGCGCCGCGCGCCAGGCTGGCGGCGTCCGCCGCGGCGGCGAGTTGCCGACTCAAGAAGTATAGCGCGGCCGTCCGCAGGTAGCGGGCGCGAGCGGCCTCGCTCTGCCGGCGAACGCGCTGCGTCAAGCTGCTGATGAGCAACGCCGTCACGAGCAGCACGACGAACGTGACAAGGTACTGCGGGTCTGCAATCGCCAGCGTGTAATACGGGGCGGTGAAGAAGAAATTGAACAGCAACGGTGCGAGAATCGCGGCCAGCACCGCCGGCCCGCCACCGTACCGGGTCGCCACGAACACGACGCCGGCGAGGTAGATCATCGCCAGGTTTTCCGCGGAGAACCGGGCGAACAGCGGAAACGCAATCGCCGTGCACACGGCCAGCACCCCCACCGTCGCCGCATACCCCCGCCATTCGATCTTGCGCGGCAGAGCCAGGCGCGGCGCGGGCGCCGATTCCTCACCTTCGCCCTTGACCACGTGCACGTCGATCTCGCCGCTGCGCCGGATCAGGTCATCGACCGGGGACGTGCGGAAACGCTCGCTCCAGCGGGATCGGTCGGGCTTCCCGATGACGATTTTGGTGATGTTGCGCTGGACGGCGAACGCGAGGAGCTCGTCCGCGAAGCGCTCGCCGCTCAGGATGGTCGTCTCGGCCCCCAGGCGCTCCGCGAGCTTCAGGTTTCGGCGGATTTGCGCGCGGGCACGCTCGCTCGGGGTCGGCGGCTCCACGCTCACCGCAATCCAATCGGCCTGTGCCGCCCCGGCCATGCGCCGCGCGGTGCGGATAACCCGGGCGGAAAGCGGGCTCGGTCCAACGCAGACGAGAATGCGCTCCGACGTCGCCCACGGTCGCGTATCGCCACGGCCCGCCCGCTCGACCTGCACCTGCGCGCCGACGCGCTCGGCCGTCTGGCGCAGGGCCAGTTCGCGCAGCGCGACGAGGTTTTCCTTGCGGAAGAAGCGGTCGGCGGCGCGGCGCGCCTGATCGGGAACGTAGACCTTGCCCTCGCTGAGCCGCTGGAGCAGGTCGTCGGGCGGCAGATCGACGAGCTCGATCTCGTCGGCCCGCTCGAGGATCGAGTCGGGCACGGTCTCGCGGACGACGACGCCGACGATCTGCGCGACGACGTCGTTGAGCGACTCGATGTGCTGGACATTGACCGTCGTGTACACGTCAATCCCGCCGTCCAGCAACTCCACCACGTCCTGCCAGCGTTTGGCGTGCCGCAGACCCTCGGCGTTCGTGTGGGCCAGCTCGTCGACGAGAATCAGGGCGGGTTTGCGGGCCAGGGCGGCGTCGAGGTCGAACTCCCGCAGCCGCGTGCCGCGATACTCCACCCACTTCGGCGACAGGACTTCCAGACCGGTGAGGAGCGCGTCAGTCTCCGCGCGCCCGTGCGTCTCGACGTAGCCGACGACGACATCGACACCCGCGCGGCGCTTCTCCTGCGCTTCCGTGAGCATGGCGTAGGTCTTGCCCACGCCAGCGCACATGCCGAAGAAGAGCTTCAGCCGCCCGCGGCGGGCATCAGGCTGTTCGGCCTGCAGGCGGGCGAGCAGGGCGTCGGGGTCGGGGCGGACATTGCTCATGCCGATATGGTACTGCGCGTCGCTCGCGCCGGGCAGATCGGGGCCTGGCCCGCGCCGCGAGTCACGGTGTGCCGCTGCTCGGAAGACGGTGCTCCCCGCGCAGTGGCAGCCCATCAAGGGCGAGATTCAAGGTCAGGACGTTCACCCGCGCTTCGCCGAGCGCGCCGAGTTGCCGCCCCTCCGTCGCCGCCGTGACGAGCTTGCCCACAACGTCGGCTTCCAGGCCGCGCGCCCGTGCCACGCGCGAAATCTGCCAGCGTGCCGCCGCGACGCTAATGTGCGGATCGAGGCCGCTGGCGGACGCGGTGACCAGGTCCGCCGGGATCGAGGCCGTATTGCCCGGATCGGACGCGCGCAACCGTCGGACGCGCTGCGCGATCGCGTCGAGCTGGGCCGGATTCGTGACGGCCAAGTTGCTGCCGTTCGACGAGCCGGCGTTGTATGGAAACGGCGTGGTCGCGGACGGCCGGCTCCAGAAGTACTTCGGATCGTCGAATGGCTGACCGATCAACGCCGATCCGATCGGCTGGGCGTCGCGCACGATCACACTACCATTGGCCTGGTGCGGAAAAACGACCTGGGCGATGCCCGTAATGGCGAGCGGATAGACGAGGCCGGTCAGCACGGTGAACGTCAGGAGCATCAAACCGGCGGTGCGAAGTTGCGTCGACATGGCACGCCCTTTCACGTCAGCCGCAGCGCCACCAGCAGCAGGTCAATCAGCTTGATTCCGGCGAAGGGAACCAGCAGGCCGCCCAGGCCGTAGATCAGCAGGTTGCGGGCCAGCAGCTTCGATGCCTTGGCCGGCTTGTAGTGCACGCCGCGCAGCGCCAGCGGGATGAGCAGGACAATAATGAGGGCGTTGAAGATCACGGCCGAGAGGATCGCGCTCTGCGGGGTCGCCAGCCGCATGATGTTTAGTCCCGCCAAGGCCGGGTATGTGCCGACGAACGCGGCCGGGATGATCGCGAAGTACTTGGACACATCGTTGGCGATGCTGAAGGTCGTGAGCGAGCCACGCGTGATGAGGAGCTGCTTGCCGATCTCGACGACCTCGATGAGCTTAGTCGGGTTGCTATCGAGGTCGACCATGTTGCCGGCCTCTTTGGCGGCCTGCGTGCCGGTGTTCATGGCAACCGCCACGTCGGCCTGCGCTAGCGCGGGGGCATCATTGGTGCCGTCGCCGCACATCGCGACCAGCCGCCCACCGGCCTGATTCGCGCGGATGAGCTTGAGCTTGGCCTCCGGCGTCGCTTCCGCCAGGAAATCGTCCACGCCCGCCTCCGCGGCAATCGACGCGGCCGTCAACGGGTTGTCGCCGGTGATCATGATCGTCTTGATGCCCATCTGGCGAAGCTGGGCGAAACGCTCCCGGATGCCACCTTTCACGATGTCCTTGAGGCGGATCACGCCCAGCACGTACGCCGGACTGCCGGCGCGCGCCGTTGCGACGACCAGCGGCGTGCCACCCTGCGTGGCGATCGCTTCAACGTTGGTGCGCACAGCCGCGGGAAACGCGCCGCCCCGGCTCTCGACGAAACGCTGAACCGCGTCGGCGGCGCCCTTGCGGATCTGCACGCCGTCGAGATCGACGCCGCTCATACGCGTCTGCGCGCTGAACGGGACAAACACGGGCGAGCTGCCCGTGCCGGCCGGGCCCAGGCTGTGCAGATCGCGGCCGCGCAGGCCGTACTTGTTCTTAGCGAGCACGACGATGCTGCGGCCCTCGGGGGTCTCGTCGGCCAGGGAGCTGAGCTGCGCGGCGTCGGCCAGCTCCTCGATCCGGACCCCGTCCGCTGGAATGAACTCCACCGCCTCGCGGTTGCCCAGCGTGATCGTGCCGGTCTTGTCGAGCAGCAGCGTGTCGACGTCGCCGGCAGCCTCGACGGCCCGGCCCGACATGGCGATGACGTTCGCCTGGATCATGCGGTCCATGCCGGCGATGCCGATCGCGGACAGCAGGCCGCCGATGGTCGTGGGGATCAGGCAGACGAGCAGCGCGACCAGCACGGTAATCGTGATCACGTCGCCGCGACCAAGCGTATGCACCGTGAACAGCGAGAACGGCAGGAGGGTCGCGACCGCCAGCAGGAAGATGATGGTCATCGCCGCCAGGAGGATGTTGAGCGCGATCTCGTTGGGCGTCTTCTGACGGGCGGCACCTTCGACCAGCGCGATCATGCGGTCGATGAAGCTCTCGCCGGGGTTCGACGTGATGCGAATGATGAGCCAGTCGGAAAGGACGCGCGTGCCGCCGGTCACGGCGCTGCGGTCGCCGCCGCTTTCGCGGATGACCGGGGCGCTTTCGCCGGTCACCGCGGATTCATCGATTGACGCGACGCCCTCGACGACTTCACCGTCCAGCGGGATGAAGTCGCCGGTTTCCACCAACACGAGCATGCCCTTGCGCAGGTCGTCGCTGTTGTAGGGTCTGATCCGGCCGTCCTGGAGCGATGCGGACGGCTTGCCCCGTCCGGGAATGTAGTCTTGATCGGCCAGCACCTTGGCGAAGGCCGTGCGCCGGCTGCGCTTCAGGGTCTCCGCCTGGGCTTTGCCGCGCCCCTCGGCCATGGCCTCGGCAAAGTTGGCGAACAACACCGTAAACCACAGCCACAGCGAGATCGCCAGGATGAAGCCCGGGGACGCCTCGCCCTGACCGCCGAGGGCGTGGGCGAAGAGCCCCAGGGTCAGGATCGCCCCGACGAACACGACGAACATCACCGGATTGCGGATCTGGTGCCGCGGATGGAGCTTGCGCAGCGAGTCGATGCACGCCCGTCGGAAGATCTGCGGGTCGAACAGCGGACGGGCCTTGATGTGCATGCCACTACTCATGGTCTCGGCCGGCCTTCTTCCGGCAAGAATGATGCGTCGCTCGCACCGGTGCCATACATGCCATCACCTCAAGGCGGCCAGCTCGACGTGCTCGGCGATCGGCCCCAGCGCGAGCGCCGGGATGAACGTCAGCGCGCCGACGATCAGCACGACGCCGATGAGCAGCACCACGAACAACGGCGTGTGCGTCGACAACGTCCCGCTCGAGGCGGGGACGTGCTTCTTGGCGGCCAGAGACCCCGCCAGGGCAATCACGGGGATCTTGATCCAAAACCGGCCCAGCAACATGACCAGGCCCAGCAGCAAGTTCAGCGTCGGCGTGTTCGCATTCAGGCCGGCGAACGCGCTGCCGTTGTTGTTCGAGGCCGATGAGAACGCGTATAGCACCTCGGAAAATCCGTGCGGCAGCGGGTTGGCGAGCGAGCCGCCGATGCTCGGCGTCATCACCGCGACCGCCGTCCCGACCAGCACGCACAGGCAGGGCACGAGCACGCCGATCGACGCCATCTTCATCTCGAAGGACTCGATCTTCTTGCCCANNGGAAACGTACCCGGCCCGGCCGGTGCAATGCGCTTCTTGGCCATGAAGCCGGCGATGGCCAGCACCGGCACCATCATCAGGAAACGGCCGCCCAGCATGGCCAGCCCCATGGTGGTATTCCAGAAGTGCGTGTTGGTGTTCAGGCCCGCGAAGGCCGAACCGTTGTTGGCCGTCGCGCTGGTGTATGCGTAGAGAATCTCGGAGAGGCCATGGGGGCCGGCGTTGTTGAGCGAACTCACTCCGTAGGGGCTGACCGCAGCCCAGGCCGAGAAACCCAGGATGATGAGCGGAAACACCAGGACGTAGAGCATCACGGCTTTCATCTCGCGGCCCTCGATCTTCTTGCCCAGGTACTCCGGCGTACGGCCGACCATCAGGCCGGCGATGAACACCGTGACGATGACGAAGATTAGCATCCCGTACAGGCCCGAACCGACGCCGCCGAAGATCACTTCGCCGAGCTGCATCATGACCATCGGCACCAGCCCGCCCAGCGGCGTGTAGGAGTCGTGCATCGAGTTGACCGAGCCGTTGGAGGCGACGGTGGTGGCCGTCGCCCACAGTGCGGAGTTCGCGACACCGAACCGGACTTCCTTGCCCTCGTAATTGCCGACCGGCCAGGTTTGGGAGGGCGAGGCGCCGGCCGAGCCGGTCGTGGGGGCCACCGTCGCGACGCCCAGCTCCGCGAGCTTCGGCTGCGGCTGGTATTCCGAGCGGAGGCACAGGGCCAGCGCGCCGACGAACACGACCCCCATCGCCGCCAGCAGCGTCCAACCTTGACGCGTGTCCTTGACCATCTTGCCGAACGTGTAGCACAACGCCGCCGGGATCAGCAGAATCGCGAGCATCTCCAGGAAGTCCGAGAGCGGCGTCGGGTTCTCGAACGGGTGCGCCGAGTTGACGTTGAAGAAACCGCCGCCGTTGGTGCCGAGCTGCTTGATCGCGATCTGCGACGCGGCCGGCCCGACCGCGATCGTCTGCTCGGTGACGGCCGCGCCGTTCGGGTCGGTCGTCGCCTGGAGCAACGGCACCGTGACGTAGTTTCCGAACGTCTGCACGACGCCTTGGGAAACCAGCACGAGCGCGAACACCACCGACAACGGCAACAGGATGTACACCGTCGAGCGCGTCAGATCGACCCAGAAGTTGCCGATGGTCGCCGCCTGTTTTCGGATCAGGCCGCGCACTAACGCCACGAGAATGGCCATTCCAGATGCCGCCGACACGAAGTTCTGGACCGTCAGCCCGAGCATTTGCGTGAGATAGCTCAGCGTCGATTCGCCGCCGTAGCTCTGCCAGTTCGTGTTGGTCACGAAGCTGACGGCGGTATTGAAGGCCAAGTCGGGCGAGACCGGCCCCAGGCCGGCGGGATTGAGCGGCAGCCATCCTTGCACGCGCTGGAGCACGTATACCACGACGAAGCCCAGCCCATTGAAGCAGAGCATGGCCAGCGCGTAGTGCTTCCAACCCATTTCCTGCGCGGAATTGACCCGGCACAGCCGGTAGAGCGCGCGCTCGACCGCTTGCAATGGCCGAAGCACGCCGCCCGTCCGCCCCTCATACACGCGGGCCATGTAGCTGCCCAGCGGCTTCACCAGCAGCAGCAGGACTACGCAGTACAAGCCGACCTGAAGCAACGCGGCGGAGGACATCAGAACCGCTCCGGCTGCAACAGCGCCACGAACAAGTAGATCAGCAGAAGCAGCGCGACCACACCACAGATGACGTAAATCACGCTCATCGTCTTGACGCCTGGAAGCCTCGGCTCACGACTACGCCGGCGAAGGCGAAAAACGCAAGGCCGATCAACAAGTAAACCGCGTCCATGACAACGCTCCGTATAAGAACCCTACGCCGCCGGGTGTAGAGTTGCCATCAGAAATGCGCCCGGGCGCGTAAGGACCGCGTATGGACGAACGCGACCGCGCCGGGCCTGCGGCGCCAAGGTGCCCTTCCGCGCGAACCGCGTTGGTTCGGCGTCGGACGCCGCCTATAATGATCCGACAACCACGCGGTGTTCGTTGGCCAACACGTAAGGAGGATAGCAATGGCGGGCAGAGTGAAACCCATCCCGGACGGCTTCCACGGCGCGACGCCCTATCTGATCATCAAAGGTGCGGCCCGGGCGCTCGAGTTCTACAAGCGGGCGTTCGGCGCGATCGAGATCATGCGGATGGAAGGTCCCGGCGGCGTGATCGGTCACGCCGAGATCAAGATCGGCGAGGCGATCATCATGCTGTCGGACGAAGTCCCCAACATGGGCGCGCGCAGCCCGCAAGCCCTGGGCGGCACGCCGGTGTCGATCTATATCTACGTCCCGGACGTGGACGCTCTGGCCCACCGGGCGACGGAAGTCGGCGCCAAGGTGCTGCGGCCGGTCGCCAACCAGTTCTACGGCGATCGCTCCGTGGCGTTTGAGGACCCTTTTGGGCACTGGTGGGGGTTTGCCACCCACATCGAGGACGTCGCGCCTGAGGAGATGAAGAAACGCGCGGCGGCTCAATTTGGCTGCGGATAACGACTTGCTGCCGTCCGCGCACACCTGCGCTGCTGCCACCGCGGCAGCGTAACCCCGGTCGTGATCGCCAACGCCAGGTCTCGCGGAGGCGTAGTCTGTCTCCGTGCGTGTCCATGAGAGAGGCGATGCGGACCGGAGCGTCGGCGGCGATCGGGCCGCAGAATCCCGCGCTGCGTGCGGTCAGTACCCACCGCTGTCGGCCGGCATTTCGTCCGGCGCATCCCACCCGCCGCCGAGCGCCTTGTAGAGCGAAATCAGATTGGTGATCGCCGTGGTCTCGCTCTGCACAAGCTGATCCTGCGAGGCGTACAGGTTGCGCTCCGAGTCGAGCACGTTCAGGAACGCCCCCAGGCCGCGGACATACAGGTCGTTGCTCAACTCCACGGACTTCTGGTTGGAGGCGACCGCTTCAGAGAGCGCGCCATGGCGTTTCAACTCGCTCGTGTACGCCACGAGCGCGTTCTCGACGTCTTGCAGGGCCGTAAGCACGGTCTGCTCGTACGTCGCCAGCGCTTCCTCCTGCCGCGCATCCTGCACCTGGATGTTGGCACGGATGCGGCCGCCGTCGAAAATCGACCAGTTCACGCCCGGCCCGATCGACCAGGCCAGGCTGCGCGCGTCCAGGATGTGGCGGAAGTCAGACACCTGCGGGCCGAACGACCCCGACAGGTTGAACTTGGGAAACAGGTCGGCGGTCGCCACGCCAACGCGCGCCGTGGCAGCGGCCAGTTGGCGCTCGGCGGCGCGAACGTCCGGCCGCCGGCGGAGCAGATCCGACGGCATTCCCAGCGGCACCGCCGGCGGGTTGGCCGGCAGCGGCGCCGCCCGGTCCAACTGATCGACCAAGGTGCCCGGCGGCTCGCCCAGCAACACGCTAAGCTGGTAAATCGCCTGCCGGATCGCAGTTTCCAACAACGGTACCTGTGACTGCGTGANNCGTGGTCGCGAGCTGCGCCGCGGCCTGCGTCACGTCGAGCTCGTTGGTGAAGCCCGCCCGATGGCGATCCCGGGTGACAGCGAACGTGTCGCTCTGGGCGGCGATGTTCTCCTCGGCAATCGCCAGCCGCCGTTGCGCGCCGCGGAGTTGCACGTAGTTCAGCGCCACTTCAGAGATCAGCGTCACCAGCACGTCGCGATGACCGTTCTCCGCCGCAGCCAGGTCGGCCTCCGTTGCCTCGACTGCGCGACGCGTACCGCCGAAGACGTCGAGTTCCCAGGTCGCGTCGAAGCCAAGCTGAAACAGGTTTTGCTGGCGCGACACCTGTGCTGCCGCCCCCGCCCCAGGACCGATCGACACCGTCGGCGGGGACGCGCCGCTGGGAATACTGAACGAGCCCGGCTGAACCGTGACGCTCGGCCGCCGGTTGCCGCCGACCGTGATTCGCTGCGGCGTGATCGTGGCCGTTGCGCCGGTACTGCCCGAGCCGGGCCGGAGGGAGACGGTCGGCGGCGTTAATAGACTGCGCAGTGGGCCCGCTCCGCCGCCCGACGCCGACGGCCCCACGTTCTCGCTCGAACCCGAGTACGTATACCCGGCGCCGAAGTTGAATTGCGGCCAGAAGTCGGCCGCCGCCACGTCGCGCAGGGCGCGCGCCTCGCGGACGCGTGCCGCCGCCACCTGCAAGTCGAAATTGGCCTGCACCGCCTGCGCGACGAGATCGTCCAGCGCCGGGTCGTTCAGCGCTTCCCACCATGTCGCGAGGTTCGTCGGCTGCGTCGGCGGCGCACCCGGCTGCGTCGTAGGTGCGCCCGGTTGCGTCGTCGCCACCGTGGGGGTTGGCCCGCTCCAGTTGGCAGGCACCCGCGCCTCGGGCGTGTGGTAATTCGGGCCGACGGCGCAGCCGCCCACGGCTCCTGCGAGAATCAGGCCGACCCACAAGCGTGCCATGTGTACCTCGCTCATCCCCCCCACCGCCAACGTCGCGCCCCCTTCTGTCAACCGGAGCCGCGCTCCTTGAGAGCCTCCTCGATACAGTCAATTAACTCTGGCAGCGTGATCGGCTTGGCAACCACCCGCCGGCCGCCGCTGAACAGCCGTTTGTGATCCGCCTCTTTCCGGGTGACCGCCGCCGTCAGGTAAACGATCGGGATGTCTTTGAGGGCGGGATCGGATTCGAGTTCGGCGGCCACTTCTCCGCCGTCCATGCCCGGCATCATGACATCCAGGAGAATCAGATCGGGCTTGAACTGCTGCGCGGCCGCATGTGCCGACTGCGCCTCGTTCACCATGAGAACTGCATATCGCCCGGTCGTCTCGAGGTTGAGCTTGATCATGCGTGTGACGCCGACTTCGTCGTCGATCGCGAGGATCCTCTTCAACATGACGTTCCTGCACCTTTCTTGAAAAGCTGGAGCCTGAAGCGCGCGCCGCCCTCCGGCCGGTTGGAAAGGTCCACCGTCCCGCCGTGCATCTGAACGATCTGGTGGACAACCGAAAGCCCCAAGCCAGTTCCCTTGCCGGGGGGCTTCGTCGTGAAGAACGGGTCAAAGACCTTGGCCAGATGCTCTTCGCGTATGCCGGTTCCCGTATCATCGATCTCCGCGGTGACGGCGACCCCGTCTAACACAGGTCCCGGCGCCGCCGGCGCCGCAGCGGCCGCGCCGAGCGCGGAGTACGTTCGAACCGTCAGCGTCCCGCCGCCCGGCATGGCGTGTATCGCGTTCATCAGGGCATTGACGAACACTTGCTCGATCTTCTTTCGGTCGAGGGGCACGCCGGGCAGTCCCGGTTCCAACTCGCGGGCCACCGTCACGCGCGCCTCGGTCACGGCGTGCCTCACCAGCCCGAGCGCACGCTCGATGACGGCGTTCAGGTCTTCCGGCTGCGTATGCAGCTCGCTGGGCGCGGCGAAGTCCAGCAATTCGTTGATAACCGTCGTGGCTCTCTCGACCGCATCCTTCTGATCGTGGAGGACGTCACGCACATCGTGTTCTTGCGCCGTGGGAAGCCGCTCCAGGTACTCGACTCCCAGCAGTATAGTCAACAGCGGGTTCTTTACTTCGTGCGCAACGCCGGCGGCCAAACGCCCGACCGACTCCATTTTTTCCGCCTGGATCAACTGCAATTGCGTGTCCCGAAGCCTGGCATGTGATTTCTGCAAATCCGCCAGGGCGTGCATCAGGTTCTCGCGGCTCTGGGACAATTCCGCGGTTCGCTGCACGACCTTCTCTTCAAGCTGCTCCTGGAAGCGGTTCAGCCCGGCCAACAGGAACACGACGATCATGAACGCGATTAGCAGCGCCAGCGCGTTCCAACACTGGATGAGCGGGTGCGCATAGGGTACGCCCTGTATCCGCTCCACGACCAGCCAGACCAGCACGCTCTCGACCGCCAGAGCAATACCAACCTCGCGCGATATTACCCACGTACCAAGGGCGATGGGAAGGAGATAAACCACCGTCACGGACGCCTGCTGGCCGGTGACATAGTCCAGGACGCCGATGCCCAGCACGAGCCCGACGCACAGCGCTGCGACCAGGGGCTTGGGCCAGGCCGCCACGGTCTGCAGGCCGTACGGCCTCTCGGCCACCGGCCGGGAGCATCCGAGTTGATGACCATCCGTCATGGGCGACAACCTTCGAGCCGCGCCATCCCGGCTCCCGTCTGTGCGTCTCTGTCACTCGTAGCGCAGCGCCTCGATCGGATCCAGCCGTGAGGCTTTCCACGCCGGGTAGTACCCGAAGATCACGCCGACGCTGACCGACACGATCACCGCGGCGAAGATCGCCCCTACCGAGAGTTCGGTCGGCCAGTGCAGCAGCGCGCGAACCAGCAGGGAGCCTCCCCGCCCGAATGCGATCCCCAAGGCGCCGCCGAGCACGCACAGCACGATCGCCTCCACCAGAAATTGGCGGAGAATGTCGCGGGCCCGGGCACCGACCGCCATCCGCAGGCCGATCTCGCGTGTGCGCTCGGTTACGGACACGAGCATGATGTTCATGATGCCGACGCCGCCCACCACCAGCGAGATCAAGGCCACGCACAGCAGCAGGTTGGTCATCAGGCTCGTGGTTGAGCTCATCGCCCGCGTCATCTCGGTCATATCCCGGATGTTGAAATCATCCGGCTCGCCCGGCTTGATCCGGTGCCGCTCGTGCAGGAGCTGCGTGATCTGACGGATCGCCACCGGAATCTCCGCCGGAGATTGGGCCGCCACCATGATCGTGTCGACATTCTGGAAACGCACCGGCAGCGGCGTATCCGCGGCCTGCACGTCCGACGGAATGGGATAGAGGCTGGGCTGGCCGGGGTAGATATCGCTGAGCGTGTTCACCGCCGGCGTTGCGCCCGCCGCCGCATTCCCCGCGCTCTGGTTCACGTTCGCCAGGCTCGAGCCGGCGACGCGGCGTTTGATGGTGGTCCAAGGGGCGATCAGGATGTCGTCTTGGTCCATGCCCATCATGTTGGCCCCTTTGGGACCCAGCACGCCGACCACCTTGAAGGCCACGTTCTTGACCCGCACCTCCTGGCCGATCGGCGACGCCCCCCCAAACAGCTCCCGCACCAGCGTCTGGCCCAGCAGGCAGACTTTGCTGGCGTTTCGGACGTCCTGATCGGTGAAGCTGTCCCCCTCGGCCAGGTCGCTCCAGTCACGGACGTCCAGGTACGACGGACTCGTGCCATAGATGAAGAGCGGCACCCAGTTCTTGTTGCCGTAGACCACCTGCGTGCGCGCCCGGGCGAGCGGCGCGACCGCGCGTGCCGCCGGGCATTCCCGCTGAATCGCGTCGCCGTCCTCCGGGGTCAGGGTCATCGCGCTGCCGCCGCCAAAGGAGACCCCGCCGCTGGCCGCCGTACCCGGCATGACGATCACGTTGTCCGCCCCCATGCTCGCGATGGACTTCTGGATCGCCTTCGACGAGCCGTTGCCGATCTCCATCATCGCGATCACCGCCGCCACGCCGATGATGATGCCCAGCGTCGTCAGGGCCGAGCGCATGACGTTGCGGCGTAGCGCATGAAAGGCGGTACGCAGCGTGCGGGAGTGGAACTTCGCGCCGAGCCAGCTCATGGCGAAGCCTCCGGGCGCCGCGGCGGTTGCGCGCCGGGTGCTGCGCGGGGAGCCTGCGCGCCCTGCGGCTCGTCGGCGCCGGTGCCGTCTTCGATCATGCCGTCGTGAATGTGGATGACACGCTGCGCGTGGCGGGCAATGCCCGCATCGTGGGTCACCAGGATGATCGTGATGCCCTCTTCGGCGTTGAGTTGCCCGAACATCTGCAGGATTTCTTCGCTGGTGCGCGAATCCAGGTTACCGGTCGGCTCGTCCGCAAACAGCAGGGGCGGGCGGTTCACCAGCGCCCGCGCGATCGCCACGCGCTGCTGCTGGCCACCCGAAAGCTGCGAGGGCTCATGGTCCATCCGGTCATCCAGGCCGACCCGCTGGAGCAGCGCGGCACACCGCTCGCGCACCTCCCGGGCGGGAAGACCTTGCGGCGTGTACGAGAGCGGCATCATTACGTTCTCGAGCGCGCTCGTGCGGGGCAGCAGGTTGAAGGTCTGAAACACAAAGCCGATTTTCTGATTCCGCAGGTTGGCGAGTTCATCCGAGGACAGGCCGGAGATTTCCTGCCCGTCGAGCCAGTAGCGTCCCGTGCTCGCCCGATCGAGGCAACCGAGGATGTTCATCAGCGTGGTCTTGCCCGACCCCGAGGCGCCCATGAGCGCGACCATCTCGCCGCGCGCCACGGACAACGACACGCCCTTGAGCACGGGCACGTCGATCTCACCGAGGTGATACGTCTTGTAAATGTCCTCGAGCTTGATCAACTCCACGAGTCGTCACCTCGTGCGGCCGTTCCCGGTCGCGCTCGTTCACTGCGGACGGCGGTTACCGAAGACCTGCGGCGTGAACGGATTGACCGTTTGGGCGGATGCCGTGCCGCGCACGGCCTCGCTCAGAACGACTTCCGTCCCTTCGCTCAAGCGGTCGCTCTGGACCTCCGTCATGGCCCCATCGCTGGGGCCCACTTTCACGACGATGGGGCGCACATAGGTCCCATCCTGGATCCAGACCATGCCCGGCGGACGGGCGGCCGCCGCGGTTCCCGCGCCGGCTGCTGCGGCGGGGCGCGTCGTCGTGGGTTTGCGACGGCCGGTGTTTCCGAGCTCCTGCCGTGCATCGGGGACGACCTGCTGCAGCACGGGCGTCCAGCGCAGCGCCGCATTCGGCACCATCAGGACGTCCGGGCGCCGCGTGATCTCGAACTGGACGTTGGCCGTCAGGTACGGCAACAGTCTGCCGTCCGAATTATCCGTGGTGATTTCCACGGTATATGTGACCACGTTTTGCGTCATGCTGGCGTTGAGGCGGATCTTGCCGACCTCGCCGCGGAACGTCTGGCCCGGATAGGCGTCGACGGTAAAACCGACCGGCTGGCCGGGGTGAATATTGCCGATATCCGCCTCGTTCACCGAGGCCCAGACCTGCATCCGCTTCAGGTCCTTGGCGATCAGGAAGATGCTGGGGGCGCTGAGGCTGGCGACGACGGTCTGGCCGATGTTGACCCGGCGATCGACAATGACCCCTTTGACGGGCGACTTGATCGTGCAATAGCCCAGGTTCGTCTTCACGCGATCCAGGCTCGCCTGGGCCTGGAGCACGGCTTTCTCGGTCTGGACGATGGTGGCCTCGCCGACTGCCACAGTGGCCTTGGCCGTCTCGTATGCGGCTTGGTACGAGTCGTAGTCGGTCGCGGACAGCGCCCGGGAAGGTCCGAGCTCCTGCGCCCGCTTCCAGTTCTGCTCGGCCTGGTACAGCTTCGCTTTCATCTGCTCCAGGTCCGCCTGAGAGCGCAGCACGTTCGCCTTGGCCTGCTCGAGTTGCGCGGCGCTCGACTCCACGTCCGCCGCGTATAGGGCGTCGTCGATCCGGGCCAGAACCGTTCCCTCCGCGACGGCCGATCCGTAATCGATCGTCTTGTCCGGCGCGTCCAGATCGTGCCCGAACGATGCAATCCGGCCGGCGATCTGCGCGCCCACGTCGACGACCTCCTCGGGCTCGACCGTACCGGTCGCGCTGATCGTGACCGTCAGATCGCCGCGCTTCACGGCGGTCGTCCGAAACGACGTGGACGGCTGGCCCGAGCGCTGCCAGTACACCACGCCGGCCCCGCCTACCAGCACGAGCGGAACAAGCAGAAACAGAATCTTCTTCATGCCCGGACTCCACAAACAAGATGATTGTAGCCGCGCATCACTCCACCGTTTCCGCGCGCCCGCCCCCGGCCGCGAACGCATGCCCCAGGATTCCGAGGGCCCGGCTAACCAACGCCAGATCCTGCGCAGAGAGCCGCTCGAAACGCCGCGCCAGCGCCGCCTGCGTGGCCCGCCGGGCCCGACGACACGTCGCCCGGCCGCGCGCCGTCAGCGATAACGACACCCGCCGGCGGTCGGCCACGTCCACCCGGCGCCCCATCAGGCCGCGCTTCACCAGCAAATCGACCAGGCGCGACGCGGCGGGCAGCGACAGCCCCAGGTGCTCCGCCATCGCCGAAAGCGAGGGCTCATCGCTGAGGCTCACGAACACCAAGGCCCGGAACTGCGGGACACTGAGCTGCGCCTGTCGGTGGGCGCGCATCTCCTGCCGGATAAAACGCATCACGGCTGGCACGCTGGCCAGCAGGCCGGCCGCGCAGCGCCGCGCCGCGATGCCGTCAACAGTTGCGTGACGCAATGGTTGCACGTTGCTAATTATATGAACCCCTCCGTGCACGGCAACTCCGGGCGCCACCAAGATCCGGCCCGCCCGACGGGGACTGGGCCGACGGGCCGGTGTGACGCACCACGCCCGGCCGCCCTGCCGCGCCGGGCCGGCAGGGCGCGTGACCGAAGGCCTTCGCATTGCAAACGGCCGTAATCGAACCCGGGCGGCGACGTACCAAGCGAACGTCGTCGCGCCCGGGCGACCGAGGCGGCGGCTCAGTGGGCCCCGCCGGCGCAACGAGTTACGTCACCTTGCCGATCAGGCGCGGGATCAGCCGTTTCTTTTCCTGGAAGATCCACTTGTAGTAGTCGGCGCGTTTGAGCTTCGAGCCGCCCTCGGCGTCGACGATGACGGTCACGTGCCGGTGCATTTGCAGGGCGCTGGCCGAGACCTGAGCGGTGATGGGACCTTCGAGCGCCTCGGCGATAATGTCGGCCTTCTTCCGGCTGTTGGCCAGCAGCAGAATCTCGCGGGCCTCGAGGATCGTGCCGACACCCATCGTAATGGCGAAACGCGGGACCTCTTCCGCCTTGTCGAAGAAGCGCGCGTTATCCTCGATGGTCTGCTTGGTCAGCGTCTTGAGCCGCGTGCGGGAGCCGAGCGACGAGCCGGGCTCGTTGAAAGCGATGTGGCCATCGGCCCCGATTCCCAGCACCTGGATGTCGATCCCGCCGGCCCGCTTGATCTCCTGCTCGTACCACTCGCAGAATTCCTCGACGTCACCCGCGTGGCCGTAGGGCACGTGGATGTTCTTTGGATCGACGTTGATGTGGTTGAACAGGTTCTCGTTCATGAAGTACCGGTAGCTCTGCGGGTGCGACGGCCGGAGGTCGAGGTACTCGTCCAGGTTGAACGTGATCACCTTGGAAAAGTCCAGCCCCTGCTCCTTGTGCCGGCGCACCAGCTCCCGGTACAGCCCGACGGGCGTCGAGCCGGTGGCCAGGCCCAGCACGCTGCTGGGTTTACGCATGAGCTGCCGCTCGATCATGTCGGCGGCGATCCGGCTCATTTCCTCGTACGTGTCTGCGATGATGGTCTCCACGGTCTTGTCCTCCAATGGCGCGGGGCCTAGGAGAAGTCCACGCCGCGCGCCTCGTCAATTTAATACGGATTCTGTAAAAAACAAGCGGCTCGACTTGAACATGTCGTTTTCAGCCGATACAGTGACGTTTCGCCGGATGCGCATCCGATCCGGACGAGGATAAAATCGTGCCCGCCAAGGTCCGCGCCATGGATTGGTCGGTGCTCCAGGTCATTCACCGCCTGGGCGCGATTCCGCAGCACCGGCTGGCCGAGCAGATCGGCCGCCAGCGCTCGACGATCAACGGGGCCGTGCAGCGCCTGGTCGCGTCGGGCTGGCTCTCTCGCGTGGGTCAGACCGGTAGCGGCCGCGGCCGGCCCGCCATCCTGTTGGCCGTCAACCGGTCCTCCGGGTGCTTTGCCGGCGTCGACATCGCCGCCCACCAGTTGCACGCCGCCGTCGTCGCCGCCGATGGTACGTTGTTGGCGCACACTTCGGCGCGGCTCGGCGATAACCGGAGCCCGGCCGGGGTGACCGACCAGGTCGATCTGCATCTGCGCGGAGTGCTTTCGCGCGCCGGCTTCGCAGTCGGTAATCTGCTCGGACTTTGGGCGGGCGTCAACGGCGCCGTGGACAGCCGCGGGGTCGTCGTCACTTGTGCTTCGCTGGGCTGGCACAACGAGCCGTTCCGGGATGAACTTCACGGCCGCTACGGCTGCGACGTGCTCGTGCAGGGTGCGTCGGCCACGATGAACGCCGCCGCCGAAGCGCTGCTCGGTGCCGGTCGCGATGCGAACAGCCTCGTGTACTACCACGCCGGCCGCGGCATCAGCGCCCGCTTCGTGCAGCGTGGTCAGCCGCTGGCCGGAGCCACGCAGCGCGCCGGCGAGATCGGCCACGTGGTCGTGGCGCCGGGCCTCGCACGGTGCCCCTGCGGCAACAACGGGTGTCTGGAGGCCGTAGCCTCGGGGCCCGCCATCGTCGCGGCGATCCGCAGGCTGCCCCGCCGACGGCTGCCCGACACCGTGCGAAAAACGCTGACGGTGACCGCCGAAGATGGGGCCGCACCAATCGTACAGGCGGCGTTCAGGCATCGCGTCCGTCGCCGCCGCGACCCGCTCAACGCCCTGCTGACAGAAGTGACGGGCTATTTGGCGATGGGGGCGGCAATGGCGGTCGCCGCGTACGACCCGCAGGTGCTCGTGCTGGGCGGCTACTTGTTTGAGGACAACCCGGCCTTACGCCGCGAGATTCAGGACGCCCTGCGCCGGATGGTCCTGGACTGGGACAATCGGAATCTGCGCGTGGTGGCCGGCGAGGTATTAACGCAAGACCGCGCGGTCGGCGGAGCCGCCGAGGTTTGCCAGCGGTTCTGGGCCAACCCGCGCGGCGTGCTGATGCCAGGCTGACGTGAGTGCAACGGGGATCGTGCCGGAGAACATGCATGAAGCTGGTGGTCTTTGAAGATGACCAATTCGACCGTTTCTTGCCGCTGACCTGGATGCGCGGCGTGTTCGAGCTGAAGTGCGGCGCCGTCACGCTGGCGGCCAAGCTGGCGCGCGCCGCGGGCGCGGCCGTCGACGCCGTGCTGGTGCGCGACTATCTCGCGCCCATCGCGGCGAAGCGCTGCCGGCCAGCGGTGGTCAACAACCTGTCCGGTCTGAGCGGGCAGGAAGTGCTCTTCGTGAACGCACGCGTCGTGGGCGCGCACTGGCGACCACCAGTCGAGCGCGTGGCGCAGTGGCATGGCGAGCAGTTGGCGGCGTGGCGCACGAGCGAGAACGTGGCCGGCATCCGCGACTACGCCGGCCTAGCGATGGCGGCCCGCAAGGCGCCGCGGGCGGACTTCTCGGGCAAGTGGTACGAGTACATCTGGGACATCATGCTGACGAACCCCGAGGAGATCGCGCTGGACTTTAAGGCCGCCGGCCGCAGCGGCATCGAAGGGCAAATGCACGAGTCGGCCGTGGTCTTCGGCCCGAAGGATCAGCTCTACATCGGCACCGGCGTCGAGGTACATCCGTTCGCATGCATCGACACGCGGCACGGCCCGGTGACAATCGAGGCCGGCTGTGAGGTCCACCCGTTCACGCGCATCGAAGGGCCGTGCTACGTGGGGCCCAAGTCGATCCTGCTCGGAGCGAAAGTGCGCGAGGGCTGCAGCATCGGACCGATGTGCCGGGTCGGCGGCGAAGTCGAGGAGAGCATCATCCACGGTTACTCCAACAAGTACCACGACGGATTCCTCGGCCACGCCTACGTCGGCGAGTGGGTCAACCTCGGCGCCCTGACGACCAATAGCGACCTGAAGAACGACTACGGCAGCGTCAGCGTGACGATGGGCGGCAAGCCGGTCGACACCGGCTCGACCAAGGTCGGCAGCTTCATCGGCGACCACGTGAAAACCAGCATCGGCACCCTGCTGAACACCGGCACGATCGTCGGGACGATGGCCGTCCTGGTCGCGACCGGGGCCCCGCTGCCCAAGTACATTCCGCCCTTCGCCTGGTTCCTCAACGGGATCGTCTCCAAGGGCTTTGGGCTCAACCCCCTGATCGACACCGCCCGCACGGCGATGTCGCGGCGGAAGGTGGAGATGACTACGGAGGACGAAGAGCTCATTCGTCACATTCACGAGTTGACTGCCAAGGAACGCTCCGAGTACGTCCAGAAGGGCCGGCGCCAGCTCGCCGGTGGCCGGTAACAGCGAAAACCGACGCCCGCCCCGTGCGGAGCGGCGTGCGGACTGGCGCGGGAGATGGCCTCAGGGCCGCCCGAGCACGATCAGTGACGAGGAACTGGAGCAGCAGGTGCGCAGGCATCTGCCAGAACTGAATGCCAAGCACAAGGCCGACCGGCAGCGGACAGCACGCGCGGTCCGGCCTGGGAGACACCAGACATGACAGACCACGAAGTTCTGCAGCGCGTGATTCAGGTGACGGCGCGCGTGTTGTCCCTTGACCCGGCGACCGTCAAAGCCGCCGACCACTTTGTCTTCGATTTAGGGGCCGAGTCCGTCCAGAGCGTCGAGCTGGTGACTTCCTTTGAACAGGAATTCGGCATCGACATGGACGAGGATGCGGCGCTGGCGGTGCAGACGGTCAGCGGCGCAGCCGAGTTTGTCGCCCGGTGTCTGAAGAAGTAGAGGGAGACTTCGCCCCCCGCGGGCGCGCCGGCCGAGGTCTGGGTCTCACGGGCGGCTGTGCCGGCGTCGTGTCCGGCGTCGCGCGGGCAAGGTCTCCGGCGGATTTGCGTCCGCGAAAGGACGGTCGCACGAGCGATGTCGGAACGGTCTCGGGCCGCGATCCGGGCGGCCGGCCGCTCGTCGATTGAGAAAGGTCTGACAGGTGTCAAACGTAATGAAGACGGAGTCGATTCCCGCGACCGGCGGCGCGCCTGTTCGGTCCAGCCACGACGGCCTCGACGCGATCTTTCGCCCCCAATCCATTGCCGTGCTGGGCGTGACCAACTCGCCGGGCACCGTCCCGCACGACATCTTCGTGAACCTGCTCGATACGCGATTCAACGGCGTCGTATATCCCGTCGCGCCGCGCAAGAAGCACATTGCGGGCGTGCGGGCGTACGACTACGTCGTAGACATTCCCGACCCGGTCGATCTGGCCGTGCTCGTGTTTCCCGGCAACGTCTGCGAGAAGGCGCTCGAGCAGTGCGTCGAGAAAGGGATCAAGGCCGCGATCATCATCTCCGCCGGCTTCCGCGAGGTCGGCCCGGCGGGTCTGGCCCGCGAAGAGCGGATCAAGGCCATCGCGGCCCGCGGCGGGATGCGGCTGATCGGGCCGAACTGTCTCGGCGTGATCAACACGGAGCCGCAAGTGCGGCTCAATGCGAGCTTCGCCCGCGCGATGCCGGCCGCGGGGCACATCGGGTTCCTGTCGCAGAGCGGGGCGCTGTGCACTGCGGTGTTGGACTATGCGGCGGGCAAGAACATCGGCTTCTCGAAGTTCGTCAGCCTCGGAAACAAGGCGGACGTGAACGAGACCGACCTGCTGCGTTATCTGGCCGACGATCCGCAGACGTCTGTCATCCTGATGTACCTCGAGGACATTGCGCACGGGCGCGAGCTGATGAAGGTCGCGCGCGAGGTCGCCGGAAACGTCAATAACCCTAAGCCGATCCTCGCGATCAAGGGCGGCCGGACCGCGGCCGGCGCCGCGGCGGCCCAGTCGCATACCGGAGCACTCGCCACCAGCGACGTCGTGTGCCGCGGCGTGTTCGAGCAGTCCGGCATCATGCGCTGCAGCTCGATCGAGGAGATGTTCAACACCGCGCAGTTACTGGCGTATCAGCCGCTGCCGCCAGGCGGGCGGATTGCGATCGTGACCAACGCCGGCGGCCCGGGCGTGATGGCGACGGACGCGGCGGTGGATCGCGGGCTCGAGCTGGCTCGCTTCACGCTGGAGACGACGGCGAAGCTGAAGGCCGCGCTACCTGCGGCGGCGAACATCAAGAACCCGGTTGACGTGATCGGCGACGCGCGCGAGGACCGCTACGCGGCGGCCCTCGACGCGGTGTTCAACGACGAAGGCGTCGATCAGGTGCTCGTGATCCTGACGCCGCAGTCGATGACGAACATCACGTCGATCGCGAACACGATCTGCGGGATGAAGGAGCGGTTCGCGTCGACCAAGAAGACGCTGTCGTGCTCGTTCATGGGCTCCAAAGACGTGGCGCCGGGGATTCGCATCCTCCAGGAGCACGGGATACCGCACTACATCCTGCCGGAGTGGGCGGCGGAGGCGATGTGGCACGCCGTGTGGTATCGGCGGTGGCTGATGCGCGAAGTCACCGAAGTGCGGACGTATCCGGTCGATCAGCCGCGGGCGGCGCGGGTCATCGACGCGTCGCCGGATGGATATATGTCGGAGGCGCAGGCGCTGGAGGTGCTGCGGGCGTATGGATTCCCGGTCGTCGACTTCGCCATGACGCAGACGGCGGACGAGGCGGTCGCGGCGGCCGAGCGGATCGGCTATCCGGTCGTGCTGCGCGTCGTGTCGCCGAAGGTTCTGCACAAGTTCGAGATGAAGGGCGTCATGCTGGACCTGAAGACTGCGGCCGAGGTGCGGCAGGCGTATGGGGCGATGCGCGACCATCTGCTGAAACACGTGCAGGCGGCGGATATCACCGGAATCCTCGTGCGGAAGATGATCCCGGCGGGGAAGGAAGTCATCCTCGGCGTCAACCGCGACCGCGTCTTCGGGCACCTCGTGATGTTCGGCCTGGGCGGGATTTACGTCGAGGCGTTCAAGGACGTGACGTTCCGCGTCGTGCCGGTGCGCGAAGGAGCCGCGGGGAAGATGGTGCGCGAGCTGCGGACCGCGGCGGTGCTGCAAGGGCTGCGCGGCGAGCCGCCGAGCGATTTGGCGGCGATCGAGGAGGCGATCCTGCGGCTGTCACAGCTCGCGGACGACTTCCCGCGGATCGCGGAGCTGGACATCAACCCGCTCATCGTGCACCCGGCGGGCCAGGGCTGCCACGTGGCGGACGTGCGCATCCGGCTGGAAAAGAACGGGCAGGGCTGATTTCGGCTGCGGAGCACCGGAAGCAGCACAGCCGGTGACAAAGTAACAAGGTGACAACGGGTGCCCGGCCGGGAGCGGGCACGCGGGGGCAAGACCGCCAAGGGTGCCAAGCGGTGGTTGGCATAGTTCCGGATAAAAACCGCTCCTGGAGCGTGCGGCGGGGAAGTGTGCCAAGTGTGCCANNCCCCCTTGGCACACTTGATTATCCGGACGTAGCCGGGGTGAAAGGTGAAAGGTGATAGGGGGGCCGCCGGGGCGGGTGATAAAACGACAACGGGTGCACCTCCGTTGGGCGCTATCAGCTTTCAGCTACCAGGCATCCATCGTCGGGCAGCGGCGCGGGCAGACGGAGAATCGGCGCCGTCGGACCTAGATAGTATAGATCGGGAACCGGGCGGAGGGTAGGCGGGGCGTGGAGATTGTTGGCGGGTGGCGGAGATTGGCGGCCGGTGGCGGGGATTCACCACAAAGGACACGAAGAACACGAGGGAGAAGCTCCTTGTCAGAATTCGGAGAAACGAGTCCAGGAATCACCGCGGAGGACGGAAGGGCGCGAAGCAGAACAGTGCGGGGGCGAACCGGGAAACCGGACACGTGAAAGCCCACTCCGAAGGGACGAAGGCACGAAGGGGTGAAGGGGCGGAAAGCGAGGGGCGGGCGGGGATCAGGATTTTGGATTGGGATTCACCACAGAGGCACAGAGACACGGAGAAGAATCTGCTGGTTACGAAACAGGAAAGGACGCGAGGGCGGGGCGGGGCAGGCGGGCGGGGGAACGCGAGGCGTGGGAAGGTGCGAACGGTGGGAGGCGGGGCGGCCGCGGGACATTCGGTGAGTCCCCGGGGACGGTTCGCGGAATCCCGCACGGCGCACGCGGAGTCCCGGGGAAGCTCGGCGGGAGGCAGCCGACGGATGGGGCAGGCTCGCGGCTTCCAGGAGAGGTCGCGACGCGAACGGTCGCGACGCAGGGCAGGCCGGGCTATGCGCCCTTGAAGCCTTTCACAGCCTTAGCAAGCTTGGTGCCAGCCGTGAAGGTGAGTTCGCTGCCCTCGAATTCGCAGCGGTACAGCCCCGAGAGATTGGAGGGGACCTTGAGGCGTTTGTCCCACAGGAGAACGACTCGCTTATTGTAGAGAACGAACGCCGCACCGATCTCGATCAAGACGTTGTTGTTGATAATGTAGTCGCTCCCGACCTTGGCCTGCTCGTCGGCAGTAACCACCATGACTCCCGCTTGGCAGTTCCGCATCCCGTTCAAGACCTTGTCCGAGACAGGAATCGCGGTGGTCTCTTCTTCGACGGCAACTTCGAACTTGATGTCATACAGGCCGAGGACGTCCTTTACCTGGTCAACGACATCCATGTTCTTGCCGTGCGAAATGAAGACCCTGAAGGGCGCCGGTGCGGCGCCAGCCATCGGCGCCAGCGGAGGGATGGGCTCTTTGTCGTCGGCCGCGCGCGCCGGTGCCTGGGTCCCGATGTCTGCGGCCGACGGCGCGTCGAGCGAGATTGACGCACTGGGCTGTGGATCGGTAATGGCGACGAAAGGGCCGGTCTTGGTGTTGTGGACGATTCCGATGTACGCGCCATTGTCCTTGATGATCGAAAGTACGTCGTCGACCCGATCTGCAGGGACGTGGAAATCATGCTGCAACACATTCTGCGCGATCCTGTCCTCGGGAAACTTGCTCTTGTCGTATTTCTCATAGAACTGTCGCACGACTTGGGGACGCAAGGCCGCCTCGCAGCGTGCCTTCACGTCGTCGCCCTCCTCTGTGGGGTGCACGCATCGGCGCCCGAGGTCCGTGAGTGTGATCTGCTTTGAACCGCTCCCGCCCTCTGTCAGGCCGTACGCGATGGCGGCGCCCGCCACATCGCGCCAAGCGGAAGACGTTGGCGACGCGTTGATCGCCATGGCGACTTGATGCGGGGCTGCGCCCCCACCGGCGAAGTTGTCTACGAGCGCCTGCGGAATCTGCATCGCGTCGCGGAGGTTTCGCTTGGGCAGCAACGACTGCTGCACGTACTCGCGCTTCGCGGGCGCCTCGCCGACTTTTCTTTCCGTCCCTGTAGCAACGGTCTTGTTCTTGGCCATGTTCGTCTCCCCGACGTATGGGTGCGTAGTTGTCTCTTGAAGTTTACCTTGGCGGGACTCGATCGTCCATCCTTCTGCGCCGGGCCCAACGAGCTGCGAGGATGCCGTGGACTCTCGACGGGGCGCCATTCCGTTCGCGTACAGCGCGCGGGCAATGCGCGAGCAACGGGAACACGTGGGGCGAATACGGCTGGCGGCAGGGTGATCGGCAAGGTTGTGCCAGCTTCTTCGTCAACTGCTCGTCCAGAATCTCCGGCACGGTCAGCGCGACGATGACCTTGCCCGTTTTGCGGAAGAACGCGGAGATCTTACACAGGGCGTCGTCGGAGTAGTCGAAGGCGACGAAAAAGCCCTTGGTGCGGTCCTCATGACGGCCTCGAAGCTGTCGATGTCGGGGCGGCCGGGCTTGTAGGCCCGCGGTGGAACGCAACGCGCGCCACGCCGCTCGTGGTCCATGGCTGCGGCTGGCCGTCATGGGTGACCGATCCCGTTCATGATAGCCGCTAACAGGCGGCGTGCCCAACCCGTTATGCGCCTTGCGCACGATCTTATGCACCGGCCGGCCGCACAGCAGATGGTTTTCAAGAGAGCCGCTAAGAGGGTGCGTGCCCAGCCCATTATGCGCCTTGCCCGCGACCTGACGGGGGCGGCGACCCCACGACAGATGGTTTTCAAGCGGCGAAGGCCCGTGCGCCAAGATGCAGCCGGATTGTTCGCTATGCTCAGGACGACGCGTGACCATTTCACCTGCCAGCACTTGTCGACGGGGCACTGGACGGTCAATGGGCGGGGGCTCCGCGAGCCGAGGTAGCTGAGTAACACGGCGGAGGTGACGGCCTGCGTGGACCTCACGAGAAACTTGTAGTTGGCCAGGGCGAACAGGAACATCAGCCCGCCAACGAGTGTGAAAGCAATTCGTGCCCACCAACCGGAGTTGCCGTCCGCCCGAGCTGCGCAGGCCATCGCTGCGAAGAACGCCAGAAAGCTCGCGACCATTCCCGCCCCGACGCTGTGCAGCAGATCCCATAGGCGGTCTACTCTGTGCACGGCCTTCTTCACCTTCTCATCCGTCCGGTTCATCTCGAGGATGACAGTGGTCAGGGTCGCTGCGACAAACCGGCTCTTTAGTCGCCGGGGCGTCGGCTCGACGACCAACAATCCCCGCGTAACCGCAGTTTGCAGCAGCGGCCGTTGGTCGTCGAACATCGCCCACCAGGAGGGCATCGGTTCGTAAAGCTGCCACAGGAGGGCGTGATGAAGCGACTGGATCACAAATCCGATGCCGCCGGCCGCCGCGAGAACCGCGATCAGTTGAGCAGCGGAGTCGCTGCCACCAAGTAGGTTACCCCAAGGCGCGTTTGGCTTGAGGATCCAGCAATACAGGCGGACGAGAACCAGAAAGACGAGGCCCGGTGTGACGTACCGCAGGAAACGTCTGGTATCATCCATCGCGATGGTCCCACTCGAAGGACCCCGGGCAGATGGACCTCGCGGACGGTCCGGTTCCCCGGGGACGTTCGATTTGCCAAGCATGGCAGCAGCGTACAACGCCGGGCGAGTTTGGTCAATGTGCGGGGTGGGCAGGCGTGGGAACGGGAGGGGTGGAGCGTCACTGGGAAGCGGCCAGGCCCCTCGGCGGGGACTTGCGTGGGCTGTGCCCGGCGACGGCGGCGCGACGGGGGTGTGAGGCCCAGGCGGTCCTTCAGGCCGTTCAGCGTCAGGCCTCTTCGGCGGGGGTTGTCGGCGCGGCGGGGCGCCCACGGGTTCCGTGCCGGTACGGCGGGACTCCACCCGTGGCTACAACCCGTCGCCCCGTTGGGGCGAAAGGAGAATACCACAATCCCGCGTCCACGGGTTCCGCGACGGGCCGTTGGGCGGCCCCGTCGCTACACCCGCGGCTACAATCCGTCGCCCCGTTGGGGCGGGGAGAAGGCAGCAGGCCGTCGGGCCGGACGCTACTCCAGCGACGCCATGTCGATGACGAAGCGGTAGCGCACGTCGCTCTTCAACATGCGGGCATAGGCCTCGTTAATTTTCTGGATCGGGATGATCTCGACGTCGCTGACGATCTTGTGCTGCGCGCAGAAGTCGAGCATCTCCTGCGTCTCCGGGATTCCGCCGATAGCCGAGCCGGCGATGCTCCTACGCTTCATCAGCAGGTTCCAGATCGTCGGGGAGGGGTGCGGCGTGGCGGGAGCGCCCACCAGGCAGAGCGTGCCGTCGATGCGAAGCAGGTCCGTGAACGCATCCAGGTTGTGCGGCGCGGCGACGGTGTTCAGGATGAAATCCATGCTGCCGCGGTGCTTTTTCATGGCGTTCTCGTCCTTGGAGAGCACGACTTCGTCGGCGCCGAGGCGCTTGCCGTCCTCGATCTTGCCGGGCGAGCTCGTGAACAGCACCGTGTGAGCGCCGAAGGCGTGCGCCAGCTTCACGCCCATGTGCCCGAGGCCGCCCAAGCCGACGATGCCGACCTTCTTACCCCTGGCCGCGCCCCAATGCCGCAGCGGCGAGTAGGTGGTGATCCCGGCGCAGAGGAGNNCAGCAGCGGGGCCGCGGCGGCGAGGTTCGACTGCGGGGGCAACCGCAGCACGAAGCGCTCGGCCACGACGAGCGCCTTGGAGTATCCGCCATAGGTCATTTTGCCAGGCATGTGGCGGTCGGGGCTGTTGTAGGTGAAGGCGATCTCGTTTTCGCAGTATTGCTCCAGACCTTGGCGGCAGGTGGAACAGGTGCGGCACGAGTCGACCATGCAGCCGACCGCGGC
>PMMM01000081.1:30149-30328 GCA_003162245.1 Phycisphaerales bacterium
ATAAGCGGGAACTCTCGTGGGCATGAACGGCTCCTTTGCATGGCCGGCGTGTCGCAGCGACGCGACCCCGCGGCCGACATTTGAGCGTAGCCGAGCGGCGGGAAACGTCAATTCGAGGAACCGGGCGACTGGCGGGCGCCCCGCGCCGGGGCCCGGTTGCGTACGCTCGCCGGGGGCCG
>PMMM01000254.1 GCA_003162245.1 Phycisphaerales bacterium
AATAAACAGGATGCGTATAACTCGTTTCCGCTGAACAAGTTATTCGAGCCGCTCTGCTGCGCGCTCATCATCACGTGTGGCGCACGCGCCTGGCGCCGCTCGCGCGGGGCGACAGAACGCTGTCTAGCACTCCTTCCAGAGCCGGAACGCTGATATTACCTTGTGATCCTGCGACCGGTCTGCGTAGAATGGTTTGCGAGGGGGGGCACGGTCTGGGATGAGGCCACAGCCCAGGTGAAGCACTCATGTCCGTCCGACGCAATTCGTACCAAGCTCGTCTAGGTGTGCGCGCACTACTTCTGGCGGCCTGTTCGGAGGCCTGTACCTCGGTCCGGCCTTGTTCGAACCGCTGATGTCGGTGCCCGCGCTGGCCCAGGATGCGTTCCCGCCGCTGCTCGCCGGAGCTGAGTCGGCGGTGGTGGACAAGTTTGGCCAAGAAGGGACGGTCAAGGTTCGGATCGAGCGCTCGGCGGTGACGCCTGAGTTGCTGAGCGGAGGCCGGTTGGTCGCCGACTACGGGAGCTTCGTGGTTGTCGAGGCGCCGGCCGGCGCGATTCCGGCCGCGGCGGGTGGTCGCGAAGATCGAGTGGCACCAGGCCGAGTTGTTCCCGCGCGTGGGGTTCCTCGTCACGAACCTGCGTCGGCCCGCCCGGCAGGTCGTGAAGTTCTACAACGGCCGGGGCACGGCCGAGCAGTGGATCAAGGAGGGCAAGAACGCGGTAAAGTGGACGCGGCTGAGCTGCCACGATTTCGTGGACAACCAGGTCCGGCTCCAACTCTTCGCCCTGCCGTACAACCTGGGCAACTTCCTGCGGCGGCTGGCGCTGCCCAGGGTAGTGAAGCACTGGACGCTGACCACGCTGCGGGAGAAGTTGGTCAAGATCGGTGCCAAGGTCGTCACGCACGCCCGCTACGTGATCTTCCAGATGGCCGAGGTCGCGATCTCCCGAAGACTGTTCGCCGCCATCCTGGAGCGCATCCGGCGGTTGCGGCGGCCCGAAGTTGGCGTGGTGCCTTCCGGATGAGCCGGTCAACCGCTCAGCGCCGCTGCTGTTCGGACAAGCCGGGCGGATCCCATGCGCTCCGCGGGCCAAACGGGGCCTTTTCGCGCCTGCTGGGGCTTCGACCGGCCTTGAGGACGGGCCGGACTGACCCCGCGCAGCCCCGGAAGCCCGCAAGAGTGTCCGAAAAACGTCTACGCCTGAGGACAAGGCGCGGTACAATGACCCTGCACGGCCCGGCAGCGGAGCCGGACCAGGTCATCTGGGAAATGTCGGATGAGAGGCAGAGGTGGAAGCATGCGCGAGAACCGCATTCGGGCGCTGGCCGCGGCAGGCTTGACATTGGTTTTGGCTGGGGGCGCGTGGGGGAGCGAGCTTGGCCAAATCCAGGTTGTTGCCCTGCCCATGGAGGTTCCCGACGTTGTGAGTCGCTCGACAGACCTGGGTCCTTGCGATCCAGGGCGCGTCCTGCATATCGCCGTGAGCTTGCCGTACGCCGATCCCGACGGCATCCAGGCATTCGTTGACAGCGTCAGCGATCCGGCTAGCCCAAGCTACCGGCAATTCCTCACGCCGGAGGAGGTCGGCGATCGCTTCGGTCTGCCCGACGATCAGGTGCAGAGCGTCGTGAATTACCTCACATCAGCGGGGTTCCAGATCGATCTCGTCGGCAAGAACCATCTCAGCATCCTGGCCGACGGCACGGTTGCCCAGGCTGAAGCGGCGTTCAACACCAAGATCCATGAATTCCAGGCGCACCGCGCCGACGAGCCGGGAAATACTCGGTACTTCTCATGCACCACGGTACCAACCCTTCCGGCCACGATTGCGCCCTACGTCATCGATGTCACCGGGCTCGAGAACTTCACCAAGCCCCAGCACCGCATCTTGACGCCGACGCAGACGCGAACGCTCTACGGCGTCGCGCCGATGTACTCCGGGGGAATGCAGGGCCAGAACCGCACCGTGGGTATCTCGAATTGGGACGGCTACCGCCTGACCAACGTGCCGCTCTACTACTCCCAGTACAGCCTCCCCACGCCGACCGGCGGCGTCGGCAGCAATATCACCGTTATCACCATCAGCGGCGGCGCCGGCAGCGGGTCGCCAGGCGTTGAAGGGGATCTCGACATCCAGATGCCGCTGGGTATGGCGCCGCTTTGCAGCCTGCGGATTTACGACGGTGGAAATTCCGATCTGATCGGAGTCCTTACGTCCGAGGTGAACGAAAACCTCGCGGATACCATCAGTGAGAGCTATGGCTGGAACCTCGGCACTTCGACCGCGACTTCGGCGCACAACCTGCACGTTTCGATGAGCGCTCAGGGCATCACCTACATGGCCGCCAGCGGCGACTCGGGCACGACCCTGGAGCCCTATTCGTATCCCGACTACGAGCCGGAGGTCTTGTCGGTCGGCGGCACGGTTGCCACCGTCAACGGCTCCGGAGTCAGAACCTCGGAAGTGGCCTGGAGCAGCGGCGGCGGCGGATGGAGCACCAAGTCGATTTCGTTCAACGTCCTGCCGTCGTGGCAGGTTGGCACCAATGTGCCCACAACCATCAATAAGCGGCTGGTTCCCGACGTGGCGCTCCATTCCGGCGGTTCCGGCGGCGCCTATTACTTCTATTACAACGGCAGCCTGACGAGCGGCTACGTCGGCACGAGTTTTGCAAGCCCGGTCTTCGCCGGCGCGCTCGCCGTGGCCGAACAACAGATCATCTCGCAGGGTGGATTGCCGCCGGACGGCTCGGGCCATCGCCGCTTCGGCCGCATCCAGAACCTCTTCTACTCGCAGAATGGCCGCTCCGATGTATGGTACGACGTCACTTCGGGTAGCAACGGGACGCTGCCGAACGGTTCGACGTCCAGCGCGGGAACAGCCTGGGACTTCTGCACGGGCTGGGGTGCGATCAACTTCAATGCCTTCGCAGCGACCCAAGCCTGTTCGGCGCCGTCCATCACGGGCCAGCCGGGCAATCAGACGGCCTGCTCCGGCGGTTCAGCCAGCTTTACCGTCACCGCCACCGGCGCCACGTCGTACCAGTGGCGCAAGGGTACGACGAATCTCACGGAGGGCGGCAACATCTCCGGCTCGACGACCGCGACGCTGACGATCAACCCAGTCGGAACCGGCGATGCCGCTACGAACTACAACTGCGTCGTCACGAACTCCTGCGGGTCGGCGACGAGCAACAATGCCTCGCTGACAGTGAACACGCTGCCCGCGACGCCGACCAACCCGACGGCCACGCCCCCCACGATTTGCTCGGGTCAGTCGTCCGTCCTCTCGGCGACGGTCGGCGGCGGCGAGACCGTCGACTGGTTTACCGGCAGTTGCGGCGGAACAGCGGTAACGAGCCCGGTGAGCCCGACCACGACGACCACCTACTATGCCCGCGCGCGGAACACGACAACGGGCTGCATCAGCACAGCCTGCGCCAGCGTCACGGTCACGGTGAACGCGCTGCCGGCGACGCCGACCAGCCCAACGGCCACGCCCGCCGCGATCTGCGCGGGTCAGTCGTCCGTGCTTTCGGCGACGGTCGGCGGCGGCCAGACCGTCGACTGGTTTACCGGCACTTGCGGCGGAACAGCGGTGACGAGCCCGGTGAGCCCGACCACGACGACCATCTACTACGCCCGGGCGCGGAACACGACGACGGGCTGCGTCAGCGCCGCCTGCGCCAGCGTGACGGTCACGGTGAATGCGCTGCCGGCGACGCCGACCAGCCCGACGGCCACGCCCCCCACGATATGCTCGGGTCAGTCGTCCGTCCTGTCGGCGACAGTCGGCGGCGGCCAGACCGTCGACTGGTTTACCGGCAGTTGCGGCGGAACAGCGGTGACGAGCCCGGTGAGCCCGACCACGACGACCACCTACTACGCCCGCGCGCGGAACACGACGACGGGCTGCGTCAGCACAGCCTGCGCCAGCGTGACGGTCACGGTGAACGCGCTGCCGGCAACGCCGACCAGCCCGCTGGCCACGCCCGCCACGATCTGCACAGGTCAGTCGTCCATCCTCTCGGCCACGGTCGGCGGCGGCCAGACCGTCGACTGGTCTACCGGCACTTGCGGCGGAACAGCGGTGACGAGCCCGGTGAGCCCGACCACGACGACCATCTACTACGCCCGAGCGCGCAACACGACGACGGGCTGTACTAGCGCCGCCTGCGCCACGGTGACCGTTACGGTGAACGCGCTGCCGGCAACGCCGACCAGCCCGACGGCCACGCCCGCCACGATCTGCACAGGTCAGTCATCCGCGCTCTCGGCGACGGTCGGCGGCGGCGAGACCGTCGACTGGTTCACCGGCAGTTGCGGCGGCACGGCAGTGCCCGGTGGGGCTTCGCCGACCGTTAGTCCTGCCACGACGACCACCTACTACGCCCGAGCGCGGAACACGACGACGGGCTGTACAAGCGCGGCCTGCGCCAGCGTGACGGTCACGGTCAACGCGCTGCCGGTCGCGCCGACATCGGCCGCCTCGGACCGCAACAACTTCTGCACCGATGACGCCGGCAACATCAGCTTGTCCGCGACAGGCGGCTCCGGCACAACGTTGCGGTGGTTGACCGGCGGTTGCACCGGAACCAGCATCGGGACGGGCAGTCCGCTGGTCATTGCGTCGCCGACGGCGACGACCACCTACTACGCGCGTTGGGAGAACTCCTGCGGGAACTCGACGTGTGCGAGCGTGACGGTCACGGTAAACCCGCTGCCGGATTGCACAATTACGCCGGCCCCAGCGCAGGTCTGTGCCAACTCGACGGGCAACACGGCTGCGGTGTCGGCTGGGGCTGCGACCTACGCGTGGGGTATCACCAACGGCACGATTACCGCTGGCGGCGGCACCAATCAGATCACCTACACCGCTGGGGCCACCGGCTCGGTGCATTTGACCGTGACGGTGACGTCGGCGGCCCTCTGCCTGTGCAACAACGCCACGGACGTGCCGGTCGTGACGTGCGGCGCGACCGGGGCCTGCTGTTCGACCAGCGGCACGTGCGCGGCGATGACGAGCGCGGCCTGCGCCACGGCCGGAGGTGTTTATTCCGGCGACGGCACCGTCTGCCGCAGCGGGAATCTCTGTCCGGCGTCGTGCCGGGGCGACATGAACTGCGATGGTCGAGTCACGTTCGTCGACATCGACCTGTTCGTTGCCGCGCTGGCTGGCGAGTCGGCTTGGACAGGCTGGCCGTGCCCGTGGCTCAATGCGGACGCCAACGGCGATCTCGCCGTGACGTTCACGGACATCGATCCGTTCGTGGCCTTGATCGGGACGACCTGCCCGTAGCGTCGTGCGGGCGGCCGACCGCGGTAGACCGATCCTGAATCGGTCCCGCGGGAAGTGTATTGCCTGGCAGACGGGTCGGCCGCCGGCCGGGGCGCGACGGACGTACCGTGCCCGCGCGGGCACGCGATAGAATGCCCGCGTGCCTCCGCACGCCATCATCATCGCCGCGGGCGCCCTCCTGGCGCTGCTCTGCCTGTGGGCCGCGCTGCGCGCCGGCCGCAAACGCCGCCTCATCGACAACATCCCCACGATCAAGACCACCGGCGTCTTCATCGGCCTTGTGGAGCTGAAAGGCTCGATCGAATCGGAGCGCCCGCTCGTCAGCTACATCGCCCAGACACCGTGCGTGAGCTACGCCTGGAGCATCGACGAGCACTGGTCACGCACCGTCGTCGAGACCTACACCGACGCCCAAGGCAAAACCCAGACGCGCACGCGCTCCGAGAGCGGCTGGACCAACGTCGCCCGCGGCGGCGAAGAGCAGGTCTTCTACCTGCGCGACGACTGCGGCGTGATCCGCGTCGCCCCCGAGAAGGCCAAGCTCGAATCCGCATTGGTGTTCAGCCAGACCTGCGGCCCGTCGGACCCGCTGTACTACGGCAAAGGCCCGCCGGGCGCCGTCTCGGACTCCGACCACCGGCGGCAGTTCGTCGAGCACGCGATCCCGTTGCACGCGCCCATCTACGTGCTGGGGCAGGCCCGCCAGCGCCAGGACGTGGTCGCCCCGGAAGTCGCGTACGACCCGCACGCTCCGATGTTTCTGATCTCGACCCGCTCGGAGGCGCAGGTCCGCGCCGGCTACAGCGGCCAGTACTGGGCGCTCGCGCTGCTCGGCCTCGTGCTGGGGGTGGCGGCGTGGGTGCTATGTGACCACCTGCTCGCGCGCGAACCAGCGTGGCGGGCCGGCGGCCACGTACTCAATCTCGACCCTGCGGCGCGGCTGCCCGTGTATGCCGACGTGGGCGCGGCATATCTCGCCGCGTGGCTGCTGGGGTGGGTGTGGATGGTGTACAACAGCCTCGTCGATCTCCGGCAGCGCGTGCGCCAGGCCTGGTCGAACGTGGACGTGCAACTCAAGCGGCGCTGCGACTTGATCCCGAGCCTCGTACGCGTCGTCGAGGGGCTTCGCGACTACGAGCGAAATGTGCAGACCGAGCTGGCGGAGCTGCGGCGGCAACTCGTCGCAACCCCGCCGGACCAGCCGGGGCCGGACCCGGGCGGCTGCGCGGTCCACCTGCGGGCGGTGATCGAGAAATACCCGGAGCTGAAGGCCAACGACGCCTTCATGAGCCTGCACCGCAGCCTTGTGGACACCGAGCAACGGATCTCGCTGGCGCGCGGGTACTTCAACGACATCGCGACGTTCTACAACTCGCGGCTCCAGATCGTGCCGGACCGGTTTGTCGCGGCGCTGGCGCATCTGCGGCCGCAGCCGCTGATCGTGGCCGAGGACTTCGAGCGCGCCGTGGTGGACGTGAAGCTGGTGACGTAACGGCGGGCGCTGGCGCGCAAGGGGGGCGCGGAAGGCGGCCAGAACCCGTAATTCAGGCGACAAACGCGCCTTGGGTTCGGAATCGGAATGTGTTTTGGTGTTCCCCGTCCACATGGTGGGCGGCGTTGTGCAGGCGACG
>PMMM01000214.1 GCA_003162245.1 Phycisphaerales bacterium
CGTGTAGATCTGCGTCGTGCTGAGGCTCTGGTGCCCAAGCATCTCCTGGACGCTGCGCAGATCGGCCCCGCGTTGCAGCATGTGCGTCGCGAAGCTGTGCCGGAGCGTGTGTGGACTCACCGACAGGTCGAGTCCGGCCTCGAGCAGATACTTGTCGAGCTTGCGGCGGACGCTGCGCGTGCTCAGCCGCTGGCCGTGCTTGTTGATGAACAGCGCCTCGGGGTCGAAGGTCGCGCTGCGGGTGCTGCCGCGGCGCAGGTCGAGGAAGTGCACGATCGTCTGCACGGCCCCCGGCCCGAGCGGGACCACCCGCCGTTTCTTGCCTTTTCCGGCGATCCGGACGACGCTGGCGTTCAGGTCCACGTCGGTGATGTTGAGCGCGATCAACTCGCTGACGCGCATTCCGGTCGAATACAGCGTTTCCAGCATGGCCCGGTCGCGCGCCCCCAAGAGCGTCGTCGTGTCCGGGTTCGCCAGCAGCTTCTCAATCTGCTCCACTTCGAGGTACTTCGGAAGGCGCTTGTCCTGCTTGGGCGTGCGGATGGGCGCGACCGGGTTGCTGGTCAGATACGCGCGGCGGACGAGGAATTTGTAGAAGCTCCGCAGCGTGGCCAGCTTGCGGGCCACGGTGCTTTTGCAGTAATTGTGATCGCGCAGCACCGACATGAACGCGCGGACGTCCTCCGTGTCCACGACGAGCAGACGGCGATTGAGCTCTTCGCCGGAGATTTCCGGCGGAGGGGCCAGCTTCGCCAGGTCGAGTCCCTGGCCGTTGTTGCCGTTGCTCTTGTTCCCCGGCGTGCCGGCCTGGTAGCGCGGGCTTAGGACGCACAGGTAGCCGCAGAACTGCTGGAGGTCCGCAGCATAGCACTTGGCGGTGTGCGGCGAGAAGTGCCGCTCCGCGCGAAGGTAATTGATGAACTGTTGGACGAGGCTAGCCTGATCGCTCATACGTCTTTCATCCACATCGGCGATGGTTGTCGATCCGGGGCTCCCGCTGGTCTTCTGTATTTCCGACATCGCGACTCGCCCTTACTCGCATTGCGCAACCGATTCCAGCTCGCGCGAGAAACGTTGACCCATCTGGTACGACAAGACGGCCGCGTCGAGCCAGTCGAACTCGCTGCCGGGGTCGCTGGCCAGAGCCACGAAGCTCGCGAGCAGGTCCGACTCGCGGCCTTCCGCATAGCGGAAGACGAAGCGGTGTCGCCCTTTGACCATGCTCAAGCAGCGCTGCGCGACACTCATGACCCGGCCTCGTATGACTGCTCCGACTCCCGGCGGTCGGCTTCCAGTCCATTGATCGTCTCGATCAGGGCGGCACTGCAGAAACGGACGTACAGTTCCTGGGACTTGATCCAACGCCGCCAGCCGTACGGGCTGCTCTGCGCATCGCGCCGTCCGGCAAACTTCTGGATTTCCTTGACCACCCGGCCGTCAGATGCATCGAACACGCGCTGAATTTGCCAGCGCGGCGTCTGGCCATCGGTGGCCGATAACTCCGCCGCGCCACCCGGTCCCGGCGTAACCGTGTCACTAGCAGCCGTGGCCGGACCATCCTCAGCGGCATACCACTGCACGATCAGCCCGACGACCGGAGGGTCGTAAGGGTCGTATTCGGTGACGGCCACGACGACCGCCGCGTCGGCGTGAAACAAATGCGCCAGCGCCACAGCCTCTGCCGGACTTTCCACCGCCGCCTTGCCGTGGCTTGCCAACTCGGCGAGCACGCGGTTGACGGGGATGACAGAGACATGTCCCGCGGAAGAGAACTCCGACGCCACCAGATCGGTGATTACGAGCGGGTCAAAGTCGCGGCTGCCGCTGAGGTTGAGCACAGGGGCAACGACGACCACGCGCGGCCTGGCAACATGCTCACTCGGCGTGCGGACTTGCCCGGTGCACCCGAGCATGGGCGCGAAAACCCAGGCCAGGCAGATTACCAGCGGTCGTGGACTTCCGAACGAGCGCGCTACTGTGGTCATCCCAGCACCGATGTCCGCAGTCTTTTGAGCTCGCCGGTGTATTATAGCGCCCAAGGCAACGGCCGATAAAAGAATTTCGCCGCGAGCACAGGACGCGAGGCGTGGCGGTTGTCCGCGGCAGTCGAGGCGGCCGTGGCGCGCGGTTGCGTGCATTCCGTGCGCGGTCCCGGGCTGGTGGTGGATTCGCCCACGCGTCGCGTGTTTCAGACGATGCGAACTCGGAGCTGTGGGCGGAGCGATTGGCATACGTTGTCCTCGGCCCGGACGGCATGCCGCGCACGATGCCAGAACGGTCCCCAACGCGGACGAAGTCCGCCCCGGGCCGGTCACCATCGTTATCGGAAGTGCGAGACCAAAACCTTTATGCGCGGAGCCCGTTGCGCCGGAAGTGCCGAGTCGCGCTATCCGCCGGCAGCTACGGGGACTCCGGCCTGGCCTTGCTCAACGCATCGCTGACGATGCCGGGCGTCAGCAAGACGGGCAGTTGGAGCGGCGCGTCGGGCCGGCCGGCGGGATAGACGAGATCGAGGGGAACGCTGTTGTGGCCGTACTTGAGCAACTCCGCCCGAATCGTCGGGTCCTGCTTGGTGTAGTCGCCCTTCAGGGGGATGGCGCCGAGGTCGCGCAGCTTGGCGCGCGTGGAGTCGGTCTCAACGGAGGTCGCCTTGTTGGTCTGGCAGGTGACGCACCAGGTGGCGGTGAAATCCACGAAGACTGGATGGCCACGTCGGGCCAACTCCTCCGGCAAACCCGGTTGCCAGGGTTGCCACGGGACGTGGCTGGTCCAGTCCGCGTTCGCCAGGGCGGCGACGACTTCATCGGCGGTTGCGCGGGCACTGACCGCCGCGCCGTTCGCGACACGCGTCGAGCCGGGGTCGCCCGGCTGCATCGCGGCTCGCAGGTCGTACATCTTGACGAAGCAGAACCAGAAGCCGAGCAGCCCAATCGCCACTGCGCAGAGCCACGTTAGCACGCGGATGTGAGTGTCCCAGTTGAGTTGGATCTTGCCGATGAGCCACGCACTGAGCCCGAGGAAGCCGAGGAACGCCACGGTCCACACGACGCCGCGGGCGTCGAGCAGGTCGCCGACGATCAGCAACAGCCACGCTGCGGTCGCGAGCAGCACGAACCCCATCGCCTCTTTGAATGTCACGAGCCACGGGCCGGGTTTGGGGAGCCGCTTGAGCCAGCCGGGGTACGCCGCCAGCAGCACGTAAGGCAGCGACATGCCCAAGCCGGCCGCCGTGAACACGAGGAACCCGACCAGCGGCGGCTGCGTGGAGGCGTAGGCCGCGGCCCCGGCGAAGGCCGGCGCCGTGCAGGCGGTGCCCAGCAAGGTGGCAAGCAGCCCTTTGAGGAACGCGCCGGAGTAGCCTTCGCGCGTGGCGGCCTGGCCGAGCTTCTCCGTCGCCGCGCCGGGCAGCACGATCTCGTAGACGCCGAAGAGGTTGAGGGCCAGGACGAAAAAGAGGGCGGTCAGGCCGATGGCGACGGGGGGGTGCTGGAGCGGAACTTGTCCCTTCCCGCTGAGGTAGCCGAAGATCCAGAACCACACCATGATGCCGGCGGCAAACGCGAGTCCGAGGCGCAGCACGCGTCCGCGGTCCTCGCCGGCCTGCTTGATGAAGCCGATGACCTTGATCGAGATCACGGGGAAGACGCAGGGCATCACGTTGAGGATCATGCCGCCGACGAAGCCGAGGAGGAGGTTCAACAGCAGCGTGCCGACGCCCGACAGGCCTGTCGCAGCACCGGCTCCACCACGGGCGATCGTCACCTTCGGGAGCAGCGTGCCGCGGTCCGCGGCGTTGGCAAGCGCGGGCCCGGGCGTGTCGGCGATGAAGCGCACGACGCCCTCCGCCGTCTCGGGCGGGTAGCACACGCCGGCGTCGGAGCAGACCTGGTACGTGAACAGCACGCGCAACGCCACCGGCCCGGGGGCGAACTTGCTGTCGATGATTGAAAACGGGACGCTAATCTGGGACTCGCCGCTAAGCTCGCGGACGCGGCCGATGTCGGGGACCTGGCGGACTTTCGCGTCCGGCCACTTCTGGTCTTCGAAACGTAGACCATCGAGCGGCTCGATGAAGAGCTGCGAGGGGACGAGGTTCTCGACGCCCGGGTTGCGGTCGAGAGCATGGTGGCCCTTCTCGACGCGCACCGACAAGACGATCTCGGCCGGCTCCTCGAAGCCGAGCTTCTCCTTCGAGACGGCCACCGCGCTGCCTTTGAGGTGCGGGGCGTCCGCGAGCGGGCCGGGCAGTGCCTCGCGCGCCTTCTTGAACAACCCCGCATTGGCCGGGGCCGGGGCGCGGTCTGAGACCTTGAGCGTCAATGTGGCGCTCTTTTCCACCGGCACGCACTCGCCTTTGCAGACGAGCGCGGACACGCCGACCTTGACCGGGAGGTCGCCCGCGCGATAGTCGGCGGCCAGCTTCAGCGTGGTGAGGACGTAGAATTGGCCGTCGAGGGCAAGGTACTTCAGGTCGGCGTCCTGCCCGAGCCGTGGCGTCGGAAAGCGCAGCTCGCCGAGCGTCACGCCGGGCGGGACTTCGAAGCTGATGGTTGTGGCGGCGCCGGTGTCGAGGATGACGGGGTGGTATGTGTGCCAGCCCTTCTCAACTTCGATCTCGATCGCCAGATCGGCTTGGCCGCCGGCCTGGATCGACTGCTGGGCGGCGTAGAGACGGACGTTGAGCTTGGGCGGCGCGGAGGCGGTGGGCTGGAGGAGGGCGAGGATGGGCAAAGCGAGGCTGACTAGGTGCATGTAGGCGATCCCGGGATCAGTGACAGTCGTCCGTGCTCCACGGCACCGGAGCAAGCGCAGCTAAGCCCTCTATTGTACAACCGGCGGGCGGGTGGGGAATTCCCCGGGGGCCTTGTGGCGAGGCTGCTTCCTCAGTTCCTATTGACGGCGGCACAGGAGGTGTCCAAAATAAAGCCTAAGACCGGGTGCAGCATGTGCAAATATCGAGTGCAGGTGGAGTAAGGACCTCCGACTCCAACTTCCGGGAAGCGCTACGAATCAAGCATGTTCAGCGGGTTGGCCCAAGTCGAGCTAATGGGGCTCATAGTGCGCGGTCGCCCGCCGAACAAAGAACGCGAGCCCGGCGCCGTAAATCATGCCCGCCCTCTGAATGGCGTGTAATGGGCGCGAGCGCGGCGCCGTGCTCAACGGAGCCACGCATGTCGGCAGACAACCCCACGTTTCAGCGCCTTGAGGACCAGATCGGCTGGTACGACCGCAAGAGCGGCATCAACCAACGCTGGTTCAAGGGCCTCACCATCGCCGAGCTCGTCGGGGCCGCCCTCATCCCGCTGGCTGCGGGCGCCGGCGTGCCCGCAGTCTATGTGGGATCGCTCGGAGTCGCGCTGATTTTGATGAAGGGCCTGCAGAGCCTGAACCAATATCAGCAGAACTGGATCACTTACCGTTCCACGTGCGAGGCGCTCAAGCACGAAAAGTACCTGTGGCTCGCGCGGGCCGGTCCCTACGCCGATGCCGCACGGCCGGAAGGCACGCTGGCGGAACGCGTAGAGTCGCTGGTCTCCACCGAACACGCCAAGTGGATCGCCGGTCGGCAGCAGGCCCGCGAGGAGCTGGAACGGCTGGCTCGGCCGGACGCCGCGGCGCCGTCGGACCGCCCAGACTGACCCGCGCGGCGCGGCTGCGTGATACTTGCGAGACCGGCCGTCGGGGTGCCCGGCGGCACGTTAGCCGCTGCCGTTTGCAGGGTGCTGTGAGGGAGGGTGTGATGGCGCACGACGTTTTCATCAGCTACACGTCGCATGACAAACCCGTGGCGGATGCAGTCTGTGCGACGCTGGAGCGCCGCGGTCTGCGCTGCTGGATTGCCCCGCGCGACATTCTGCCCGGCCAGGATTGGGCAGCCAGCATCGTGGCGGCGCTGGACGGGTGCCGGGCCACGGTGTTGGTGTTCTCTGCCAGCGCCAACAAGTCCCCGCAGGTGCTGCGGGAGGTGGAGCTGGCGGTCGATCGCGGCGTTTTCATCTTTCCGCTGCGCATCGAGAACGCAAAGCCGGTTGGGTCGTTCGAGTACCTGATGAGTTCGCCCCATTGGCTCGACGCCCTGACTCCGCCGCTGGAACAACACCTGAACCGGCTGGCGGAGACGATCGCGCAGGTGCTCGGACGCGCGCCGGCGGATCAACCGGCCACCGCCGCTGCGGGGTCCGTGGCCGCGGGTGCCCGACGGCGCTTCGGCTGGGGCCGCATTGGCGCGGCCGTGGCAGCGCTGGCGGTCCTGGGCGCGGTCGGCTATGGCCTTCGCGCGTGGCGTGCTCCGCACCCGACGGGGTCACCCGCGGCCACCGCCCCCGTACCGGAATCACGCCAACTCGACGACGCCCTGTGGCGCCTTCAGCACGGCGACTACGACGGTGCAAGCAGCCTCTGCGATGCAACGCTGGCCCGCAACCGCGGCTCGGCCAAGGCCTACGCCGTCCGCGGTCTCGTACATTGCGTGAAGGGACAAGATAAGCCCGCGCGGGACGATTTCGCTGAGTCATTGCGTGCGGACTCGAATTGCGCGCTGGCGCTGGCGGGTTCGGCGCTGGTGATCGCCGATCATTGCGACCTGAAGAATGCGGACCGCGACGCCCAGCGCGCGGTCGAAATGGCACCGGACCTGGCCTGGGCGCAGTTTGCGCTGGGGTATGTGGCGTTTCGTTGCGGAAAGACGGAGCGCGCGGACGAGGCGCTGGACAAGGCCGTACAGCCCGGGCAGGAGCTGCCGTGGGCGCATGCGCTGCGCGCGCAGAGGCGGCTGCAGCAAGGCAAGATGGAGGGGGCGCTGGCGGACGCGGAAGACGTCGTGCTCCTAATGCCGAGGCGCGCGGTCGGGTACCGTCTGCGCGCGTCGGTAGAGTGGCAGTCGAAACAGATGGACGCTGCACGACGGGATGCGGAAGCGGCGGTGCGGCTTGAGCCGAATGGGGCCGAGGGGTACGTCGCTCGCGGCGTCTGTGCTCTCGCAGAAGGCGATCTCGCGGCGGCGCGCGAGGCCGCCGATGCCGCGATCGAACGTGCGCCCGAGAAAGCCGATGGTCATGTGCTGCGCGGTCTGGTGCTTCAATCCCTGGACGACCCCAACGGCGCCTTGACGAGTTTGGACAGGGCGCAACAAGTCGACGCCTGTAACTCGGAAGTGCACTGGGCGCGTGGGTTCGTCCTTGAGACACAGGGACTCTACCCCGAGGCCGTGTGCGAGTTCGGCAAGGCGCTGGACCAGGAGCCCGGTTACCTCGATGCTCATCGGGAGCGCGGCCGCACGTATTTCCTTTATGAGCGGTACGACGACGCCATCCCGGACTTGGACGAAGTACTTAAGGGCAAGCCGGAGGACATCGATGCGCTGCTGTTGCGAGCTGAGGCTTGGCTGAAGCAGAAGCAACACAATCCAGCGCGGCAAGACCTCATCAAGGTACTGCAACACGACCCGGGACAGTGGAAGGCCTACGAGCTAGTGGACCGCCTGGAGGTGGAGCAGGAGAACTGGTCGGCCGTTATTAAGAACGCCGACCGGGCGCTGCAGTACACGCCGACGGAACGCGCCACTGTGCTTTGCTGGCGCGGCCGCGCTTATTTCGAGTCCGGCGATGCGCGGCGCGCCGCCAAGGACCTGTCGGAATCGATCTCGTTGTCGCCCGACGGCAAGGCGTACGGTTACCGTGCCCGCGCGCGGATCAAGCTGGGTCAGCTCGAGGCGGCCTTGGCCGACTTCGACGAGGCGCTCAAGCGATGGCGGGGCAGCGCGGAATTTCGCGAGGAGCGGGCGATGTTGCGCGCCCGGCTGGATCGCGAGGCCGAAGCCGCGGCCCTGCGGGCAGCGCTGCCCTCCGCCGATCCGAACGATATGCAGGGTGCTTTCGAGAAGCTGACGGAGGAGATCGGCAACGGTCGGGCGTCGATCAACACGTATACGCTGCGCGCCAAGATGCTGATGAGCAGGGGTGAGCTCGAGCTTGCCCGGGGCGATCTGGAGCAGGCGCGCCAGCTCGACCCCAATGACGTCGTTGTGCTGGGGAGGTCGGCCGAGCTCGCGCTGCTGAGCGGGGACCACGGGCGGGCGATGGAGTGGGCGACGCAGGTGATCGCGACCGACCAAGCGAACGGGGCGGTGTACTCCTGCCGGGGCAGAGCGCGGCTGGGTCTGGGTGACGACGACGGCGCCATCGCCGATCTGACTGAGGCCATGCAGCGCGGTAGCGCCGATGCCGTCGAACACAACGCGCGGGGTGCGGCGCGTCTGAACCGCGGGAGCTACGATGACGCTGGTGTTGACTTCGCCGCGGCGCTGCGCGCGGCTCCGGAGTGTGCGCAGGCGCGCTACGGTCGCGCGCTGGCGTACATCGGCCTCGGCCAGCTCGAAAAGGCCCTGCGAAATCTGACCGACGTGATCGAAAAGGATCCCAACGCGCTCGACAGCTTCTTCGCACGTGCGCTCGTGCTGGAGCACTTGGGACGGGGCAACGAAGCCGCCGCGGATCGCGCCGCGGCGGCGCGGCTGGCGAGGAGTCCGGGCCAGACTTTTGCCGTTCTTGTCGGGCGTGTGGCGCCCAACGGCACCGCCCAGCGAGTCGGGCTGCGCGCTGGCGACAGGCTCGAGGACTGTGGGAGCGAACGAATCTACCGCCAACTGCAAGTGGGCGTACTGACCCACTTTCCCGGCGACACCCCACGTACGTTATCCGTCCGCCGCGCCGGGGAATTGCTCCAATTCACCGTTCCCCGCGGACCGTTGGGGGCGACGCTCGAGGAGCGCCCGCTTCCGCCGGCAGCCACGGCACCGGGCGCTTCGCGGCCGGCGGAAACGCGTCCTGCGTCAGCGCCTGTCGACGATCGGGAAAGAACGGGGCACGCGCACGAGCGGCAGCACGGCGACCATCAGGCGTGAATCGCCCGGGCGTCTACGGCGAGTGCGGCTTCTTTCAACGCCTCGGCCAGCGTCGGGTGCGCGTGCGAGCAGCGCGCGAGGTCCTCGCTGCTGGCGCCAAACTCGATCGCGACGGCGGCCTCGGCGATCAGGTCGCCGGCGCGCGGGCCGATGATGTGCACGCCGAGAATGCGGTCGGTCTGGGCATCGGCGAGGATCTTGACCTTGCCGTCAATGTGGCCGAGGGCGCGGGCGCGGCCATTGCCGCGGAAGTGGAAGACGCCGGTGCGATACGCGCGGCCCTCCGCCTTGAGCTGCTCCTCGGTGCGGCCGACGCCGGCGATTTCGGGTTCGGTGTAGCACACGCCGGGGATCGCGTCGTAGTTGACGTGTCCGTAGCCGGTGACAATGTGCTCGACGCAGGCGATGCCCTCATCCTCGGCTTTGTGGGCGAGCATGGGGCCGCGAATCACGTCGCCGATGGCGAAAATGCCGGGGGCGGTCGTGGCGAAGTGGTCATCGACCGGGATGCGGCCCTTCGCGTCGGGCTTGATGCCGACGGTTTCGAGGCCGAGGTCGTCGGTGTTGGGCACGCGGCCTACGGCGAGGAGGACGCGGTCGCAGCCGATCGGCTCCACGCCCTCCAATTCCACGATGCAGCCCAAGCCGTTTTTTCGTGCTCCTGTCACGCGGGCCCCCAACCGGAATTCCAGGCCTTGCCGCTTGAACAGCTTCAGGGCCTCAGCGGCGATGTCGGCGTCGGTGCCGGGGAGGATGCGGTCGAGGTATTCGAATACGGTGACCTGGGCCCCGAGGCGGCGCCAAACGGAGCCGAGCTCGAGGCCGATGTAGCCGGCGCCGATGACGACGAGGCGTTTCGGCACTGCGGGATACGCGAGGGCCTCCGTGCTCGTGCCGATGCGGTCGTAATCCAGCTCGACGCTCCTTAGCGGCGCGGACTTGCTGCCGGTGGCGATGATGACGTACTTCGCCTGTAGCTCGGTCGGTCCGGCTCCCTTCGGGGTTTCAATTACATCCACACGTCCGGGGCCCGCGAGCCGCCCACGCCCGAGATAGCGCGTGATCTTGTTCTTCTTGAACAGGGCGTCGATGCCCTTCGTGTTCAGGCCGACGACCTGGTCCTTGCGTCTGAGCATGGTCGCGAGGTCCAACCCGATGTCGCCGGCGACCACGCCGTGGTTCTTGAGCTCGGCCCGCGCCTCGGCGAAGCGCTCGCTGGATTCGAGCAGGGCCTTGCTGGGGATGCAGCCGACGCGGAGACACGTGCCGCCGAGGGCTGGCTCCTGCTCGACGCAGGCGACGTTGAGGCCGAGCTGCGCGGCCCGGATGGCGGCCACATACCCGCCAGGGCCGGCGCCGATGACGATGAGGTCGTGATGGCCCATCATTGGCTCCAATGAAACGGTGGCCAGGCACGGCGACGACAAGGATCTGCGGAGTAGTTCACTGGCCGGTGCTCCTACGGGGACTCTTCGGATTCTGGGGCGCCCTCCGGTGGCGGAATCGGCCAGTCACGCGTGTCCACTACCTCGACTGCGATTTGCGGCTGCACACTTAGAAAAACCGCATCGAAGCCGCCCAGCTGCAAGTACAGGCGCCAGGGACCAATCGGTACAGGCTCGCCGCAGATGTTCCCCTTGAAGATTCTCTTCCGCGCGCCGGTGGCAGGAGGCGCCGAACCTGCAAGGGAACCATCGGGCCAGTATCCCCAGCGGTAATACCAAGCGCGGCCATCCCGTTCCATACGGATTACCGCCAGCGCGGCGCCGTCGCGCACCAACCAAGCGTGATCCCCGCGCAGAGGAAATCTCAACTGAGCGCCCTGGCGCGCCAGGAAGAGGTCGGCGCCGATCGAGTTGTAGAATGGTGCCCCTGGCGGGCCGCTCGGACGCCCCAGTTGCGTACCCAAGGGAGTGAAAAGAAGCGCAAGCGTAACCCAGACGGGAGCAGTCAAGGACACCACTAGAACCGCTAGGGAGGACCAGCGCGCGAGCTTCCAACGCAGCCGACCGACCTGGCCGAGCCGGATTGCGGCTCGTGCGTCGCGCTGGAAAGCGCTGCCACATTCGGGGCATCGTAACTCCGGCAACCCGCGCAGCAGGTAGTTACACTGCTCGCAACGGCGTTGTTCGGGGTCGATTCCCGCGAGGATTCGCCGGCGCAGCACCCGAGCTGCGAGCCAACAGTAAATGACAATGATCGAAGCCGCGTTCAGCAAATCGTAGGGAATGGTGTCGTTCGAGTAGCCCAGCAGGGCTGGGTATCCGCCGTACACGAGCGCCCAACCTAATTTGAGCCAAGCGTTGGACACCAGGCGGACCGCAGGGATTACCCAGAACGCGCGCCAGGCGAACTCGCCGAGCGCGGGCCACAACTCCCTGCGCCAGGCAGTCTCGCGTGCGTAGCGCGGCCAGCCGCACCATCGGTAAAGCAATGCCATGCCAAAATAGATGATCCCCTGCCACAGCATGGTACCGGCTAGGACTGGGATCAGGATGCCGGGGACGACTGTCGGGTAGTCGCGGGAAAGCCACCCAAGATCGCTGAGCATTGACGATTTCAGCACCGACTCGGGCATCAGTACGTTGGGCAGCCTCCGCCACGGCGTAAGCAGCCAAGCGAGCTGCAACACGATTCGCGTCACCGGCGGACGGTCCAATAGCCAGAGGGCGACTTCGGCCAAAATCAAGGTGCAAGCAGAGGCGAGTGTGCACGCACCGATGGCAAGCCACACGCCGCGAAACCGCGGTCGCGCGACAACTGGCTGGGTAGTTGTGTCGGTGGTCATCGAAAGCGCCCTCTGACGCTGTCCTGCGCAGCGTAATCGAGCGGCCGGTCAGACTTCCACCAGCATCCGCGGCGGGTCTTCGACGCATTCCTTGATCCGCTTGAGGAACGACACCGACTCGCGGCCGTCGATGATGCGGTGGTCGTACGTCAGCGCGACGTACATCATCGGGCGGATNNGATGATCGGCGTCGCGAGCAGCGAGCCGAACACGCCGCCGTTGGTGATTGTGAACGTGCCGCCCTGCAGCTCCTCGATGGTGATCTTGCGGTCGCGGGCGCGGGCCGCGAGGTCGGCGATCGCCAGCTCGACCTCGGCGAAGCTCAGCCGCTCGGCGTCGCGGATAACCGGGACGACGAGGCCGTGCTCAGTGCTGACGGCGACGCCGATGTCGTAGTAGTTCTTGTAGACGATGCTGTCGCCGCGGATCTCGGCGTTGGCCGCGGGCCATTGTTTGAGGGCGTCGATGGCGGCCTTGACGAAGAAGGACANNGTCGACCTCGTTGAAGGTCGTCAGCATCGCCATCGTCTGGTTGGCCTCGACGAGGCGCTGGGCGATGCGGCGGCGGAGCATGGTCATGGGGACCGCTTCTTCCTGGCGATAGCCGTCGGCGCCGGCCGTCGGTGCCGCGGGACGCTGCGGCTCGGCGGGAGCCTCGCCCTCCCGGGTGGCACCGTCGCCCGCAACGTGGCGTTGCACGTCTTCCTTCAGCAAGCGACCGCCGGGGCCGGTGGGCCGGACGTCGGACGGTTGCAGGCCGGCGTCGGCCAAGGCGCGGCGGGCGGCGGGCATGATGCGCGACTCCGCTGCCGGTGCGGCTGTATCGGCGGTGCGGGGCGGGCC